>CAMARK010000073.1 GCA_945860205.1 Reyranella massiliensis 521 | reverse complement strand
CCGCAAGAATCGCGCATCACGGCGTCGACCTGGCTCGGGGTCGCGCGGCCTTCCTGATAAATACGTAGGCCCTCGGTACCGATCGCCGTGCCGCCGAGATTGACCAGGAAGCCCGGCGTGTCGCCCACCACCACGGGCACGCGCGTCTGGCGCTTGCCCAGCGCCACCATCGCATCGACCACCCACTGCGCCGTGTCGGTGGCGCGGATGACCTCGACGAGCTTCATCAAAGGCACGGGATTGAAATAGTGCATGCCGCAGACGCGGTCGCGATTTTTCAGCGCGCGCGCGATCGAGGCGATGCGGATCGAGGAGGTGTTCGACGCCAGGATCGCATCCGGCGCCAGCACAGCCTCGAGCTCGCCGAACAGCTTCTGCTTCACTTCGAGATTTTCGAACACCGCCTCGACCACGACATGGCACGGCTTGAGGTCGGCCATTGTCTCGGCAACCCCGAGGTTGGCGTCGACCTTGGCGAGGTCGGCGTCGGTCAGCCGTCCCTTGGCGACCAGCCCCTTCAGCGTCTCCAGGATTGCGGCCTTGGCTTTCGCCGCTCCGCCGGGGGCGGCATCGAACATGACGGCCTTCATGCCCCCTTGCGCCGTCACCTGCGCGATGCCGCGGCCCATGGCGCCAGTTCCCACGACGCCCACGGTGAGATCGGGGCGGTTGATGTCGAGAGTCATTCTTCCTGTCCTTTACTGTGGCCCATCCTTCGAGACGCCGCGCTCTGCGCGGCTCCTCAGGATGAGGTTAGTCAGTCGCAACACAACGACCTCACCCTGAGGAGCACGCCAAGGGCGTGCGTCTCGAAGGGTGGGCAACGATTAGCCCTTCGCCGCAAACCCCGCCGCTTTAAGGCCGTCGTTGATTTCGTCGAGCACGGCCGGATCTTCGATGGTGGCCGGGAGCGTCCACGGCTGGCTGTCGGCCATCCTCTGCATCGTGCCGCGCAGGATCTTGCCCGAGCGGGTCTTGGGCAGGCGCTGGACCACCAGCGCACTCTTGAAGAAAGCAACAGGCCCGATGCGGTCGCGCACCATCTGCACCACTTCGCTGGTGATCTCCTGAGTCGGACGGTTGACGCCCGCCTTCAGCACCAGGAAGCCGAGGGGCACCTGCCCCTTCAATTCGTCGGCGATACCGATCACCGCGCATTCGGCGACATCGTTGTGCGCGCCCAGTACTTCCTCGATCTGGCCCGTCGAGAGGCGATGGCCCGCGACGTTGATCACGTCGTCGACGCGCGTCATCACCGAGACGTAGCCGTCGGCGTCGATGAAGCCGGCGTCGCCGGTTTTGTAGTAGCCGGGAAACTCGCTCATGTAGCTTTGCTTGTAACGCTCGTCGGCGTTCCACAGGGTCGGGAAAGTCCCCGGCGGCAGCGGCAGCCTGCCCGCCAGCGCCCCCACCTCGCCCGGCTTCATCTTCTTGCCGTTCTCGTCCATCACATCGAGATGCCAGCCCGGCGACGGCACCGACGTGGAGCCCAGCTTCACCGTCATCGGGTCGAGGCCCTGGAAGTTGCCGCAGATCGCCCAGCCGGTCTCGGTTTGCCACCAGTGATCGACCACCGGCACGCCTAAAAGCTTCTGCGCCCATTCCACTGTCGGCGGATCGCCGCGCTCGCCTGCCAGGAAGAGCGTGCGGAATTTGGAGAGGTCGTAGGTCTTGAGTAGCTTGCCGTCGGGATCCTCGCGCTTGATGGCTCGGAACGCCGTGGGCGCGGTGAACAGCGCCATCGCCTTGTGCTCGGAGATAACGCGCCAGAAGGCGCCGGCATCGGGCGTGCCCACCGGCTTGCCCTCGTAGAGGATGGTGGTGGCACCGTGGATGAGCGGCCCGTAGACGATGTAGCTGTGGCCCACGACCCAGCCCACGTCCGACGCGCACCAATAGACCTCGCCCGGTTTAACGCCGTAGAGATTCTTCATCGACCAGGCGAGCGCAACACAATAGCCGCCGGTGTCGCGCACCACGCCCTTGGGCTGGCCGGTCGTGCCCGACGTATAAAGAATATAGAGCGGGTCGGTCGCCTTCATCGGCACGCAGGCCGCCGGCATGGCCGCCGCGAGCGCCTCGTTCCAGTCGAGGTCGCGGCCCTTCGTCATCGCCGCCTCGGCCTGCGGCCGCTGCAGCACGATCACCTTAGGCACTTTATGCTGGGCCTGCTCGATCGCCTGGTCGATCAAGGGCTTGTACTGCACGACGCGCGTGGGCTCGATGCCGCACGAGGCCGTCAGGATCAGCTTGGGCAGGCAATCGTCAATGCGGCTGGACAGTTCCTTGGCCGCGAAGCCGCCGAACACCACGGAGTGCACGGCGCCCAGCCGCGCGCAGGCCAGCATCGCCATCACCGCTTCGGGGATCATCGGCATATAAAGAATGACGCGGTCGCCCTTGGTCACGCCTTGCGCGGCGATCATGCCAGCGATCTTCGCCACCTGGTCGCGCAGCTCGCGATAGGTGAAACTCTTTTTTGTGTTGGTGACGGGCGAATCGTAGATCAGCGCCGCCTGGTCGGCGCGCCCGCCCGCCACGTGCCGATCGAGCGCATTGTGACAGGCATTGAGTTCCCCGCCGGCGAACCAGCGATAGAAAGGTGGGTTGGCTGCGTCGAGCACCTTGTCCCAGCGCCTCGTCCAGTCGATCGCCTGGGCCTGCTCGGCCCAGAACCCTTCGGGATCGGCCAGCGAGCGCGCATGCAGCGCCCGATACTTGTCCCCGACGGCCATCGTTTCCTCCGCAGTTTCTGTCGCTTGGCCGGTTGATGGGCTAGGATCGTCAGACTGACAAGGGCACCAACGGGAAGCAAGCATGGCCAAAGGCAAGTCCAGGAAAGGAGCCGGCAAGGGCAAACGTCCGCCGGCCAAGTCGGCGAAGGCCAAGCCGGCAAAAGCCAAATCAGCCGGCTCCCGCAAGCCGTCGCGCCGCGCCGCGAAATCCGCGACAAAGAAGCTGCCGCTTCCCAAGTCGCTTCTGAAGTCAGCTCCCAAGCCGCTGGCGCGGCCGGCGATGCGACGGTCGGTCAAGAGCCGCCCGTCGGTGGCCCGCATGCCCGGCGCCCGGCCCGTTTCGCACAGGGTCGCTCTGGCCGCTCACAACATCTACGAGCGCGACCTCGACAAGACGGCCGCCAACTACGCGGCGCTGACGCCGCTTCAGTTCATCGAGCGCACCTCAAGCGTCTATCCCGACCACGTGGCGCTGGTGCATGGCGCGCGCCGCCAGAGCTGGTCCGAAACTTATACGCGCTGCCGCCGCCTCGCCTCGGCCCTTGAAAAGGTCGGAATCGGCATCGGCGACACGGTGGCGATCATGGCGCCCAACATTCCCGAGATGTATGAGGCGCATTTCGGCGTGCCGATGACCGGCGCGGTACTGAACTCGCTCAACACCCGCCTCGATGCCGCAATGCTGGCCTTCATCCTCGACCACAGCGAGACCAAGGTGCTGCTGGTCGACCGCGAATATCACCGCGTCATGACCGAGGCGCTGGCCATCGCCAAGGTCCAGCCGCTGGTGGTCGATATCGACGATCCCGCCTGCGACGACCGCGCCCAGATCGGCGACACGACCTGGGAAGAGTTCATCGCCACCGGCGATCCCGACTACGCCTGGCAATATCCCGCCGACGAATGGAATGCGATCTCGCTCAACTACACCTCGGGCACCACCGGCAATCCCAAGGGCGTGGTGTTCAGCCATCGCGGCGCCGCGCTCTCGGCCTACGGCAACGCCACGCAATGGCCGACCGGCCTGCACCCGACCTATCTCTGGACGCTGCCGATGTTCCACTGCAACGGCTGGTGCTTCCCCTGGACCCTGGCGCTGGTCGGCGGCACCAGCGTCTGCCTGCGTCGCGCCGCCGCCAAGACGATCTTCGATGCGCTGGCCGATCACGGCGTCACGCACATGTGCGGCGCGCCCATCATCATGCAGTTCATCATCGGCGCCACGCCCGAGGAGCGCCGGCCGCTCGCGCGCAAGGTCGAGTTCATGACCGCGGCCGCGCCGCCGCCTGCCGCCGTGCTGGAAGCACTGGAGAAGGAGAATTTCCGCGTCACCCATGTCTACGGCCTCACCGAGGTCTACGGCCCAGCGACGATCTGCTCCTGGCACGAGGCCTGGGACGCGCTGCCCTCGCACGAGCGGGCGCGGCTGAAGGCGCGTCAGGGCGTGCGCTACACCGCCGAGGACGGCGTCACGGTGATGGATCCCGCCACCATGAAGGACGTGCCGCGCGATGGCGCGACGATGGGCGAGGTCATGTTCCGCGGCAATCTGGTGATGAAGGGCTATCTCAAGAATCCCAAGGCCACCCAGGAGTCCTTCGCGCACGGCTGGTTTCATTCCGGCGATCTCGGCGTGCTGCACGAGGACGGCTACATCGAGCTGCGCGACCGCTCCAAGGACATCATCATCTCGGGCGGCGAGAACATCTCGACCATCGAGGTCGAAAGTGTGATCATCGAACATCCGGCGGTCGCCAACGTGGCCGTGGTCGCCAAGCCGGACGAGAAATGGGGCGAGACGCCGTGCGCCTTCGTGATGCTGAAGCCCGGTGCCACGGTGACGGCGGAGGAGATCGTGGCCCACTGCCGCGCCAACCTCGCCTCCTACAAATGCCCCCGCCACGTGGTCTTCCGCGATCTGCCCATGACGTCCACCGGCAAGGTCCAGAAATTCGTGCTGCGCGAATGGGCCAAAGCGGTCTAATCGGGACCATCGCCCCGCCATAATCACCGCGCTACTTTCGCCGCTTCGATGCCTGGCGATTCAACCCTCGTTGTCACGACAAGAAGCGGCGTGCGCCCCCTGGGCGTGCGCGGCGAACCGCTGCACAACGCCGCCCCGCAACTGCGCCGTGTCGTCCGCCGCCGGCTAGGCAATGCCGCCGCCGACCTGCTGGCCGATCCGCAGCTGCACGAGGACGGTACCGCGATCGACTGGCATGCCGGCTGGCCGGGGACCGTCCAGCCGGTGGCCGATCTCGACCCGGCGCGGCGCGCCGAGGTGCTGGCCGAGGTCGATCGCCTTCTGGCCGAGATCCGGCGCCTGGGCGATGCGCTGGCCTCGACCGGCCCGCGCGAGGACACCGGCCTGGTCGGCCTCTCGCTAAAACTCGCGGCGCGGGCGCCCTCACCCTCCTTCATTTTCCTGGTCGGCGACCGGCCCGTCATCGTCGCCTGGGGCTACGAAAAAGAGGAGGCCGCCGCCCTCCTGCCGCTCGGCGTTGCCGCGGTGCCGGGACGCCGCTCGGTCCTCGATCCTCAACCGGACCGCGGGCTTCCAAGCCCGCTCATGAGCGGAGCTGGAGCTCCGCGGTCCACCATCATCCCTTGGGCGCGCTCGCTTGCCGCCGCCCTGCCGTTGCTTCTGCTGGTCCTCGCCGGTGCTTGGCTGCTGCGCGGCTGCCTACCGGCCGATCCCGCGCTAACGCTCGTCACCCGCGAGGGCCCGCCTGCGCCACCCGCACCGCCGGCCCCGCACGATTCTCTGCCGCTGCTGAAGGCCTCGCTGTCGACCGAAACGGCGCAGGGCAAGATCCTTCAGGTCGAACTGTCGCTGGTCGAGGCCGAACTGAAGCGACGCATCGGCGACTGCAAGCCACCCGAAGCACCGAAGCCGCCGCAGGTCGCCGTCGCACCACCACCGCCCGCGCCGACACCCGTGCCGCCACCAACGCCCCCGAAGGCCGCCGCGCCGACACCGCCGCCGGCCCCGCCGGTACAGCCCCGCCGGCCCGGCGACGACCGGCTGCGCCTGCCCGCGCCCACCAACAACATGTCATTCCTCGCAGGATGCTGGCGCACCGATCCCTTCCGCCACGAGCGCAACCAGCCGCAGGCCGGCGTGTCGTCCTACTGTTTCGACGTCAACGGCAACGGCCAGCTCGAATGGCGTCGCGGCCGCACCGCCTGCCGCACGCGCGCCCAAGGACGCTTCGAAGGCGCGGTGCTGCGCCTGCGCGATGCCGACACGACCTGCAACGACGGCTCGCGCTGGTACGCCGACCAACTCACCTGCCAGCGCGGCGCCGACGATGTCGCGCAATGCAGCGGCAGTTCGCGCGGCGGCGCGTTCGGCCCGACCGCCTGGACCGTCAACCTGCACAAGCTGAACTAGTCTTCGTATCGGGCGCACGAGGTAAACTCGTTTCCACCCTCGGCGCGCCTGCCATAAGTTGCGCGCGCAATGTCCCTGTCCGCGCGCGTCACCTGGCGCAGTTTCCAGGCAGGCGCGCTCCGGATGGTCTTGCCCGGACTCGCCTCGCTTCCCTTCGGCATCGGTTTCGGCGTCGCCGCTGCCCAGAAGGGGCTGAGCGCCTTCGAGACGACGCTGATGAGCTTCACCGTGATGGCCGGCACCAGCCAGATGGTGGCGCTCGACGTCTGGGCCCAGCCGCTGCCGCTGATCGCGCTCGCGGTTTCGGTGTTCGTGGCAAACCTGCGCTACTTCGTGATGGGTGCGGCACTGCAGCCCTACATGCCGCACCTGCCGTGGTGGCTGCAGCCGCCGGTGTGGTACGCGACCGTCGATCAGAACTGGGCGCTCAACATCGCCGAGTACCGGCGCGGCGAGGGCGATCTCGGCAAGTTCCTGGGCGGCGGCTTCATCATGGCCTGCATCTGGTCGGGCTCGACACTGGTCGGCCATCTTGCGGCCGGCGGCGTGTTGTCCGATCCCGGCACCGCGCGCCGCTTCGGCCTCGACTTCGTGGCCATCGCCGTCTTCGTCGTGGTGGCCACCATCATGTTCCGCGGCCGGCGCGACCTCGCCCCCTGGGCCGTGGCGATCGCCGCGGCGCTCGCGTCAAAATGGTTGATCGGCGGCAACTGGTACATCGTGATCGGCGGCCTGGCTGGCGGCATCTACGGCGCGCTCAGAGATATGAAGAAGCGCGATGTCCGCCAATCCTGAAACCCTGGTCGCGATTTTCGTGATGGCGCTGACGGCGATGGTGGCCAAGGGCGGCGGCTTCCTCGCCATGCGCTGGCTCGGCCGGCATCGCTTCATCGTGGCCATCCTCGATCACGCGCCCGGGGCCGTGCTGGTTTCGGCCGCGGTCGTGCCGCTCACACAAGGCGGCGGTGCCTTCCTTGCGGGCGCGGTCGCGGCCGCTGTGGTGACGCGCGCGTTCGGCGGATTTACGCCGGGGCTTTTCGCGGCCGTCGGCGCAGTGGCGCTCGCCCGCTGGGCGGGCATCACCTGACAGGAACGCCCAACCTCAGTGCGAGGTCGGCGAACTCAGCCGGTTGATCTCGTCCTTGATCTGGAGTTTTCGCTTCTTGAGGCTGCACACGACGTCGTCGTCGGGATGCGGCCGTCTGACTTCCTTCGTGATCGCTTGCTCAAGGGAAGCGTGCTTGGCCTTGAGTGCTTCGATGTGGTCCACGCTGCTCATATAGGCGACCTCCGAGCTGGATGGGACGACAAAGTCTGACTCTGACTTATGGTCGAGTCACGCCGATTCAAGCGCCATCCACCGCCTTGTGCATAAATCTGTAAGATGGTTCGCATATCTGACCCAATGTGGCTCGTCATCGCTCAGCCGGTCGGCGGCTTGCCGGTGTTGACCGCCAATTGAGCGTCGAAAGCCCGCTTGTAGGCGGGCCGCGCTTCACCGCGGGCGAGATAGGCGGCCAGGTTCGCATATTCGTCCAGGATACCCGATGGCTTCAATCTGAGCAGCACCGAAACCATCATCAGGTCGCCGGCGCTGAACCCACCAGCGAGCCAGTCGGCTCTGCCTAGGCGAGCGGAAAGTTGCTTCAACCGGTCGCGGACGCGATCCACGACCAGAGGCAGGCGCTCCCTGCTCCAGGGCTTGTCGCCCTCGAGAAGCCTGGCGTTTGCGAGTTCGAGGATCGGCGGCTCCACCGTGCTGAGCGCGGCGAACATCCAAGTGATCGCGCGCGCCCGCGCATCGGGATCGTCTGGCAGCAGGCCCACATGGTGCCCGGCGATATGGAAGACGATCGACCCTGTCTCGAACAGGGCGAGATCGCCTTCCTCGTAGGTCGGAATCTGGCCGAAGGGATGAAGCGCCAGATGCGCGGGTTCCTTCATCGCGCGAAACGAAACAAGGCGGACCTCGTAAGGCTGGCCTACTTCTTCGAGCGCCCAGCGAACGCGCGCATCGCGCGCCAACCCCTTGCCGCCATCGGGTGAGCGTTCAAAGGCGGTAATGGTGATGGTCATCGTGAAACCTCCTATGAGGCGGCGCCGCTCAGACTCCGACGGCGCGCTCGATCTCCTGCCGCGGCAGGCCGGGGAAGGTGGCAGCCGCCAAGGCGACGACGGCGGCGCGATCCAGGGCGTCGGGCACGACACCGAGGCAGACGGCATAGACGCCGAGATTGCCGACGGCGGCACTGAGCCGCGTCTCGACCGGTCGGTCGCGGTCAGCCGGCGGCATGTGGAGGTTCGCGAGCTTGATCTGCTCGGCATGCTCGGCCGCCAGTTCGGCGTCGGCCACGCGGCGGCGCACGGCATCGACGGTCTCGGGCAGCGCGCCCGGCCACGGCTGGTCCTTCAGCAGCCGCCGCACCCCGCGCAGCGGGCGGACGACCTCGGCCTGCCAGGCGTCGCTCACCTTCAGGAGCGCGCGCAGCCGGTCGGCCGTCAGGGTCGGCCGCCCCGAGGCGCCCAGCCAGCAACAGAACAGCAATATGTTCACGTCGCAGCCACGGCGCTCCTGGAGGTCGAGGCAGGCCTCGGCCACACCCTCGCCGCTGTAGATTTCGAGCGAGAAATTCCAGAACGGATGGGGGAGGAAATCGGACATCGCGGCGGGCTGTTGATCGTCCCCAGGGAGCTTCCCTTTGGGCGGGCGAAGGGGTACACGGCGCAGAGCGACGTGACCAGCCCGCCGGAGACGAGTGCGCCGAGTATGAACGACACAACGTCGGATCCGCTGGACGCCGAGGCGATCAAGGCCAAGCTCGAAACCTTGAAGATCGAGCATCGCGACCTCGACGAGGTCATCGACCGGCTGATCGAAAAACCGCCCTTCGACCAGCTCCAGCTCCAGCGCCTGAAGAAGCGCAAGCTCGGGCTCAAGGACCAGATCCTCAAGCTGGAAAGCCAGCTCATTCCCGATATCATCGCCTGAGAAGAAGCCCCCGAGAATTTGATGGCTAAGAAAACCGCCAAACGCCGCCCGTCGCCCATGGTCGGCCTCATCATGGGCAGCCAGTCCGACTGGGCCACCATGCGCCACACGGCCGAGACGCTGGAGGCGCTAGGCGTGCCGTTCGAAGCCCGCATCATTTCCGCCCACCGGACTCCCAAGCGCATGATGGCCTACGCCTCGGCCGCCAAGGGCCGCGGCCTCAAGGTCATCATCGCTGGCGCCGGCGGCGCTGCCCATTTGCCGGGCATGACCGCTTCCATGACACCGCTGCCGGTGCTGGGTGTGCCGGTCGAAAGCGCCGCCCTCAAGGGTCAGGATAGTCTGCTGTCCATCGTCCAGATGCCGGCCGGCATCCCCGTCGGCACGCTGGCCATCGGGCGTGCCGGAGCGGTCAATGCTGCACTTCTGGCTGCATCCATCGTCGGTCTTGGCGATGTCAAAATAATGGCCGCTCTGGAGCGCTGGCGAGGCCGCCAGACTTCAGCCGTTGCCAAGATGCCGTCCGACGACACAAAGCCTCACCGCTGATGCCTTCGTCGCTGATGGGTTCGTCCAAGTCTCTGCCGCCGGGATCGACCATCGGCATCCTGGGCAGCGGCCAGTTGGGCCGCATGACCGCACTGGCAGCCGCCCGGCTGGGCTACCGCTGCATCGTCTACGCCCCAGACGCCGAGGGCTCGATCGCGGCCCAGGTCTCCGCCGGCCACGTCCAGGGCGGCTACGACGACACCGCGGCCCTGGCCCGGTTCGCGGCCCAGGTCGACGTCATCACCTATGAGTTCGAGAACGTGCCCGAGGCCGCCGTCACGGAGTGCCTGCGCCACAGGCCGGTGCGGCCGGGCGTGAAGCCAATCCACGTCGCCCAGCACCGGCTGCGCGAAAAGGAGTTCTTCCATGGCCTCGGCATCGGCACCGCCGACTACCAGGCCATCGCCAGCGACGCCGACGTCGCCGCGGCAACGGCGCTCCCCGGTATCCTGAAGACCTGCACCGAGGGCTACGACGGCAAGGGCCAGGCCCGCATCGCGACCCGCACCGAGCTGGCCGCCGCCTGGGAGAAGCTCGGGCGGCGCGAGTGCGTGCTGGAAGCGCTGGTCGACTTCCAGGGTGAGATTTCGGCCATCGTGGCGCGCGGCCTCGACAGCACGACGCGCTGCTTCCCGATCGGCCTCAACCATCATCAGGGCGGCATCCTGCGCACCACGACGGTGCCCTCGAACCTGCCGGCCGGCATCCTGGCGACGGCCGAGCGCTTCGGCGTCGAGCTGGCCAACGGTCTCGAGCTGGTGGGCCTGGTCGCGCTGGAGATGTTCGTGACCCGGGACGGCCGCGTGCTCGCCAACGAGATGGCGCCCCGGCCGCACAATTCAGGTCACTGGACGATCGACGCCTGCGCCACCAGCCAGTTCGAGCAGCTCGTGCGGGCGGTCTGCGGCCTGCCGTTGGGCTCGGTCGACGTGCTGGCGGCCTCGCGCATGGAGAACCTGATCGGCGACGAGGCGGCCGATTGGCAGCGCTACCTCATCGACCCGACGGCGCGGCTGCACCTCTACGGCAAGGGCAACGCACGCCCCGGCCGCAAGATGGGTCATGTCACTTTCGTGACGCCGACGTGGTCCGCTTAGACATGGGCCGCCCCTCGGTCCACGACCTGACCTGCGCCTTCAGCTTCTCGATCTTCATCACATCGTCGATGCGCCGGTCGAGGAACGACCACGTCGCCTCGGCCCCCGCGGAACGGTCGTTCAGCCAGTAGAGCAAGGTCGAGGAATAGACGCCGGCCAGGGTGGCGCGCTTGGTGTAAAAGTTGAAATCGGTGCTGGTGTCGCCGGCCGCGTACCACATGGCATCGACGGTCTTGTAGAGAAGTTTTAGGGCCAGCCCGGCATTGAAGGGCAGCGCCAAGAGGGCAAGCGCCCGCCGCACCGCCTCGCGCTCGCCGGCATGCCGTTCCAGCCGGATGCGGACGGCGCCTTTTATGCGGTCGCGAATCTTGAGCGCGCCCACGCCTTCCTTCTCCATGTCCTCGACGGTGCGGAGATCGGCGCGCTGGCTGAGATGGGTCAGGAGCTGGACCGGGCCGCCGGGAAACAGCCGGTCGGCCTCGCCGGGAGGCAGTTCGAGCCGCCGTGCGCCGGAGGCCAGCGCCGTCCGGGTCCAGCCGTCGAATGAGGCCTCGGCCGCCATGGCGTCGGCCAGCCGGTCGCGCAGGCCGGCGTCAGGGTCTACAGGCGGAGATTCTGGGCTATTTGAGTCATCCATAGGGGTAAATATAGGCCCGCAGCGAGGGCTTCCCAAGGGTCCACCCCTGTGATACCAACCGCGCCTCTCATTCGGCCCTGGAACGCTTTCCCGGGCCCCTTACCGTTTGGAAGGAAGCGATCGAAGTGCAGGTTCTCGTTCGTGAAAACAATGTCGATCAGGCGCTGCGCGTCCTGAAGAAGAAAATGCAGCGCGAAGGCATCTTCCGCGAGATGAAGCTCCGCCGCAATTACGAGAAGCCCTCCGAGCGTCGCGCCCGCGAGCGCGCCGAAGCGATCCGCCGGACGCGCAAGCTGATGCGCAAGCGCATGGAGCGCGAGGGCTACTAGCCCTCCGCCCCTGTGGATCGCCCCTTAAAAGGGCAGGCGACGACCCCCGGCATCCCCGGGGGTTTTTGTTTGACCTCAGCGCAGGTGCCGGAAGAGCCCGCCTTTGGTGAAACCTTCGAACATTTCGTCCGGCCCCTCGGGATCCAGCACCTCGTTGTCGGCCAGCCACCTCTCGACATCGCCCAGGTCTGGAACTTCATAAGGCCGCAGCGAGCGGCCCTCGCCGCGCATCGCCTCGATGGTCGCGACAATCGAGCCGCTGGCCTCGATCCGAAGCGTGACCTCCGCAGGATCGGCCCCCAGATGCTCGGCGATCAGCCCGTCGCGGATGGTCCGAATGACGGCGCCAGCGCCGCCGTTGCCGGGACGGCCAGCATCGATCGTGACGTCGCATTCGGTATCCAGGCGGAGCGACCGGTTGTTCATGTTCGAGGAGCCAAGATGCAAGACGCGATCGTCGACGATCAAGATCTTGGCATGGACATATATCGGTTCCCCGCCATCCGTATAGGGATGGTAAAGGCGCAGCCGGTGGTGACGATCAAGCCGGCGCAACGCTTCGTATAAACGCGCGCGCGCCGTATCCATGGCGATCGGTTCCAGCCAACCATTCGAAGTGAAGGGGTTTATCACGACGATTTCGGGGCCGTCAGACTCCGCCAGGCGGCGCCCGATCGCTTCGGCGATGCGACGTGACGCGAAATACTGGCTTTCTGCGTAGATATGTCTACGGGCACCGGCGATGAGACCGAGAAACATTTCCTCGACTTCCCGCACCGTTGGCACGTCGGGCATCGACGGGTTCGACCGCGAAATGGCGACATCCACGTCGGTAAAATGGCAAGGCAACTTCACCGGCCAACAATCCGTCGCACCTTCGACCGGCTTCAGCTTTCCTCCACCGGCGCGCCGCCAGCGCTCTCGCGTCAACTCACCCAGAGCCGACGCAATCGGGCCTTCGAGCGCGGTGATGGCGTCGTGCCATGGACCGTAAGGCTTACTGTTGGGCTTCTTCCGGCGGACATCGTCGTGCCGGTGTTCGCGGCTGTCCCAGCGATCGCCGGTCATGTCGATGCCACCGCAGAAAGCGAGGCAGTCGTCGATGACGACGATTTTCTGATGATGCGAGGAGCCCAACGGATGGGCGCTGTCGAGCAAAGTATGGATCCGCTTGTGCGCCATCCATTTGAGCAGGGTAAAGATGGTCGTTCCGCGAAACAGCGTCCGCAAAGCACCGATATCCCAGCGCAGCAAGTAGATATCGAGGCCGGGCTGGCGCTCGACCAGCCAGGAAATGAAGTCGCCGAGCTTCTCGGGTCCCTCCTGCCCGCTCTCGCTGCCAAGGCGGATGCGCGCGTCGAAGTCCCAACCGATCAGCATGATGCGATGCTTGGCGCCGAGCATCGCCGCGCGCGCGGCATTGAAATAGTCCTCGGCATCGACGATGACCGCAGCCTTTGTCGCTTGCTCGACGCGCCAGCAATTCATGCCCGGGCGCACGATGACGGACTGTGCGTCGTCTGCTTTTTCGTCGGAGACCGGGTAAGGGAGATCCTTCATCGTTGAGCGATGAACGCGGCGGCGTAATTGTGGTTCCGTCGGGAGCTGAAATCTGCAGTGCCCGCAGGACCATCACCGGCCGAGCAGCGCGGTGATCGCCGCTTCAAGCTCGGGCACGTCGGTCACCACGGCGTCGGGCGTCTCGGCCTCCGAGCGCGGGCGCTGCCGGCGATAGCGGCCGCTGCGGAACTGGATGGTCGCCATGCCGGCCGCCTTCGCCGGTGCAATGTCCTTGTCGAGGCGGTCGCCCACCAGGATGCAGGCCTGTGTCGGCAGGTCGAGGCTCACAGTGAACAGGTGCGCGATGCCCGCCCGCGCCAATCGTTCCTCCGGACATCCCAGCGCGCCCAGCAGCAGGCCCCGCGCCGTGAGGCGTTTCAGGAGATCGTCGATACCGGGACGCAGTTGGAAGACGTCGAGATTGCCGGTCATCGCCGCGACCCGACGCAGGACACGCGCCACCGTCGCCGGCTCAGCCCCGCACAGCGTCTCGATCATGTGGCGTTGAAGGTCCGGGGCGAAGGCCGCGACCGCATTGTCCGAGGCGTCCTCGACCATCGCCTGGTCGACTCGCACGCCTTCCAGCCCGCAGGCCGAGGCGATGGCGCCATCGAGCGCCATCTCGCGCGCGAATTCGAGGTCGACCGCGCCGCCGATGTCGAAGACGACGGCGCGATATTGGCTCAGTGCGACGAGCCTTCCAGCGCCTTGACGATGTTCTCGCACATCACCTTGGCATCGGCGAAGAGCATCATGGTGTTGTCGCGGAAGAACAGCTCGTTGTCGACACCGGCATAGCCCGAGGCCATGCCGCGCTTCACGAACAACACGGTCTGCGCCTTCTCGACGTCGAGGATCGGCATGCCGTAGATCGCGCTCGTGGGATCGGTTTTGGCCGCCGGATTGGTGACGTCGTTGGCGCCGATCACGAAAGCCACGTCGGTCGAGGCGAAGTCGCGATTGATGTCGTCGAGCTCAAAGACCTCGTCATAGGGCACGTTAGCCTCGGCCAGCAGCACGTTCATGTGGCCCGGCATGCGGCCTGCCACCGGATGGATGGCATATTTCACCGTGACGCCGTTCTTCTTCAGGATGTCGGCCATCTCGCGCAGCGCATGCTGCGCCTGCGCCACGGCCATGCCGTAGCCCGGCACGATGATGACCGAGCCCGCGTTCTTCATCAGGAAGGCCGCATCCTCGGCCGAACCCGCCTTGACCGGCTTGTCGTTCTTGGCGTGGGCAGCGCCCGCCGCCGAACTGTCGGTACCGAAGCCGCCCAGGATCACGTTGAAGATCGAGCGGTTCATGCCCTTGCACATGATGTAGCTCAGGATCGCACCGGAAGAGCCGACCAGTGCGCCGGTCACGATCAAGGCGGTGTTGCCGAGCGTAAAACCGATGCCGGCCGCTGCCCAACCCGAATAGGAGTTGAGCATCGACACCACGACCGGCATGTCGGCGCCGCCGATCGGCAGAATGAGCAGGAAGCCGAGGGCCAGCGACAGCACGATCAGCAGGATGAAGACCATGGGATGGCCGCCCTTCAAGGCGAACCAACCCAGAAGCCCGACGATGGCGATGCCGAGCAGCGCGTTCAGCGTATGCTGGCCGCGGAAGATCAGCGGCGCGCCCGTGACCAGGCCCTGCAGCTTGGCGAAGGCCACAACCGAGCCGGTGAAGGTGATGGCGCCGATCACGGTGCCGAGGCCCATCTCGATCAGGCTGTGCACCTTGATCTTGCCTGGCGAGCCGATGCCGAAGGCGTCGGGCGAGACGAAGGCCGCCGCCGCCACGAACACCGCCGCTAGGCCGACCAGCGAATGGAAGGCGGCCACGAGCTGCGGCAGCGCCGTCATCTGGATGCGCCAGGCGACGAAGGCACCAACCGCGCCGCCGACGACCAGGCCGCCCACGATCAGCCACGGCGATACGACCCCCGGGGTCGCCACCGTGACGCCGATCGCCACCACCATGCCGACGATGCCAAAGAGGTTGCCTTGCCGCGACGTCACAGGCGAGGAAAGTCCACGCAGTGCCATGATGAAGCAGATGGCCGAGATCAGATAGCCGTAGGCGGCGATTTCCTGGGTGATCATCCCTCTGTCCCCTGCCTACTTCTTGACCGGCTGTTTCTTCTTGAACATCGACAGCATGCGGTGCGTGACGATGAACCCGCCGAAGATGTTCACGGCGGCCAGCGCCACGGCAATGGCGCCGAACAGCTGTGCGGCGCCGAGGCCTTTCAGGCCGGCGGCCAGCAGCGCGCCAACGATGATCACCGACGACACGGCGTTGGTGACGGCCATCAGCGGCGAATGCAGCGCCGGCGTCACCCGCCACACCACGTAGTAGCCGACGAAGCAGGCCAGCGCGAAGATGGTGAGCAGTGCCACGAACGGCATGTGGCCGTCGGGCAGCGCCAGCGTGTTCTGCGCCGCCATGTCGGTGATCTGCTGGGCCATGCCCTTGAGGTTGCCGGCGAGTTCCCCCGCCTGGGTGGCGAGCTTGGCCGCCTCGCCTGCAAGTTTGTCGTCCATGGCCGGCTCCTAAGTCTGGCTGAGCGGAGGGGTCTGGCTGAGCGCGGGGTGCACGATCTGGCCGCCCTGCGTCACCAGGGTCCCCTTCACCACTTCGTCGTTGAGGTCGATCTTCAACGCCTTGGTCTCCTTGTCGACCATGGGCGTGATGAAGTTCAGCAGATTGCGCGAGAACAATGCCGAGGTGTCCGTCGCCAGTTCGCCTGGCAGATTGGCCGGACCCACGATCTTCACGCCGTACTTCTCGACCACCTTGCCGAATTCCGACAGCGGGCAGTTGCCGCCCTGTTCGACCGCCATGTCGACGATCACCGAACCCGGCTTCATGGTCTTCACCATGTCTTCCGTGACCAGCACCGGCGCCTTGCGGCCGGGGATCAGCGCCGTGGTGATCACGATGTCCTGCTTGGCGATGTGCTCGGCCACCAGCGCCGCCTGCTTGGCGCGATACTCGGCGCTCATCTCCTTGGCATAGCCGCCTGAGGTTTCCGCCGCCTTGAATTCCTCGTCCTCGACGGCCACGAACTTGCCGCCCAGCGACTGGACCTGCTCCTTGGTCGCAGGCCTGACGTCGGTCGCCGTCACGATGGCACCCAGACGGCGCGCCGTGGCGATGGCCTGCAGGCCGGCCACGCCCACGCCCATGATGAAGGCCCGCGCCGGCGCCAAGGTGCCGCCGGGAGTCATCATCTGCGGGAAGATGCGGCCGAAATTGTTGGCCGCCAGCAGGACCGCCTTGTAGCCGGCGAGATTGGCCTGCGAGGAGAGGATATCCATCGACTGGGCGCGCGTGATGCGCGGGATCAGTTCTAGCGCAAACGACGTCACGCCCTTGGAGGCGAGTACTGCGACCAGTTCCTTGTTGTTGAGGGCGCCGAGCGGCGACATCAGGGTCTGGCCGCTCCGCAGCAGGGCCAGTTCGTCGAGGCCTTCGGCCGCCGACATCGGTCGCTGGATCTTGAAGATGATATCGGCCGCGGCCATCGCGGAAGCGGCATCCGGCACGATATTTGCGCCGGCCTCGGCATAGGCCTCGTCGGTGTAGGCAGCGGCAAGGCCCGCGCCCGCCTCGATCACGATCTCTTCCGCACCCAGCGCCTTCAGCTTCTTGACGGTCTCGGGGGTCGCGGCCACGCGGGTCTCATGCGGCCGGCGTTCTTTGAGAATGGCGATTTTCATGGAGCGCTTTTTTGGTCGGTTGGAGACGCGGAGAAGTCAGCAGTGCGCCGCACCATGCACAGCGTTCCATTCTTTGCCAAGCCGGTTTTTCGCCGCGTGGTAAAGCTCCATTTACGCGGCTAGCAGGCCCGTGATAGGCGAGAGCATGGCCCAGCGTCCCGTCATTCTCACCGGTTTCCACTTCACCAAGACCACCCTGGCCGCGTTCTCCGAAAATTACGAGATCGCCGGCCACATGGATAAGCCCGACCCGGCCCTGGTGCCGCGCGCCGCGGCCGGCGACGTGCAGGCCATCGTCAGCACCGGCAGCGTCGGCCTGTCCGATGCCTTGATGGCAGCACTACCCCGCCTCTCGCTGTTCTGCTGCTATGGCACCGGCTACGAGCGGGTCGATCTCGCGGCCGCCCGCAGACGCAACATCATGATCACCCATGGCGCCGACGCCAATGCGCCCGACGTGGCGGAGATGGCCTTCGGCGTGCTGCTCGCCTCGACGCGACGCATCGTGCGTGCCGACAAGATGATCCGCCGCGGCGACTGGACCAAGCGCATCCCCAACCGCTTCGGCGCCATCGCCGGCATGACCGGCGGCAAGCTCGGGATCCTGGGGTTGGGCGCCATCGGCATGGAGCTGGTCAAGCGCGCCAAAGGCTTCGATGTCGAGATCGGCTACTGCAACCGCAACAAGCGCGACGACATCGACTTCGCCTATTTTCCCAACGTCATGGCGCTCGCGACCTGGGCCGACTACCTGGTCGTCTGCCTGCGCTCGGATGCCTCCAACAAGCACATCATCAACGCCGAGGTGCTGAAGGCGCTGGGGCCGCGCGGCCATCTGGTCAACATCAGCCGCGGCTGGGCGGTCGACGAGGCAGCGCTTGCCGACGCGCTCCGCCACAACGTGATCGAGGGTGCAGCTCTCGACGTCTTCGACGAGGAACCCTACGAGGGCACCGAACTCCTGGCCCTCGACAATTTGGTGATGACGCCGCATTTCGGCGGCGGCACCGAGCATGCCCAGCGCCGAATGACCTCGCTGGTACGCCAGAACCTCGATGCGCACTTCGCCGGCAAGCCCGTGGTCTCACCGGTGCCTGAGCTGCGCGACATGGCGGCTATTCCGGCGGGTCGACTCCGATCGTAACCGGCTTGCCGAGTTCAACCGGGAACGTGTTCATCCAGACGTCCCAGTAAGCGCGGAGCGCCGAGGGATAGCGGCGCAGTTCCGTGAAGATGCTGTAGGGCGTATCGACATCGCGGGCCTCGAAGCCCCAGGCGTCTATGCCCTCGTGGCGCGCCAGGAACAGCGCACGGCTCAAATGAAAGCGTTGCGAGACGATGACGAGCCGCGTCTGACCGTAGATCCGTCGCGCCCGCACGATCGAATCGAGTGTGCGGTCGCCGTCGAAGTCACGGTAGATCGCGTCGGCCGGAACGCCACGCTCGATCAGGCCTGTCCGCATCGCCGTCGGCTCGTCGTAGCGTCCATCGCGGGTACCGCTCACGATGAAGTATTTCGCCTTGCCGGCCTTGTAGAGCGCCGCCGCCGCGTCGAGGCGATAGACGAAGTAGCGGTTGGGGCCGCCCTCCGGTCCGATCGGCGCCGTGCCGAGGACCAGCACCACGTCGACTGCCGGCACCTTGCCGACGTCGGAAAAGGACTTTGCCTCGGCGGCGCGATCGAGTCGGCGTTCGGCGAACCAGGCGAGCAACCCCGCCATCAGCGCGACCGCGAGGATGCACAGAAGGATGGCCAGGATCAGCCGCATGCTCGTGCCTGCCTTGATCGCCTGCCGTGCGGTCTATAGATCATCGCCATGCCACGTCTCAGTGCCGCCGAAGCCACGGTCGAAACCCTCCTGCAACACGGCCTCGACACGGTCTATGCCCTGCCCGGCCTGCACAACGACCCCTTGTTCGACGCCTTCTACCACGCAGCCGACCGATTGCGGGTGATCCACCCGCGCCACGAGCAGACCGCGGCCTACATGGCGCTGGGCGCCGCGCTGGTCACCGGGAAGCCGCAGGCCTTCGCCGTTGTGCCCGGCCCCGGCATGCTGAACGCGGGCGCGGCACTGCTCACCGCCTACGGCATGAATGCGCCGGTGATTGGCCTGATCGGCCAGATCCCGCAGGCCGACATCGACCGCGGCCACGGCCATCTGCATGAGATCCACGATCAGCTCGGCATGATGCGCCACATCACCAAGTGGGCCGAGCGCATCAGGAGTCCGCAGGAAGCGCCGACATTGGTCAGCCAGGCGATCTGGCAGGCGACCTCGGGCCGACCGCGTCCTGTTGCACTCGAATGCGCGCTCGACACCTGGGCCAAGCGCGCCGATGTCACCCTGCCCGCCTCGCCCCTCGCTTTGCCGATAGAGGCGATCGACGACGAGGCCATCACCGCGGCGGCAAAAATCCTGGGTGCTGCCGAGCGTCCGATCATCGTGGTCGGTGGTGGTGCCCTCGATGCCAGCGCCGAAGTCATCGCCATCGCCGAGTTGCTCGAGGCGCCGGTCAGCTCTTACAGGCGCGGCCGTGGAGTCGTGCCGAGTTCGCATCGCCTGGCCGTCGACATGCCGGTCGGCCATCGCCTGTGGAAGGACGCCGACGCCGTTCTGGCGATCGGCACGCGCTTCTTCATCCAGAACGGCAGCTGGGGCATCGACAAGGATCTGAAAGTCGTGCGCCTCGACATCGATCCCGACGAGCCCGACCGGTTCCGGAAGCCCGACGTCGCGCTGGTGGGTGATGCCGCTGCACAGCTGCGTGCCCTGATCGCCGCGCTGCCCAAGCACAATCGCAAGCGTGCCTCGCGGGCCGAAAAGCTCAAAGGCCATCGCGCCTGGCTCGCCGAGCGGCTGTCGCGACTGGAACCGCAGTTCGGATTCCTGAAGGCGATCCGCCGGGCGCTGCCCGAGGATGGCATCTTCGTCGACGAGGTCTCGCAGATGGGCTTCGCCTCGCGCGTGGCCCTGCCGATCGAGAAGCCGCGCACTTACCTCTCTCCGGGCTACCAGGACAATCTCGGCTGGGGCTTTGGCACCGCGCTGGGCGCCAAGGCCGCGATGCCGGACAAAAAGGTGCTGGCGATCGCCGGCGATGGCGGCTTCATGTACCAGATCGGTGAGCTGGCCACCGCCGCGCGCCACAACCTCGCCGTGGTGGTCGTGGTGTTCGACAATGGCGCCTTCGGCAATGTGAAGCGCATTCAGCAGCAGCACTACGGCAACCGCCTGATCGCCTCGGACCTGCAGAATCCAGATTTCGGCAAGCTCGCCGACTCCTTCGGCATCGCCTCCTTCAAAGCGATCGACCCGAAGCAGCTGGAGGATGCGCTCCATAAGGCCTTCGCCTTGAACGCGCCCGCCCTTGTCTGGGTCCCGCACGGCGACGTGCCGAGCCCGTGGGACATGATCATGATGCCCAGGGTGAGATGACCGGATGAAAGACTGGTACTGGGTCGCCGCCTGGGCGATTGGCGTCTGTGTCCTGCTCTACACTCGCTCCAGGAGCAGCGGCATATGGAACAAGGTCGTTTCCATAATGCTAGTCACCCTGCTCGGGTTGGCCGCCGTCGTTGCGCTCTACACCCTTGTTCTCTGCCCCCGGTGTATCGGCCTCTGACGATGAACTTGCCGCGCCGCCCCGCTGCCGTAATCTTCGATCTCGACGGCCTGTTGTTCGACACGGAGTCGCTTTATCAGGAAGCGATCATGACGGCGGCCGGTGAACTCGGCCACGACATCACGCCCGCCATCTTCCGCACCATGATCGGCCGCCCCTGGGCGCAGACCCGGGCTTTCCTCCTGAAGCACTACGGTAGTTCCTTTCCCGTCGACGAATTGCTGGCCACCTGGCATCGGCACTTCGACGTGATCGTCGAGACCCGATTGGCGGTGAAGCCGGGTGTCCTCGAACTGCTCGAGGCGCTGGACACGCTGGGCCTGCCGCGCGGCATCGCGACCTCGTCCTCGCACAAGACCGTGCAGCACCATCTCGGCGCGCACGATCTCACTGGCCGCTTCCATCAGATCGTGGCGAGCGGCGACTACGCAGCCGGCAAGCCCGCGCCCGACCCGTACCTGCTGGCGGCCAAGCGTTTGCAGGTCGATCCGAGCCTCTGCCTGGCCCTTGAAGATTCGTACAACGGCGTCCGCTCCGCATCGGCTGCCGGCATGATGACGATCATGGTGCCCGATCTGCTCGAGGCGACCGAAGAAATCAGGGCTCTCTGCACCTTCGTCGTGCGCGACCTGCATATGGTGCGCGGCTTCTTCTCCTAGCGTTTCAGTCCATCGAGGATCTCGCGGAAGCCAATCTTGCAGGTGAAGCCCAGCTTCCGCGCGGCCTTGCTGGCGTCATAGACCCGGTCAATCGACTGGAACATCGTCCAGCCGCGCTTGGCGTAAAGCGCGGGATAGTCGGGGAAATAGCGCGCCACGACCGACGGCGCGTTGGCGAGCAGGGCAGCGCCATCGCCGCGCGAAAACGGTGTCATCGACGAGACGATGAAAGTGTCGAAGCCGAACTCCGGCGCTTTCGCGAGCGCGGCAACATGCGCCTCAGCCGCGTCCTCGACACTTAGGCGGCGGAACAGGAACTCATTGGCCTTGGTGTTCTCTCCCGACTGCGCGATGGCATGGGCCATATCGTCTTCCTCCGGGAAGAAGCGCGAGGTGCGCAAGATCAGGACCGGCAGCCTGTGCAGATGGTTGAACAGCCGGCACAGCTCCTCGGCCGCGAGCTTGGTAACGCCGTAGATGTTGCGCGGCTTGAGCGGCGCCATATCCTCATCGATCCAGATCGCTTCGGTGGCCCCGCCCGCACGACCGTCTCGGATCTTCTGCGAAATCATGAGCGAAGTGGTCGAGGTGAAGACGAAGCGATCGACCTTGGAGCCTTCCGCCACTGCCTCTTCCAGCAGGTTGAGCGTGCCCTGCACGTTGACGGCCACGAACTCGGAATTGTCGTGCGTCTCGATGTGCGGCTTGTGGCGCGCAGCGGCGTGGACGATCGCCCCGATGCCCTGCTCGCGGATGATCCGGCGCACCAGCGCGCGATCCACCACCGAGCCCACGACTTCCGTCGTCGGCCCCGGCTCAGGATCGAGCCCGACGACGCGGTGGCCGTCGCGCAACAGCCGCGGCACCAGGGTCTGGCCGAGCCAGCCCGACGATCCGGTCACCAGGATGTTCACGCCAGCCCCACCTCGGTGAGTGCGGCCTGCTGGCGTGCCGCCAGCGCATCGACGTCGAAGCCTTCGATCATGCCCTCGAACAGGCGGTGCCAGTTGATCGAGGCGTGGAGGTGGATGAACACGGCGCCGAGGCCGATGGCGGCGCGGTCCATGAACACGAACTCGCGTGGCGGCCGCACGCCGCCCATCTTGCGCAGCTCGCCGAACACATTCTGCGCCATCTCGCGGCCGTAGCCGCCGGCCATGCCTTCGGTGAGGCGGCGCGGCCGGTCGTCCATCAGCGGCCCATAGAGGAAGGCGGCCCAGCGATTCAGCACCTGGATCATCTCGCGGCTGAGGCCGCTAAAGCCCCAGTCCTCGTAAGCGGCCACGGCGCGCGCCTCGTCGTCGGCCATCAGCGCGCGATAGAGCTCGATCGAGCCCCGCACGAAGCGCGGCGGGAAGATGCGGACGCAGCCGAAGTCCATCAGGTTGACCGAGCCGTCGGCCCGTACCGTGTAGTTGCCGAGATGCGGATCGCCGTGGATGACGCCGTAGCGGTAGAACGGCACGTACCAGGCGCGGAACATGTTTATCGCCAGCGCGTCCTTCTCTTCCTGGGAGTGGGTCTTCCAGTTGAGCAAGGGCTCGCCCTGCAGCCAATCCATGGTCAGCAGCCGGTCGGTCGAATGGCCCGGCACGACCTCGGGCACATGGACTTTGGGCTCCTCGCGCAGCATGTGGCGGTAGAGCGCCGCGTGCCTGGCTTCGCGGCGGTAGTCGAGTTCCTCGCGCAGCCGCGTCGTGATCTCGGCATGGATCTCGTCGGTGCGTATCGCCGGATCGAAGCGCTGGCCGATCGCGAACACGACTTTTAGCTGATTGAGGTCGGCCTCCAGCGCCGAGGCCATGTCGGGATACTGCAGCTTGGCCGCCACGTCGCGTCCGTCATGCAAGGCGGCGCGATGGACCTGCCCCAGGGAAGCCGCGAACGAGGCCTCCTTGTCGAACCTGGCGAACTTCGCCAGCCAGTCCGGCCCAAGCTCCGAGGCCATGCGGCGCCGTACGAAGGCCCAGCCCATGGCCGGCGCATTGGCCTGCAGCTCGCCCAGCTCGCGGGCATATTCCGGCGGCAGCGCATCGGGAATGGTGGCCAGCAACTGCGCCGCCTTCATCAACGGGCCTTTCAGCCCGCCCAATGCCGCCTTCAGTTCACCGGCATGCTTGTCGCGATCGAGCGAGAGGCCGAGATAGCGCTGACCCGCCAGTTTTACGGCGAGGCCACCCACCGACGAGCCGACGCGGGCATAGCGGCCGAGCCGTCCACCCAGCGAATCGCCTTCGTCCGCTGCCATGCCTAAAGCTTCTCCAGCTCGTCGACGAAGCCCGAGATCACGCCGAGCCCCTTGTTCCAGAAGGCGGGGTCAGACGCGTCGAGGCCGAACGGCGCCAACAGCTCCTTGTGCCGTTTCACGCCGCCCGCCTTCAGCATGTCGAGATACTTGGCCTGGAAGCCCTCGGGGGCGGCCTGGTAGGCGGCATAGAGCGAGTTCACCAGGCAGTCGCCGAAGGCGTACGCATAGACGTAGAACGGCGAGTGGATGAAGTGACCGATGTAGGACCAGTAAGCGCGGTATTCGTCGTCGTAGGTGAAGGCCGGTCCCAGGCTCTCGGTCTGTACCGCCATCCAGATCTCGCCGATGGCGTCGGGCGTCAGCTCGCCCGCGCGCCGCGCCATGTGCAGGCGCGATTCGAAATCGTAGAAGGCGATCTGGCGCACCACGGTGTTCAGCATGTCCTCGACCTTGCCCGCCAGCATCGCCTTGCGCGTGGCCTTGTCGGGCGCGGTTTTCAGCAGCGACTGAAAGGTGAGCATCTCGCCGAACACCGAGGCGGTCTCGGCAAGCGTCAGCGGCGTGTCGGCCATCAGCGCACCTTGTTGCCCCGCCAGCACCTGGTGGACGCCGTGGCCCAGCTCGTGAGCGAGCGTCATCACGTCCCGCACCTTGCCCTGGTAGTTGAGCAGCAGATAGGGATGCGCCGACGGCACCGTGGGATGGGCGAAGGCACCCGGCGACTTGCCCGGCCGCGCCGGCGCATCGATCCAGGCATTGTCGAAGAACTTCTTGCCGACCGACGCCAGCTCCGGCGAGAAAGCGCCGTAGGCATCGAGCACGATCTTGGTTGCCTCGGGCCACGGGATCACGCGGTCGTCATGCTCGGGCAGCGGCGCGTTGCGGTCCCAATAGGGCATCGTCTCGACGCCAAACCACTTGGCCTTGAGCTTGTAGTAGCGGTGCGCGAGGCGCGGATAGGCCGCCTTCACCGACGAGGCCAGCGCATCCACCACCTCGTCCTCGACGCAGTTGCCGAGATTCATGGCGGACTGCGGCCGCTTGTACTTGCGCCAGCGGTCCTCGATCTCCTTGTCCTTGGCCAGCGTATTGGTGAGCAGCGAGAACACCGCGATATTGTCGCCCTGGACCTTGCCGAACGACTTGGCCGCGTCCTTGCGCACCGTCGCGTCTTTGCTCGACAGCCTGTCGAGGATCTGCGGCTCGGTCAGCACCTCGTTGCGGAAGGGATAGCGCAGCCGCGCGATGGTCTCGTCGAACAGGCGCGACCACGAGGCGCGGCCGACGACGTATTTCTCGTGCAGCATCGTCTCGAGTTCGTCGGAGAGCTGGTGCGGTCGGAAGGCGCGCAGGTCGCGCAGCCACGGCGCATACTTGGCGAGCTCCGGCGCCTTCATCTTGTCGGCGAGATCGGCATCCTCGATGCGGTTCATCTCGAGCCGGAAGAACACCAGCTTGGTGCCGATGTCGGTCAGGCTCTCCGAGACGTTCTGCGAGAAGCGGCCGCGCTCGGGGTCGGCCATGTCGCCGGCGTAGTGCAGCAAGGCATAGGAGCCGATACGGCCCATGCGGTCCGACATCGCCTCGAAGGTTGCGATGGCCTGGCCCAGCGTCT
>CAMARK010000072.1 GCA_945860205.1 Reyranella massiliensis 521 | reverse complement strand
ACCAGCGGCGGCAAGACGAAGTATCTCCTGGGCGACGCCGATGCGCTGGTCCACGACGATGCTGGCGCCGTGCGCGAGGCGATCGGCAAGCTCCTCGCCAAATCCAGCCCCGTCACCCTCAAGAACGCGAAGGCGCGGCAGGCGGTGCTGGCCAAGAGGCTGAAGCGTTTCGGCAAGACGGAAAATCCGGACGACGTCTGGAAGGGCATGGGCGTGCGCGATATCGCAGGTGCTTCGATCGCTTCCGGTCCGGAATTCGTGGCCCTGGCCAAAGCGGGAAGGAAGTAGGCGATGAAGCAGCCATCGCCCCGCGCCCTCCTGGGCAAGCTCTTCGGCGGATCGGCCAAGGGCATCGCCGTCGAGAAATCCTTGATCACCGGCTACGCCCAGGTGGGCGGCAAAGACGTCTGCGTCATCGGCACCTGCAACGGCACCTATATCGGCAACGAAGCGGCCCTCGTGCTGGCGGCGCATGTGATCGACTGCATCGAGCGCCATCCCCGGGCGCCGATCGTGATGCTGGTCGACAGCGCCGGGCAGGAGCCCAACCGCATCGACGAGATGCTGGGCCTCGCCAGCTACTTCGGCCATCTGCTTAGCTGCCTCGAAGTGGCGCGGCGGAAGGGCCACAAGCTCATCACCATCGCCACTGGCAAGGCCATCGGCGGCGCGTTCATCTGCTACGGCATGTTCGCGGATCGCATCTATGCCCTCGATTCGGCCAGCGTCGGCCTGATGCCGGTCGCGGCGATGTCGGCGGTGACCAAGATCCCCGTTCCCGTGCTGCAGAAACTTTCCAAGACGATGCCGTCGCTCGAGTTCGGCGCCAAGCCCTTCGCCCTGCTGGGCGGTGTCGAGGAAGTCTGGCCAAGCACCGGCGATCTGCAGGCCCAGCTCGCCAAGGCCATCGCCACGGCCGCGACCGACGACAACCGCGCTGCGCTCGGCAAGAAGCGCGGCGGCCGGAAACTCGCCCTGGATATCCGCAACAGGGTGCTCGCCGCCTCGGCGAAATGACTGGATTGCGCCGTCACGCGCTGGTGTGGCTGTCGGAGGCCCCGCAGGCCGACGACGGGCGGGACGATGGGTCCGACGGGGCATTGGCGGAGAAGTGGCACGCCGGGGACCGTCCCTTCGTGGTCTGCCGCCGTCGCAGCGAGGGCAGCGACCGCGACGAGGTGTCGTTGGGCTTCTGCGTCGTGCACGAGAAATTCCCAGAGATTCGTCCGCGCCGCGTCGGCGCCCGGACGCTGGCGGCCCATGTCGTCCGGACGGCTTGGCCGCCCGCCCTGGCAGAGGTGGCGCGCTGCGGCCCGGCGCTCGATCATGCGGCCTCGTTCCGACACCTGATGGACGAGGCGGCGCGCGCCGGACTGGACTTGCGCGTCTACGGCAGCTGGATGTGGCAGGCGCTGACGGGCGAGGGGCATGTGCGGCCGACGTCGGACCTCGATCTGCTCCTCGATGTCGCGGGTCCCCGTGAAGCGGACGAAGCGGCGGCTTTTCTTGCGCGTCAGGAAGCGGCCTTGTCGTTCAAGCTCGACGGCGAACTCTCCTTTGCCGGTCGGGGCGAGGTGCAGTGGCGGGAGTTTCTGACGACGGCGCCCGAGGTTCTGGTGAAGGCCGTCGACAGCGTCCGCATGATGCGGCGCGAAGACCTTTAGCCATGATGGCGGCGACGACAGCCACCGACGATGCCGTCTCGGCAGAGGATCTGGCGCTGGCCGGGGCGGCGGTCGCGGCCATGCATGACGAACTGAAAGCCTATCCCAAGCCGGGCCTCGTCAGTCCCGTCGACTCGGGCTCCCACGACGACATGGATTTCGCGCTCATGTGCCGGTCGGCCGATTCGCTACTGCGGCCCTTCGCGAGCCTGGCGGCGGCGGGGCGGCAGGCACTCTCGTTTGACGGCAGCCTGGCGCCGCTCGGTGTCGAGGCGGAGCGACAGATGCTGCACGCGACCGGCGGGGTCAACACGCATCGCGGCGCCATCTTCTCCATCGGCCTCGTGGTCGCATCGATCGCGCGGACGCGCTCTGCCGCGATGCCGGTTTCTCCCGAGGCGATCCAGACGACGCTGCGGCGCGAATGGGGTACGGCGCTGGAGGCGCATGCGTCGGGCGGCGATGCCGCGAGCCATGGCGCGCTCGTGCGAAAAAAGATCGGAGCCTCAGGCGCGCGTGGCGAGGCCGCCCGCGGCTTTCCCAGCCTCTTCCAGGTTGGCGTGCCGGCCTACCGGGAGGCGTTGGCGTCCGGCCTCGAGGCGAATGCGGCCAACGTGCACACGCTCTTTGCCCTCATGGAAACGGTCGACGACACGACCGTCCTCTATCGCGGCGGCACCGAGGCCGGCCTGTTCGTACGCCGCTCGGCCGCGGAATTCCTGGCCGCCGGTGGATGCCGGGATGCGGGCTGGTTCGAGCGGGCCGAACGGCTGCACCGGACCTTCGTCGCGCGTAATCTCTCACCCGGCGGCTGCGCCGACCTGCTGGCCGCGACCTTGCTCGTGGTTAGGAACTCGATCTTCCGTCCAGCCATTTTCGAGCGGCATGGATGTCCGGGAACAGGCGCATCGGCCGCCTGACGGTGGCGAGGGACCTGAAAACGGAGGTCAGCCCATCGTTCCTTTTCGAGCCCGCAACCACGGCAAAGGGGCCGAGGCCGTCGATTTCGAGGAAGCTGGTCAGGAGCGCCGCCAGTTTCTGACTGTCGCCTTCGCCCATTCCGGACTGGCCGTGGGTCGCAACGAAAATCTTGGGAAAGGACAGGGCCTTTTCCTTCTTGAGCGCCGCCAGATACTCCTGGAAATCTTTTAGCGTGACGGCCCCCTCGGACACGCAGACCACCATGTGGTCGAGATGAGAAACCTTCCATTGAAGGGGCATGGGCGATTGATCCGAAGTAAACGCTACTCAACGACGAACTCAGCACCATCAGGATAACCCAAAAATGCAGTCAGCGCTGGCTGCGGACACCGCCATCCCTCACGAAGGCCCGCCTAGCGGCAGGTCGCGGCGCCACCTGCCAGACATTTGGCGATCGCCTCGGCGACCAGCGCGTGGCCGCGTGCATTCCAGTGTCCGTCGTTGTCGAAGTGATAGGCGAGCGGCGTGCCGCCGGCTTCCATCAGCGGCCGCGGGTCGAGCACCGCGATGCCGCGCCGGGTGAGAGCCGCCACCAGCGCCTTGTGGACCCGGTCCTCCTCGGCGCGGTTGCTGTCGATCCACAGGGCGCGCGAGGGGATCAGCACGACCAGCGTGGGGAAGCGTTTCGACAGCGCCTGCAACTGGTCGGCCGAGGCTTCGATGACCTGGGCGTCGTAGGTGTTGAGCCCCATGCCATCGAAATTAGGCACGATGGCGCCGGCGCCGACCGCCAGCGCCTTCAGGGCCGGCGTCCGGTGGATCATGGTGGCCAGCAGCAGGTACGCCGCCGACCGCTCCGTCAGCCATCCCTTCCAGTCCATCGTCATGGCGTGCGCCGGGATGCCGGTCGAGTCGTAGAGACCGAGATCGTTCTCCATGCATAGCCCCACCACGACTTCGCCGATCCGGGCACCCAGGGACTGGGCGTAGTCGAGCAGCTCGGCATAGCCCGCGATGTCGGTGGGGGTTGCGAGATTGAAGGCGCGCCGTCCCGTCAGCGCCTGTACGCGATCCGAGAACCGCTCCGCGGCCTCGACGCCCCAGCCCCAGGTGAACGAATCGCCCACGAACACGAGGTCGCCTGAGGCGGCCTCGGTGATGTCCTTGTCGTCGCGCAGGCCATGGCGGTTGAGGCGGACGGCGACGTCGTAGTCGCCGGTGTTCTTCACTTGCCGCGTGCTGGCGCCGGGTGTCCCCACGGTAAGTGATCCCAGTGGATGGCTGAGCCCGAACCGGCCCGAGGGATCGAACGCTGGGAAGAAAAGACGGGTCAGGGCTTCGAGCAGGCCGAGGCCAACCACGATTGCCACGACGACCGTGAGGGTCGCCAGCAGGATGCGGCGTGCCAGATCGGCATGAGTCAAGTCATTCTCCGGCTCAGTCCATTGTTGGAGATAACCTATAAAAGAGCGGCAGCATGCGATAGCGCCTGAAGGATACGCTATGTTATCGCCGGAACCGCGGGAGGGAACCGTGCCGATCCATCTCGACATCTCCCATCTGGACAGGATCGTGATTGCCGTCGTCATCGGCGACGTCACACCCGACGACGTCGCAGGTTTGGCGCGCCAGTTCGCGGAATCGGGCTCGATGCACTACCGCAAGATCGTCGATACCGCGGCCGGCGTCCTGGCTATCGACGAGGCGGGGGTGGCAGCCGTCGCCGCCTTCCTGCGGGCCGACCCCAAGGCGGACTCGCGCGGCCCACTGGCTTTCGTCGTCGATCCCAAGCGGCCTGATTTCTTCGCCGAGAAATTCGTCGAGCTCACGGCCGGCGAGCGGCCGGTGAAAATTTTTCACAGCCTCCAGCCCGCCCGCCGGTGGCTCGACGAGTGTGCGACGATCCAGCCGCGCCGCTGACGGCTGCGGCAAGACCTGCTGCGTCGAAGGTGTGGTTTGCAAAAAAGCCGTGAGATAGCACCCGGCGGACAGGCTATGGTGGCGGCCAGGACCGTCGCCGACTGCAAACCCGGGAACCCATGCCGATCCATATCGAAATCTCCGATCTCGACCGCCTCGTGCTCGCAGTTGTCCTCGGCGACGTCACGCCCGACGACATCGCGGAAGTGGCGCGTGAGTTCGTGAAAAGCGGGCGTCAGCACTACGGCAAGATCATCGACACGACGGCCGGCAACGCGGTCGTGGACGAGAACCGGCTCGCCGCCATCGCCGCCTTCATGCGCGCCGATCCCAAGGCCGGGTCACGCGGCCCGCTGGCCTTCGTCGTCGATGCCAAGCGGGGCGAGATCGCCCAGAAGTTCGCCGACATGACCGCCGACGAGCGGCCGGCGAAGGTCTTCCACAGTCTCCGCGCCGCCCGCGCCTGGGTGCGCGAGAACACCAAGGTCGATCCCAACCTAGGATAGCGGCGCTCTCACCGCGGCGTGTGCTTCTCCAGGAAGGCGCGCACACGCTTGATCGATTCACCCAGGAACTCAGGCGCACGCCAGTCCTTCTGAATCTCGATGTTGGGCGCGAGGGCGGCGATCTCGTCGCTCGTCGGGCCGGGGTGCGGCTTGTCGTTGCCCGGCTGGAGGAAGAGCGGCGTCTTGCAGTTCTTCACGAAGTCGCGGGTGACCGAGAAGACGAAATCGTTGCCGAACATGTTCCGGCCAAAGCTGTCGATCGCCGACTGCGGGATCGACGGATCGCGGGCGCGCACGGTCTCGCCATAGCCCTTCACCGCCGCCTCCCAGGTATCGCTGTTCTCGTGCAGGCCGATCGGGTTCTGCAGCACCGCCGCCGCCACGCGATCGGGCGCCTGCTCGATCGCCTCGAAGTCGTAGCTGCCGCCTATGCAGCCGCCCATGACGTGGAATTTCCCGAATCCGAGATGGTCGATCAGCGCCAGGTGGTCGGCGGCGAAGGTGTGCCAGCCATGGTCGGGTTTCACGTCGGCCACCGACTTGCCGGCATTGCGCTGGTCCATCGAGATCACCGTGAATTTGTCGGCCAGCGCAACGCGTGGATCCATCCAGCTGCGCGGACCGTCGGGCCCGGGGCCCCAGAATTCGATGTTCGATTTCAGGCCACCCGGTGCGAACAGCAGGATCGGGAAGCCCTTGCCGTGAACCTCGTAATGGATCTCGGCGTCAGGGCGCTTCAGCATCGGCATGGCCTCGTCCTCGTTCCGGCTTGTAGGCGCAAAAAGACATCGGCCGGAGCCTAGGGCCCCGGCCGATGATTTGGAACGTGATTTAGTTGGAACGAGATTAGAACGCGATCAGGACGCTCTGGCTCGCCGGCTCAACCCTGCCGGTCGACGCGCGGACGATCGGGCTGGTGTCGTCGCGGCCGACCAGGGCGATCGATGTCGGCAGGACGCCCTGGAGAACCAGCGCGGACTTCACCGCCTCGGCAAGATCGGCGCGGCCGACGATGCGGATTATCGCGGCCTTCTTCGCCCGCGACGCGTCCGCTGCCAGGCGAATAGTGCCGTTCGCCGTCGGCGAGAGCTCATTGCTGTTGCGCTCAAAGAACACGACGTAGCCAAGGTGGGGCTTGGCGATCGCATTGGTTGAAGCGTTGGACGGTCCAGGTGCAACCAGGTTCTGCTCATTGGCCGTGAGGCCTGAGGCCAGCACGGCAAAGGCACCGGCCAAGACCGAAACGAGAACGGTGCGCGTGGGAATATTCATGTGTTGCCTTCTTCGATTGCCGTAACAACGCTCTGGCCACGTGGAAGTTTCCGGCGATGCCAGGGTTATCCCCGGCAACCATCCCGGGGTCGCGCGTTCGTGCCGACAAACGAGGATTGTGTGGCCGAAGAACCTGTAGCGCGAGTGCGCACCGGCGGAGGTTCGGGGTGAGCGAGCGGCTGGCGGTGAAGCCGACGCTCGCCTCGGTCCCGCGTCAGACGCCGCGACGCCGGCGGGTGGCGGCCAAGTAAAGCACGAGGCCGGCACCGGCATAGACGCCACCCATGATGCCCCACGCCTCGGCGGGATCGAGGTGGCGCTGCAGGATGGTTAGGCCGGCGTAGCTGAAGCACAGCACGCCGATGGCACCGGCCAGGACGGCGCCCAGGGTCAGCACTAGGCGAAGAACCAGATCGCCCGCGGCATTGCGCATCGTGCGCGCGGCCGCCGAGGCGACCGCGAGCCGGAGGAGAGGAGCTATCAAGGCAGACACGCCGCTTGAGCTTTTCTTGTTCTGCGCCGGGCGCCTAGCTCCGACGACAAAGGTACCCCGCGAGGAAGCCGATGCCGACCACGGTCGCCAGGGTGGCGAGCGGGCGTTCCTTGACGGTTTCGATCAGCGTGTCGGTCGCGTCGTCGCGCAGCTTGGCCGACTTCTGCATCAGGGCCTTGGTGGTTTCCTTGGCGCTGTCGGAATAGTCGTCGATGATGGACTGCGCCGTCTCGAGCACCTCATCGATGGCTTCCTTGCTCTTGGTCTGGATCTCGCTCAGCGCGCCGCCGATGCCGTTGGTGGCGTCCTTCTCGATCGAGGTCGAGAGCTTCTTGAGCTGGGCCTTGAGGACCGAGATTTCCTTGACCAGTTCCTTGGTGCTGTTGGCCGTGGCCGTGCCGTTGGCGCGCATGATCGTTCTCCGCTCCGAGGGTGAATTCCTGGGCAGTAAACGCAGCGCCGGGCGGAAGGTTTCCTGGATTCTACTGGGGCCTAGCCGTTTGGGGGCCTAGCCGTCCCAGACGTTTTGCGGCATCGGCAGGCGGGCGAAATCGGCCTCGACCAGCGGCCGGGAATGCGGCTGGCCCTCGCGCTCGAGCAGCATCATGTATTGCCGGACGTGCTGGCCGGAATGCCAGGTCGTGCGCTCCAGCAGTTCGTGCAGGCTTTGCGGGCCATAATAGGTGTCGAGGTGACGCGTGCCCGAGGTATCGCCCCCCAGTTGTTCCTGGGCCCACCAGTCGCGGAAGCGTTGGCGGACCTTGGTGCCGTAGGCCACGAGATCGGCTGTTCCGGCGTCGGCGGCGGGCTCCTCGCGAAACATCGCCTGCACCAGGGTGATGCCCTGGTTGGCGTCGAGGAAGGCGTCGACGACGCGGAACAGGTGGAAGCCCAGGCTGCGATAGCTGCGCGGCCGGCCCGGCACATGGGTGTCGAGGCGGTCCCCGGGCATCAGGGGCAGCAGCTCCAGTGCCGCGGTCATGAACTTGTCGAGTCGGGCATGTAGCTGGGCTGGCGAAAGTTCGGGGCCGGACTTCTCGTCGATGCCGAGGAAGTCGACGATCTGCTTGGTGCTCTGGCCGAAGGTGAATTTGTCGCCGCGCGACAGCACCGGCACCGAGCGGGCGCCGAGCCTCTGCAACTCGGCCAGGCCGGCCGGATCTTCAAGGACGTTGACGGAGACGAAGTCGATCCCACGGACCGATAGAAACTCTTTGAGTCTCAGGCAGCTGGTTCAACCGGGCTGCCAGAACACCTTGAAGGGCGGCATGCGATGCTCCTGTGCGGAGGCTCAATTGACGGACTTGATGCCCAGCAAGTCAAGGGTCGCTTTCCATTCCTTGAAATCCGAGGCGAGCCGCTCCGCCATCTCGGCCGGCGTCGAGGTCTCGACGGTGAGGCCCAGTTGCTGAAGCTGCTCGGAGACTTCGCGCGACTGGAGCACCCCCCGCAGTTCCGCGGTCCAGGCCGCGACCAGCGACGCCGGCATGCCGGGGGGTGCGAAGAAGGCATACCAGTTGGTCTGCACCAGCTTAGGGTACCCCAGCTCGACCACGGTCGGCACCTTGGGCGCGATCGGGCCGCGCTTGGCGGCGGAAGTCATCAGTATCTTCAGCCGGCCGCCGCGCTGGGGCACGAGAAAAGAAGTGATGCCGCCGGTACCGGCGGGGATGCGGTCCTTCTCGAGGTCGGCCACCAGCGACCGCGCGCCGTTATAAGGCACGGCCTCGAGCGGCACGCCGATTTCGCGCCCCACCAGGGTGCCGAAATACTGCGTGAAGGAATCCGGACTCGTGGTGCCGAAACGGGCGCGCGTTGCATCGCCCGCCTTCAGCCAGGCGACATACTCGGCAAGTGTGGTGACGTCGATCCCCGGCGAGACGGCGAAGGCTGTCGGATAGGTGCCGGCAAGCGTCAGCGGCAGGAGATCGGTCAGGGGATCGAACGGGAAGTTCGCTTTGACAAGTTTGCCGACCATGGTGGCACTCGGCATGAAGGCGATGGTGCTGCCGTCCGGCGTCGCCTTCTTGAGGACCTCGCCGGCCGCCACCCCTGAAGGACCGGGCTTGTAGTCGATGGTGACGTTGCGCGAGAGCTGGGTCTGCAGGGCACCGGAGATGATGTGCACCAGGGAATCCGAGCCGCCACTCGAGGGATAGCCGACCAGGATGCGGATCGGTTTGTGCGGCAGGCCGGTCTGGGCGCGGGCGATCGCAGGTGCTGCGAGGGCGACACCGGTCGCGAGCAGCCAGCGGCGGGAGAGGGGCGTTATCATCGCCAATGATACGCGGACAACAGCGTTACGGATGAGGCTTGTGGCAGACGATGCAGACCTTGTTGCCGTCGGGGTCGCGCAGGTAGGCGCCGTAATAGTTGGGGTGATAATGCGCCCGGATGCCCGGCGCGCCCTCGTCCTTGCCGCCGGCCGCCATGCCAGCCTTGTAAGCGGCATCCACGGCGGCGCGGTTCGCCGCCTCCAGGCCGACCGTGATGCCGTTGCCGACGGTGGCGGCCTTCTTGTCGACCGGGCTGAGGACCCAGAGCTGCGGCCGCCCGCCTGCCGGCCCGTAACCGGCGGCGTTGGGATAGTCGGCGTGGCGGACCAGGCCGAGCGGGTCGAGCAGGCTTTCGTAGAAGCCCTTGGCCTTGCCGAGGTCGTTGCTGCCGATGGTGACGTGGCTGAACATGTTTCTTCCTCCCCGGAAGAAGGTTAGGGCCTGGCCGCCGGGCGGGCGAGGCCGAAATGCTCGCGCAGAGTCCTGCCGTCATAAGCGGTGCGGAAAAGCCCGCGCTTCTGCAGGAGCGGGATCACCTCGGCCACGAAGACGTCGAGCATCGAGGGCAGCAGCGGCGGCATCAGGTTGAAGCCGTCGGCGGCGCCGTCGTTGAACCAGTCTTCTATGAGAGCCGCGATCTGTTCCGGCGTGCCGGCCGTGGTGAAGTGGCCGCGCGCGCCGGCGAGGTAGGCGAGCAATTGCCGCAAGGTCGGCTTCTCGCGGCGCACCAGGCCCACGATCACCTCGGTGCGGCTGCGGGCGGCCTGCACGGTGCCGGGATCGGGGAAGTCCTCCGGCGCCAGCGGCATGTCGAGCGGCAGATGCGAGAAATCGTGGCCGCCGAAACGGCCGCTCAGCCGCTTGCGGCCGACCTCGGGGTCGGTGAGATCGTTGAGATCTCGGGCGAGCCGCTGGGCCTCGGCCTCGGTCGGCGCGATCACCGGGCTGAGCCCGGGCAGGATCAGCGCCTGATCGGGCGCGCGGCCCTCCGCCACCACCAGTCGCTTCAGGTCGGCATAGAATTCCTGCGCCGTGGCCTTCTCCATCTGCGCGGTGAACACCGCCTCGGCGTGGCGGGCGGCGAAGCGGCGGCCGGTCTCGGACGAGCCCGCCTGCACGAACACCGGCCGGCCCTGCGGCCCGCGCGGCATGTTGAGCGGCCCGGCGACTTTGTAGAATTTGCCGGCGTGGTCGATCGGCCGGATGCGCTCGGCGCGGGCGTAGTGGCCGCTCGCGCGATCGTCGAGCACCGCGTCGTCGGCCCAGCTGTCCCACAAGGCCTTGGCGACGGCCACAAATTCCTCGCCGCGTTCGTAGCGCTCGTCGTGGCTGACCAGACTCTCGCCGCCGTAGTTGCGCGCCGCCGCCGCCAGCCACGAGGTGACGATGTTCCAGCCGACGCGGCCGCCGCTGATATGGTCGAGCGAGCCGAACTGGCGCGCAAGATTGAAGGGCTCCGAGTAGGTGGTCGACGCGGTGGCGATCAGGCCGATGTGCGTGGTCGAGCCGGCCAGCGCGCCCAAGGTCGTGATCGGCTCCAGCCAGGTGCTGGCGGCATGCGCCACGGTGTCCATCAGCGCCAGCGTGTCGGCGAGGAAGATCGAATCGAAGAGGCCGGCCTCGGCGCGCCGCGCGACGTCGCGGAAATAGTCGATGTCGGTCAGCGCCAGCGGCGAGGAGTCCTTATGCCGCCACGACGCCTCGTGATGGCCTCTGCTCTGGATGAAGAGATTGAGGTGGAGCTGGCGTGGTCGCGTCATGCCCTTATTGTGCGGCCGGCGCGTAGACCGCGGCAAGCTGGCGCGACACCAATCGGGCGTAGAGTCCGCCACGCGCAAGCAGCAGGGCGTGCGTGCCGCTTTCCGCCACGCGGCCCGCGTCGAGGACAACGATCAAATCGGCATCGCGCACGGTAGACAGGCGATGGGCGATGACGATGGTCGTGCGATCGGCTTTCAGCACGTCGAGCGCGCGGCGCACCGCCTGCTCGTTCACCGCGTCGAGATGCGAGGTCGCCTCGTCGAGGATCAGGATCGGCGCGTCCTTCAGGAAGGCACGCGCGATGGCGACGCGCTGGCGCTGGCCGCCACTGAGGCTGGTGCCGCGCTCGCCGACCGGCGAGTCGAGACCCTGCGGCAGGGCCGCGACCAGTTCGGTGAGCGAGGCGTGCTCGATGGCGGCCGTCAGCTCGGCCTCGGTGGCGTCGGGCCGGGCGATCAGGATGTTGGCGCGCAGGCTGTCGTTGAAGAGGTAGGTGTCCTGCGCCACCAGCGCCACCAGGCCGCGCAGCTCGTCGAGCTTGTAGTCGCGGAGATCGGCGCCGTTCAGCGTGATGCGGCCGGAGTCGGGATCCCAGAAGCGCATCAGCAGTTGCGCCGTCGTGGTCTTGCCGGCGCCCGAGGTGCCGACCAGCGCCACCGTCTTGCCGGCGGGAATGTCGAACGTGACCTGGGAGAGCGCGCGGCGCGACTGGCCGGGATATGTGAAGTTCACCTTCTCGAGCGAGAGCGCGGCAGCGCCCTTGCGTGCCGGCACGCCCTTGCCGTCGCGCACCGGGATCGGCTCGTTGGCCAGCGCATAGACTCTTCGCGTGGCGCCCAGCGTATCCGCGAGCTGACGGCCGATCTGGGCGATTTCCGATACCGGCAGGAAAGCGGCCATCGCCAGCACGGTCATGAGCGGCAGCAGGCCGGCGTCGAGCGCCCCACGCGACGCCAGGATCGCGCCGGTGACGACCACGGCGAGACCGCCGAGGCCGGTCAGCACTTCCAGGATCGCGTGCTGGAGCGTGAGCTCGCGGAAGAAGGGCAGGCGCAACGAGATGTGGCGCTGCGACAGCTCGTCGAGCTTGTCGCCGCGCGAACGCTCCTGCTGGAAGGCCACGATCTCACCCAGCCCCTGCACCGAATCGACCGCGAAGGCGCCGAGTTCACCGGCCGCCTCGCGTGCCTTGGAGCCCAGCGTGTCGACGCGCTTCCTCATCAGGAAGGGGCTGAGGCCGACGGCCAGCAGGAACGGCGCCAGCGCCAGCGCCAGCCAGCCGCTGGCCGAGGCCAGCGCGATGACGACGACGGCCGGTACCAGGATGGCCACGAACGCCGGTGCCACGGTGTGGGCGAAGAAATACTCGACCAGCTCGATGTCGTGCGTGGCCAGCGCCATCAAGTCGCCGGTGCGGCGGCGCGTCAGGTAAGCCGGCGCTAGCGCGTCGAGCTTGCGGAAGGCGTCGATGCGCATCTCGGCCAGCAGGCGGAAGGCCATGTCGTGCGCCATCCACGATTCGAACCAATGGAGCACGCCCGAGACCGGCGCCAGTACGGCCAGCGCAATGGCGAGGCCGGCGTAGGGCTGGCCGTCCTTGAGCGCGAGCACGATCAGCGCCGACAGCACGCCGATGCCGATGAAGGACATCACGCGCAGCACGCCCAATATGAAAGTGCCCGTGAGCTTGCCCTTCCACGGCATGATCGCCTTCATCAGGGCCACCACCACCTGATACCAGGTCAGCCCCTCGGCCTTGATGATGCCTTCGGTCACGGCCTTGACCGCGCCGCCCGGCGTGTCGGAGACGGATTCCGCGCGCGCGGGCGCCTCGATGAGGTCGGCCGTGTCGCCGGCCTGCTGCTCGCGCGCCTGCTCGGCCATCAGCGTTGCATAGACACCGCCGCGGGCCATCAGGTCGCTATGGCGGCCTTCCTCGGCCACCTTGCCGCCGTCGAGGACCAGGATGCGATCGCAGTCGATCACGCTCGACAGGCGGTGCGCCAGGATCACGGTCGTGCGGCCACGCATCAGGCGGTCGAGCGCCTCCTGGATCACCGCCTCGTTCTCGGCGTCGACGGCGGAGAGCGCCTCGTCCAGCACCAGGATTGGCGTGTCGCGCAGCAGCGCGCGGGCGATGGCCACGCGCTGGCGCTGGCCGCCCGAGAGCTTGATGCCTTTCTCGCCGATGATCGTCTGGTAGCCCTGCGGCATGCTGCGGATGAAGTCGTGGATGTTGGCGGCGCGGGCCGCGGCCTCAAGGTCCTGCTGCGAAGCGGCGGGACGGCCGAGCCGGATGTTCTCCTCGACAGTGCCGTGGAACAAGAAAGTGTCCTGGTTCACCACCGAGATCAGCGAGCGGATCTGCTCGAAGCTGAGCGCGCGCAGGTCGTGGCCGCCCAGGGTGATGCGGCCCTTATCAGGGTCATAGAAGCGCAGCAGCAGGCGCACGATCGACGACTTGCCGCCGCCCGAGGAACCGACCAGCCCCAGCCGTTCGCCCGCTGCAGCAGTGAAGGTGAGGCCGTCATGCACGGTGCGGCGCGTGCCCGGGTAGGAGAAGCGCACGTTCTCGAAGGCGATCGTGGGCGTGAGCGCCGTGCCGAGCTTGGCCGGCGCGGCATCGGCGACCGACGGCGCGTCGTCGAGGATGCGGTAGATACCCTGCGCGGCCGAGAGGCCGACCATGCCCTGGTGCAGCACGGTCCTGAGCTCGCGCATCGGCCGGAAAATTTCGATGCCCAGCATCATGATGATCAGCAGCGAGGTGAGCGACATGGCGCCGGCCTCGACCCGCGCCGCACCATAGATCAGCGCGGCCGCAGCGCCGCCCGCGATCGAGGCGTCGGTGATGCCGCGCGCCAGCGAATTGGTGCCCAGCACCCACATGGTGCGGCGGAAGAGATCGCGCGCCTCGACTTCGAGCTTGTCGGCGCGCGCCTTGCCCTGGCCGAATGCTTTCAGCGTCGCGAGGCCCTGGATCGAATCGAGGAATTCGGCGGCGAACGACTTGTAGGCGTTCATGCGGCCGATCGAGGCGCGGACGTCCCATTTGTGCCAGAGCGCGGGCGCAAACAGCGCCAGCAGCGCGAAACCCAGCATCACCAGCGCCACCGGCAGGTCGATGAAGGACACGATCGCGAAGATCAGCAGCGGCGAGAGCAGCGCGATCAGGAACTGGGGCAGGAACTGGCCAAAATAGGTTTCGAGCTGTTCGACGCCGTCGATCATGGAGAGCGTGAGGCCGCCGGAGCGCTGGCGCCCGACGGTGGCCGGGCCCAGCGACGCCACCTTTTCGTAGAGCGTGCGGCGGAGCGCCTTCTGCACCCGCGCCGCGGTCTCGTGCGCCACCACGGCGCGCCAGTGGTCGGCGGCACCGCGCAAGACCATGACGGCGGCGGTCAGGACGACCGGCAGCACGAGTTCCGAGAGCGGCCGGCCCATGAAAACCTGGCCGATCAGCCAGCCCAGCAGGCCGAGGCGGGCGATGCCCAGGCCGACGGCGAGGAGGCCGATGGCGACGGCGCCGGCAATACGCAGGCGCACCCCTTTCGTGAAGACGAGGAGGCGAGGTTCGATATGCATGAGGGCATGCTAGGCCGAACGCCGATATTCGTCAGTCCACAATTTGGAAGACCGCGTGTACATTTACGTACATCAAGGTGATGTCATTGAAACCAACTGGGACGATCTCCGCGTTTTCCTCGCGCTGGCGCTGATCCGCAAGTACGAGGGCACGCTCGACCGCTTCACCGGCGACGGCATGCTGGTGTTCTTCAACGATCCGCTGCCCTGTCCCGATGCGCCGGACCGCGCCGCCCGGCTGGCGATCCGGGCTGGCGCCGGCACGGCCACCGAATGGGCTTCGGCATCGGCATGGCCCAAGGCTACGCCACCCTGGGGCGCATCGGTTTCGAGGATCGTTTCGACTACACCGCGATCGGCGCCGTCGTGAACCTGGCGGCCGGCTGGCTGCCGCGGCGGAGAGCGTGGCCGAGGTCGAGGACCTGGGCGAACGCGAGCTTCGTGGCATGGCGCGGCCGGTGCCGGTCGCCAACTTGCGGAAGCTGAACGGCGGAAGCTGATGGACGTGCCGTCCGGGGCTGCTTGAGCGGTGCGCCGTCCGGTCCGAGCCGGTCGCCAAAATCAAGCACCTCTACCGGAACGGGGATGCATGCCCGGCGTTGCCTTGCCATGACAGCTCAGCGAAAAGCGACATCGTCGAGGACGGCCTTTTCGTTCCCATCCGGCATCTCTCGAGGCCTTTGGCTCGCAGCGTTCCTGGTGCTGGTCGTCGGTGGTGGCTCGGTGATTGGATTGCTCACCGGTCCCGGCCCTTGGTACGCCAGTCTCCAGAAGCCTTCCTTCAACCCGCCCAGCTGGGTATTCGGCCCCGTATGGACGGTCCTCTACGTGCTCGTCGCCGTGGCGGGCTGGCGGGCCTGGCGAACCGGCTCCGCTGCGTTGCAGGGTCTATGGTGGCTTCAGCTCGGCCTCAATTTTCTCTGGAGTCCGGTTTTCTTTGCCCTTCACCGCATCGACCTCGCTCTCGCCGTCATCGTCCTTCTCCTCGCGTCCATCGTGGGCTTCATGGCGATGGCCTTTCGCCAGGACCGCACGTCGTTCGCGTTGTTCGCGCCCTATGTCCTGTGGGTCGGCTTCGCGAGTGCCCTGAATGGCGCGTTCTATGCCCTGAACGGGGCGGGCTGACGATGCAAATGGACTTCACCACGGGTGTCGGCACGGTCGCCGCCATTCTCACGACTTTTTCCAATCTGCCTCAGCTCAAAAAATGCTGGGAAACCGGCTCGGCAGGCGACCTCTCGTTGCGGGGCTTTTCGATCCTGGCCGCTGGCGTTGCTCTGTGGATCGGCTACGGCTTCCTGCGAGACGACGCGGTGATCGTCGTGGCAAACGTGGTTAGCCTGGCGCTGCTGGGCGGCATTCTTTACTTCAAGTTGCGAGAAGTCTTCGGCCACAGCTAGCGTCTGGCCCATCTCGCGCGCTTGAGTATATAGTCGCGCCATGCTTGGGGAGAAACGCACATGATCCGTTTTCGTCCAGCGTTGTACGTGATTGCCCTGTTGGCATTTACCGCTGCCGCTCACGCCGAGGGCCCGGCGCTGCCGCGCGCGGCGACACCGGAGGAGGTGGGCCTCTCCTCGGCGCAACTCAAGCGCCTCGAGGAGGTGACGCAGAAGCACGTCGACTCAGGGCTGGTGCCGGGCGCCGTCATGCTCGTCGCGCGGCGCGGCAAGATCGCCTGGCAGGCGACGCTCGGGAAGCGCGATCTCGCGGCGGGCGATGCCATGAAGCACGACTCGATCTTCCGCATCTATTCCATGAGCAAGCCGATCGTGAGCGTCGCGGTCATGCAGATGGTCGAGGAGGGCAAGCTTCAGGTCAGCGATCCGGTAGCGAGGTTCCTGCCCGAGATCGGCAAGATGAAGGTCGGCACGGAGGCGACGGGCCCCGACGGCCGGCCGGTGCTGCGTCTCAGCGATCCGGAACGGGCGATGACGGTGCAGGACCTGCTGCGCCACACCTCGGGCCTGACTTATGGCACGCGCGGCACGTCGCTGATCAACGCCGCCTATGTCGAAGCCAAGATCGGCGACCGCGGCATGACCAACGAGGAGTTCGTGGCCAAACTCTCGACCCTGCCGCTGAAATTCTCACCGGGGGCCCGCTGGGAATACAGCGTGTCGACCGACGTGCTGGGCCGCCTGGTCGAGGTGATCGACGGCAAGAAGCTGGGCGCAGCACTCTCCGATCGCCTCTTCAAGCCGCTCGGCATGATCGACACGCAGTTCCAGGTGCCGGCCGACAAGCTCGCGCGGGCGGCGCAGCCCGGCCCGCGCCCGAACGGCCAGCCGATGACACCGCGCTTCAAGGTAGACGATGGCGCCAAGTACGAATCGGGCGGCGGCGGCCTCACCGGCACGACCGACGATTACCTGCGCTTTGCCGCGATGCTGGCCAACAACGGCCAGTTCCAGGGCAAGCGCCTGCTCGGCAAGCAGACCGTCGCCTTCATGACCGCCGACCACACCGGCACCCGCGCTGGCCGGACGCCGGGCCTGGGCTTCGGGCTGGGCTTTGAGGTCCGCACCAAGGAAGGCGAGGCGGCGCTGCCCGGATCGCTCGGCGAATATGGCTGGGCGGGCGCCGCCGGCACGGTGTTCTGGATCGACCCCAAGGAAGAGCTGATCGCGATCTACATGGTGCAGGTGAGCGAACTCGATCGCGTCGCGCTGCGCAATCAGTTCCGGACCATGGTGCAGGCCGCGATCATCGACTGACGCGCGGCAAGGATCAGGCGGCGCGGCGCAATGCCGCCCGCGCGAGCAGGCGGGTCGAGTCGAGCGTCGGCAGCGGCGAATTGCCGTCGTTCATGATCAGCGGGATCTCGGTGCAGCCCAGCACGACGGCGTCGCAGCCTGCGTCCTTCATGCGGCCGAAGAGTCGCTGGTAAGCAGCGACGGCCTCGGGCCTGAAAATGCCCATGACCAGCTCGTCCATGATGATGCGGTTGGTGTCGTCCCGTTCGGCGTCGGTTGGCCGCAGAAATTCCAGGCCGCGCGCCGATAGTTTTTCCGGGTAGACCTCGCTGTCGACCAGCCAGCGCGTGCCGGCGATGCCGATGCGCGTGTAACCGCGGGCCTCGGCTTCGGCCGCGACGACCTCGGCGATGTGCAGCCACGGCAAGGGCGAGCGTGGCAGCACGTGGGGCAGTGCCTGATGGATGGTGTTGTCCGGGCAGATCAGGAAATCGGCGCCGACTTTCGCGAGCTTTTCGGCGGAGGCCAGCATCAGCTCGGCCACGCCCGGCCAGTCGTTGCAGTAGATGCAGGCCATGTAGTCGGCCAGCGATGGCGTGTGCATGGAAATCTCGGGATGGGCATGGGCGCCCATCAGCACCGCGCCCCCGGTGCAGATCGTCCGGTAGCAAAGCGCTGCCCCTTCGGCCGAGCAGGCGACGATGCCGATATGTTTGGGCATCGCCGTCAGATGGCGACCTGGCGAATGCCGCCGCGCGGCCGGCCGGCCTCGATCTCCTGCCACAGGATCTCGTGGCCCTCGGGCAGCGCGCGGTTGTTGCGCATGGTGAGCCAGAGCCGCAGCAGCATCCGGTCGTGGCCGCTCGACGCATCGTCCTCGAACGGCGTGCGGCCGTGGTAGGTGACGTGGCTGTTGATCAGCTGCAGGTCGCCGGGCTCGAGGGTCATCTCGAAGCAGAGTTCCTCGGCCGTCTGCATCAGGAGTTCGATCGCCTCGCGCTGGGCCTCGGTGAGCTTGGGCACGTCGGGCGCCATCTGGGCGGCCTCGATGAAGGTGAGCGAATAGTGCGAGGTGAGCTTGCCGTCGCGCAGGCCGAAGATGGGCAGCGGATAGGCGGTTTCGCGGGTCGTGGCTTCGCCGTCCTTCTTGGTACCTTCCTCGCCGAAGCGGCTGCGCCAGAAATCCTGGAACAGGACTTCCAACAGGTCGGGCCGCTTGGCCAGGATGGCGTTGTGGATGGCGGGCGTCGAGGCAAGCTTGCTGACGCCGCCGGCGCGCGCCTGGCGCACGCAGAGCAGGCCGACCACGTCGGTGCGGTCGGTGTGGAAACGAAGACCGCCGTTGGTCAGCGTGCGGGCGTAGGAGGAGAGGAAGGTCGAGCCCTTCTCGTCCTTGGTCTCGCCGTAGGTGCGGCCGACATGGGCGCCTTCGTCGCGGATGGCGCGCATCAGCTCGCCGCTGCGGTTCTGGAACACCGGCGTGCCGATATGGGTGCCGAGTCCGAAGTACATCTGGCGCAGCTCGTCCTCGCTGTAGCGATCGACCGGAATGCCGCGCAGCTTCATGATGCCGCTGCCGTTCTCGAGCTCGTCGGCGACGTCGTCGAGCAGGTCGCTGATGGTCGGCAGCGCGAAATCCTCGCGCGTGATCTCCTGCCACGGCATGCCGCGCACCGACTTGACTGCGGCATCGAGCTCGTCGAGCGCCTCGACCGGCAGGTCGCGAATCCAGCGACGGGAATCCTTGATGTCCTTGCCCTGCCAGGCGACGGGGCCGGTGAGGGGGGTGCGTGTGGTCATGGCGCTTTTATACCTCGTTGGGAGTGCGTCGTACTAGCGGCGGGTCATGTCTGGGACGGCGTGAAGCGCGCGATCAACTCGTGGGCGTTGCCCGGATAGGTGAGACGGACGTGGGTGATGGGGATCTCGGCCCGCCAGGTCCGGCGCTCGACCACGAGGCAGGACGTTCCCGGCCGCGCGGCAAGTGCTGCCGCCGTCGCGGCGCCGGCGGCGACGGCGCGGATTTTGTGCTCGGCGGCGGTCCACGGCACGCTCTCCAGCAGCCATCCACCGGGCGCCAACGCCGAGAAATCCTCCTTGGCCGCCCGCGGTACGGCCGTGAGATTGATCAGCCGTTCTTCCAGACAGAAGACCTTCGCGCCGGCGAAATGCCGGCCGACGAGCGCCAGGATCCGCCCTGACGCGCCGACGCTGAGGCATGCACGGTCGGCGCGCGTGCTCCTGCGCGCCTCGCGTCCGATAAGCACGAACCGGTAAGGCAGGCCGAGCGCCAGCACCTCGGTCTTGATGTCATGGATCTCCAGCACGGCCGCCTGGGAGTGCGGGCGCTTGACGAAGGTACCGGCCTTGCGGCGACGTTCGACGAGGCCCGCCCGGACGAGTTTCCCCAAAACGCTGCTGACGGTCATGCGCGAGCAGTCGTAGCGTGCCGCCAGCTCATGCTCGGTGGCGATGCGGGCACCCGGCAGCCATTCGCCCGACAGGATCTTGCCCTGAAGGTCGGCGAGAATGCGCTGATGGAGCGAGGCCGGCGGGGGCGGTGGGGTCGCTTTCCTGATCATGAACAGTCCGGGTAGACAGGCGTTATTATGTATAGTCATAATATGCCTCGAGCAAGACGCGGTTTGGATCCACAGCAGGGTCCGGCAGGGAAGATGAGGGGACAATGACGACGATCACCCTGGCACCTGGCGCCGTTCCGCTTTCTGCATGGCGCGAGATCTATCGCGGCGCCTCGGCCGCCCTCGATCCGACCAGCTATCCCGTCATCGAGGCGTCGGCGAAGGCCGTTGCCGCCATCCTGGCGAAGGGCGAGCCGGTCTACGGAATCAATACCGGCTTCGGTAAGCTGGCCAGTGTCAGGATCGATGCCGCGGATCTCGGAACGCTGCAGCGGAACATCGTGCTGTCGCATGCCGCCGGAGTCGGCCGCCCCATGCCGGTGCCCGTCGCTCGGCTGATGATTGCCTTAAAACTCGGCAGCCTGGCGCAGGGCGCCTCGGGCGTGCGGGTCGAGACCGTGAAGTTGCTGGAAGCGCTGCTGGCCAAGGGGCTGACACCGGTGATCCCCTGCCAGGGCTCGGTCGGCGCCTCGGGCGACCTGGCACCATTGGCCCATATGGCGGCGGCGATGATCGGCGTCGGCGATATCCTGGTGGGCGACGGCCGCGTGCCGGCGGCGCAAGCGCTGGCCGATGCCGGCCTGAAACCGCTCGTGCTGGGCGCGAAGGAAGGCCTGGCGCTGCTGAACGGCACGCAATTCTCCACCGCCTATGCGCTGGCCGGACTCTTCGAGGCGGAAAACCTCCACCACGCCGCGCTGGTGACCGGCGCACTGTCGACCGATGCGGCGCGAGGGTCCGATGCGCCGTTCGATCCGCGCATTCATCTGCTGCGACGTCATCAAGGCCAGATCGATTCGGCCGACGCGCTGCGCCGCCTGATGACGGGCTCCGCGATCCGAGCCTCGCATCTGGTCGGCGACGAACGGGTGCAGGATCCTTATTGTCTGCGCTGCCAGCCGCAGGTCATGGGCGCGGCCCTCGACATCCTGCGCCAGGCGGCGGCGACGCTCGCTACCGAAGCCAACGGCGTCACCGACAATCCGCTGATCTTCCCCGAGACCAACGAGGCGCTGTCGGGCGGCAACTTTCACGCTGAGCCGGTGGCCTTCGCCGCCGACATCATCGCGCTCGCGATCTGCGAGATCGGCTCGCTGGCCGAACGGCGCATCGCCATGCTGGTCGATCCTGCCCTGTCCGGCCTGCCGGCCTTCCTGACGCCGCATCCGGGCCTCGGCTCGGGCTTCATGATCCCGCAGGTGACGGCAGCCGCCCTCGTTTCGGAGAACAAGCAGCGCGCCTATCCGGCCAGTGTTGATTCGATCCCGACCTCGGCCAACCAGGAAGACCATGTCTCGATGGCTGCCCATGGCGCACGCCGGCTGCTGGAGATGGCCGAGAATGCCTGCGGCGTGATCGGCATCGAGCTGCTGGCGGCGGCGCAGGGTTGCGACTTCCACCGCCCGCTCGCCACCAGCCAGCCGCTGGAAGCCGTGCGCGACCTGGTGCGCCGCTCCGTGCCGCATCTCGACGAGGACCGCTATTTCCATCCGGATCTCGAGAAGGCCATCGCGCTGATCACCAGTGGAGCAATCGTTGAAGCCGTCGGGCGTGATGTGCTGCCCGGAGTTGAGGGGAGAACATAGTCATGAGCCGTATCGACAATGCCCGCGTGGTCCGCGCCGCGCGCGGTACCGAACTCACGGCCAAGAGCTGGCAGACCGAGGCGCCGCTCCGCATGCTGATGAACAACCTCGATCCCGACGTCGCCGAGAAGCCTGGCGAGCTGGTGGTCTATGGCGGCATCGGTCGCGCCGCGCGCGACTGGAAGAGCTTCGACGGCATCGTGGCGGCGCTGCGCAAGCTCGAGGGCGACGAGACGCTGCTGGTCCAGTCGGGCAAGCCGGTCGGTGTGTTTCGCACCCATGCCGATGCGCCACGCGTGCTGATCGCCAACTCCAACCTGGTGCCGCACTGGGCCACCTGGGAGCATTTCAACGAGCTCGACCGCAAGGGTCTGATGATGTTCGGCCAGATGACGGCGGGCTCGTGGATCTACATCGGCAGCCAGGGCATCGTGCAGGGCACCTACGAGACCTTCGTCGAGATGGGCCGCCAACATTTCGGCGGCAGCCTGGCCGGGCGCTGGATCCTGACGGCGGGGCTGGGCGGCATGGGTGGGGCGCAGACGATGGCCGCGACCATGGCCGGCGCCTCGTGCCTCGCCATCGAATGCCGGCCCAGCAGCATCGAGTTCCGCCTGCGCACCGGCTATGTCGACGTGCAGGCCAAGGACCTCGACGATGCGTTGGCGATCATCGGCAAGGCAACCAAGGAAGATAAGCCGATCTCGGTGGCGCTCCTCGGCAATGCCGCCGACGTGCTGCCCGAGCTGCTGCGCCGCGGCGTGCGGCCCGACTGCGTCACCGACCAGACTTCCGCGCACGATCCGGTCAACGGCTACCTGCCCAAGGGCTGGACGCTGGCGCAATGGGAAGACAAGCGCACTAGCGATCCCGCCGCCGTCACCAAGGCCGCCAAGCAATCGATGGCGGGCCATGTCCGCGCCATGCTCGAATTCCACAAGCTCGGCGTGCCCACCGTCGATTACGGCAACAACATCCGCCAAGTGGCGCTGGAAGAGGGCGTCGCCGACGCCTTCAGCTATCCGGGCTTCGTGCCGGCCTATATCAGGCCGCTGTTCTGCCGCGGCGTCGGGCCGTTCCGGTGGGCCGCGCTTTCAGGCGATCCCGAGGACATTTACAAGACCGACGCCAAGGTGAAGGAGCTGATGCCCGACAGTCCGCACCTGCACCGGTGGCTCGACATGGCGCGCGAGCGCATCAAGTTCCAGGGACTGCCGGCGCGCATCTGCTGGGTGGGGCTGGGCGACCGCCATCGCCTGGGCCTCGCCTTCAACGAGATGGTGGCCAGTGGCGAGCTGAAGGCGCCTGTCGTCATCGGCCGTGATCATCTCGACTCGGGCTCGGTGGCCAGCCCCAATCGCGAGACCGAGGCGATGCGCGACGGCTCCGATGCGGTCTCGGACTGGCCGATGCTGAATGCGCTGCTCAACTGCGCTTCGGGCGCCACCTGGGTGTCGCTGCATCACGGCGGCGGCGTCGGCATGGGTTTCTCGCAGCACGCCGGCATGGTCATCGTCTGCGACGGCACGCCTGAGGCCGCCAGGCGCATCGAGCGTGTGCTGTGGAACGATCCCGCCACCGGTGTCATGCGCCACGCCGATGCGGGCTATGAGGATGCGATCGCCTGCGCGCGCGAGAACGGCCTCAATCTGCCGGGCATCGCGTGACCTTCTCCCTCGTGGGACGCTGCGCCAGGACCGGAATGCTGGGCGCGGTCGTCACCACCTCGGCGATTTCCGTCGGCGCGCGGTGTCCTTCGGCCCGCGCCGGTGTTGGCGCGGCGTTGACCCAGCATCGCACCGATCCACGGCTGGGCCCGCTCGCGCTCGATCTTCTGGCCAAAGGGTTTACGGCGGCCGAAGCAATGCAGGCCGTCGTGGCCGCCACGCCGCATCGCCATTGGCGCCAACTGGCGCTGATCGATGCTGCGGGCCGCACCGCCGTCTATTCCGGCGCCAACGTCCGCGGCGAAAGGGGCGAGACCGAGGGCAGGGACTGCGCGGCCATCGCCAACATTGTCCGCTCAGCGTCGCTGCCGGCGGCCATGGTGGCGGCTTTCGAGAAATCACCCAACCTGCCGCTGGCCCGCCGGCTGCTCGATGCGCTGGAGGCCGGCGAAGAAGCGGGCGGCGAGTGGCAACCGGTCGTTTCGGCGGCGCTGCTTGTCGTCCACAAGGAATCGTTCGCCTATGTCGATCTTCGTGTCGACGACCATCCGCAGCCGATCGCGGAGCTTGGACGTCTGTGGTCGATGTACGAGCCGGAAGTCGATGCCTACGTGGTGCGCGCCGTCGATCCGGAGCAGGCGGTGCCGCCGCCGGGCATGAAGATCGCCTGACTCATAGCGCCTTGCGCATGTTGATCGAAGTCGGGTGGTTGAAGCCGGGGTGGGCCTCGCGCGAGATCTCGCGGTAGCCGAGTGAATTGAACAGGCGCTGGTTGGCTTCCAGCGCGATGCGCACGCCGAGGCGAACGCCGGGCAGGCCGCGGGCGCGGGCCTCGTCCTCGACGGCGGCAATCAGGCGTTTCGCCAGGCCGAGGCCGCGCGCTTCGGGCAGCACGGCGAGGCGGCCGAAATAGAGATCGCCTTCCATAGGCTGGGTGAGCACGCAGGCCAGCATCTGGCCGTTCCGCTCCGCGACGATGGCGCCGCCACCGTTCTCCAGTTCGGCGGTGATGGCGTCGGGCGTTTCGCGGAATGCGCTCGATTCGGGGATCAGCTTGCCGCGGTATTGCAGGAAGGCGGCGGCAATTGTGGTCGCGATGGCGGGTGCGTCGGCGCGCGTGCCGGGGCGCAGGACAAGAGTGTCGCTCATATGATCTTTCTGGCGTAGCCTTTGGCCAAAGACGAGGGAGAAAATGGCGCTCATCACCTATCTGACGCGTATCCAGATCGATTTCGGCGCGCTGAAGCTGCTCGACGCCGAACTGCAGCTGCTCGGCATGCGCCGGCCGCTGATCGTCACCGACAAGGGCGTTATCGGCGCCGGCCTCTGGGCCAAGGTGAAGGAGCAGCTGCCCGGCAACATGCCGATCACGCTCTACGATGGCACGCCGGAGAATCCGACCGAAGCCGCGATGCGCGACGCGCTGAAGATCTACAAGGACGAGGGCTGCGACGGCATCATCGCCATCGGCGGCGGCTCGCCGATGGATCTCGCCAAGGCGGTTGCGCTCATGGCGACGCATCCCGGCGATTCGCTGCAGACTTATTCATTTGTCGAGGGCGGCGCGCCTAGGATCACCGCCAAGGTGGCCCCGATCGTGGCCATCCCGACAACGTCGGGCACCGGCAGCGAGGTGAGCCGCGGCGGCGTCATCATCATGGATTCCGGCCGCAAGCTCGCCATCGGCAGCCCGCACCTGATCCCGCGGCTGGCGCTGATCGATCCGGAACTCACGCTCAGCCTGCCGCCGCATCTCACGGCGGGCACTGGCATGGACGCCTTCACGCACAACATCGAATGCTACCTGTCGAACGTCTTCAATCCTCCGGCCGATGCGATCGCGCTCGACGGGCTCGAGAAGGCGTGGACGTACGTCGAGCGGGCGACCCGCGACGGCCAGGATCGCGAGGCGCGCTACAACATGGCGGTGGCCGCCATGGAGGGCGCCATGGTCTTCCAGAAAGGCCTGGGCGCCGTGCATGCGCTCAGTCATCCGACCGGCGGCCTGAAAGGTTATCGCACGCATCACGGCACGCTGAATGCCGTCTACCTGCCGGCGGTGCTGCGCTTCAACGCCCCGGCAGTCGGAGACAAATTCAAGCGCGTGGCGCAGGTCATGGGTTTGCCGGAGCGCGAGGGCAGCGCCGAGGGCGTGGCCAGTGCCGTGAGCGCGCTCAACGAGCGCCTCGGCATCCCGAAAGGGCTGGGCGCCATGGGACTGAAGCAGGAGGTGGTCGAGGCCATCGCTGACGGCGCACTGGGCGATCACTGCCACCAGTCGACGCCGCGCCAGCCGACCAAGGCCGAGTATGTTCAGCTAATCCAGGAGTCATGGGCATGAAGGTCAAGGACAAGGTCTGCGTTGTCACCGGGGCGGCGGGCGGCATCGGCGAGGCGATCGCGCGGCGCTATGCCAGGGAAGGCGCCAGGGGCGTGGTCGTGACGGATATGGACGCGGGCCGCCTCGACAGGGTCGCCAAGGACATCGGCGGGCTGGCGATTGCCGGCGATATCGGCAAGGAGCCCGAGGTCAAGCGACTGATCGCCGAGGCCGAAAAGAAGTACGGCCCGGTCGACGTCTTCTTCTCCAATGCCGGTATTGGCCGCGGCGGCCATGAGGATGCCACCGACAATGACTGGGCCGACAGCTGGGCGATCCATGTGATGGCGCATGTCTATGCCGCCCGCGCGCTGGTGCCCGGCATGCTGGCGCGCAAGTCGGGCTATCTGCTGAACACGGCGAGCGCGGCGGGTCTGCTGGCCTCGATGGGATCGGCGCCTTACGGCGTCACCAAGCATGCCGGCGTCGCGCTGGCCGAGCATCTCTCCATCCAATACGGCGACCGCGGCATCGCGGTCTCGGTGCTCTGCCCGCAGGCGGTCGACACCAACATGCTGCGCATGGCCGGCGCCACCGCGGCCTCGGTCGACGGCGTGCTCAACACCGATGCGGTGGCGCAGACGGTGATCGAGGCGATGGACGAGGAGCGCTTCCTGATCCTGACGCATCCCGAGGTGAAGGATTACATGGCGCGCAAGCTCGACCGCGACCGCTGGCTGCGCGGCATGCGCCGGCTGCGCGACAAGACGGGCGAGGGCCAGGGCAAGCGGGCGTGAGCCCACTCTCCCGGCAATGATCCCCTACGTTACCTCCTTGTTCGCCGGCGTTGGCCTGTGGACCGCGATCGGCGTCACCCTGGTGGCCGGCTTGATGCGCGGCTTCGCGGGCTTCGGTTCGGCCATGCTGATGGCGCCGATCTTCGCCATTCTGTTCGGGTCGGCCGAAATGGTGGTGA
>CAMARK010000071.1 GCA_945860205.1 Reyranella massiliensis 521 | reverse complement strand
GACCTGTTCGGTGCTGCCGGTGCCAGCTATCGCGGGGGAGGTCCCGGCACGAAGCGGGCTCTGCCGGTGAGCGTGCTGCGGCATGGCGTGCTGCGCGAGGTCGAGCGCTTCCTGCGGGTAAACGCCCCGGCGGGCGGGTCTTTTGCCTGACCTCGGGGCTGCCGCCGACGCGCGCAGGGAGGATGCAAAAACCGCTTTTGGCAGGGGGGCGACAGAGCCTATGATGAGCCACCGGTGACTATAGAATCATTCCTCCGGTAGCTGACCGCTGACGCTTTGGAATCATTCCTCCGGTAGCTGACCGCTGACGCTTCTGCGCCTTCCTGCTTCATGCGGTTGCATGCGGCGGGAGGGCCGGGAGCAGCAGCTCTGGAGCAGCAGCTTTCGGTTATGTAGCTGACCGCTGACGTTTCTGTGCCCTCCTGCTTCATGCGGTTGCATGCGGCGGGAGGGCCGGGAGCAGCAGCTCTGCTTTCTTCAACTGTGCAATCACAGGAGGACGACATGACGGAACTGGAACTGAAGACCGAAGCCGAAGTGGAAGACTTCACCGACGAGCTCAGCGACGAGGCGCTCGACCGGGCCGAGGGGGTCAACTGCTTTTACTGTGTGGTTTAACCGGTAGCTGACCGCTGACGCTTCTGCGCCCTCCTGCTTCATGCGGTTGCATGCGGCGGGAGGGCCGGGATCAGAGCTATCGCCAAAAGTTGGTGACGGCCTGATCTGTCAGGCGGCGGCGGTTGCGGTCTGAAGGTCGTTCGCCTTTCCGACTGGATCGGCCGTGCAGATCAGTGGGCGAGAGGTACTGGGACCCTTTTCAGAAAAGGGGGGTGCCCGGTGGGTGGTGGTGACCCCGGGGTGGGGTGAGATTGAAGGGGGGGGCAGCACGCCGGACGAGGCCGGTTGGTTGGCAGTGGCTGAGCTGCCCCCGGTTGTACCTGCGTTGCAGGTGTACGGACCAGACGAAACCACGCCGCGTGTGTCCCCGGTGTGTCCCCAGAAAGGTAACTTCGCGCGGGGTGTCCTTAAAACGTTAAATTTGCTGAGTTAATTATGCCTTCAGTCGACTGCGGTCTGACCCTCGTCGCGATAGGCCCAGCACTGGTCGGGCGGCAGCGTCAGAGCGATCTCGCCGTCGGTGGTGTGGCGGGCGGCGGTGCCCAGCTCCAGGACTTCCAGCCGCTGGCCGCCAAACTCGACATCGTACACAGTCTGCATGCCCTGATACCGACGCTCGATGACGCGGCCGGAGAAGACGTTGGCCGGGCCGCGTTCGCCCAGCCGCACGTTCTCCGCGCGCAGTGCCACGCGGGCCTTGTCGCCGGGGTTGAGCTGTTGCGGCGTCCAGGCCTCGATGCGGCCCGCCGCGCCGAGGTCGATGGTCGCGTGCTCGCCCTTGCGCTCCAGCACCTTGCCCAAAAGGACGTTCGAGGCGCCGGTGAAGTTCGCCACGAAGGAATCGGCCGGCCTGTTGTAGATCTCGTCCGGTGGCGCCATCTGCAGCAGCTTGCCCTCGCGCATGACGCCGATGCGGTCGCCCAGCACCACGGCCTCGGACTGGTCGTGGGTAACGTAAAGGCCGGTCATACCGGTCTGCTTCAGGATACGGCGCAGTTCGTCGCGCAGCCGGACGCGCAGCTTGGCATCGAGATTGCTGAGCGGCTCGTCGAGCAGCAGGAGCTGCGGGCGATAGACCAGGCTGCGCGCCAGGGCGACGCGCTGCATCTGGCCGCCCGACAGCGACGTCACCGAGCGCTCGGCATAGTCACCGAGGCCCACCAGCTCCAAGGTGTCGCGCACCTTGGCGGCAACGTCGCCGCCGCCGTTGCGGCGGTGCTTCAGCGGATAGGCAACGTTCTGATGGACCGTCATGTGCGGCCACACGGCGTAGGATTGGAACACCATGCCGATGTCGCGTTCGCGGGGGCTGACCAGCACGCCGCGCTCGGGCTCGGACACGACACGGCCGCCGATCGAGATGCGGCCGGCCGTCGGATGTTCCAGTCCCGCCACGCAGCGGAGCGTCGTGGTCTTGCCGCAGCCCGAGGGCCCCAGCAGAACCACGATCTCGCCGGCCGGAACGTCGAAGCTCACGCCGTCGACAGCGGGCTTGCCCGTCGCGAAGCGCTTGACCAGATCCTCGATGAGAAGTGCGGAGCTCACTGGCGATAGCCGTAGGTCTTGTTCCACTCTTCGACCCAGGGCGCGCGCAGCTTCTCGAACTGTTCGAAGTTCGGCACCCAGACCTTGATCACCTTGGGATCCCAGCCCTTCGGGAAGGCCGGCGGATCCTTGAGCGAGGTGATGTTGCCCAGCTTGGCGATCTGGAAGGCCTGGCCTTCCTTGGACAGGCGCCAGTTCATGAACAGCTTGGCGGCATTGGGGCTCTTTGCCGTTTTGGTGATGCCGTCGGCGTAGGGGATGATCGGCACGCCCTCGGGCGCGAAGATCGCCTCGGCGGGCGCCCCTTCGACGATCTTGGTGTAGATGATGTTGTAGAGTAGCGGCGCGATCGTGACCTCGCCGCGCACCAGAGCGTCGGAGAGCGGTGCGCCCGACGGATACATGGCAATACCGAGCTCGGCCTGCTTCTTCCAGTAGTCCTCGCCCAGTACCTGACGCTCGAACATCGAGCGCGTCCAGGTGGTGCCGCCCGACGGGGCGACGACCTGGCCGATCATCTTGTTCTTGTACTCGGGCTTGGTGAGATCCATCCAGGTCTTGGGCGCGTTCTTCACCAGCGCGGTGTTGTAGGCGATCGCCCAGCCCAGCGTGACGCCCGGCCACAGCTTTGGCGAGACCAGCGCATCGGGCCGGTAGTCGGCGGCGTTCGGCGGCGCGTAATCCTGGAAGAGGTCGGCGAGTTCCAGCATCAGGCCGCGGTCGGAGTGGTTGACCACGTCGGCGCCGAGCTTGCCGGCCGCCGCTTCGGTCTTGATGCGGGTGATGAGCTGGCCGCCTGGCGCGCGGACCATCGACACCTTGATCTTGGGGAAGCGCTTGTTGAACTCCTTGATGACCTCCTGCTCCGTCTCGGCGAAGTTGGCGGTGTAGTAGGTGAGCGCGCCTTCCTTCTCGGCCGCTGCGATCAGCTCCTTGGAGCCGAACTCGTTCTGGGCCATTGCCGGCAGTGCGGCCAGGCCAAGGGCCAGGCCGATCGCGGTGGCGGTCATTGTCCTGCGCTGCATGGGCATATCCTCCTATTTGTCGTCTTGTCGTTGTTGCTCAGCCGACACGGGCGCTGCCTTGCGCCGCATCGCGTGAAAGCCAGGTCGTGAAGCCCAGCAGCACCGCGAGAATCAGGGTCTGGACCAGGCTGAAGGCGGCGGTCTTGCCGACGTTGCCGCCTTCGTAATAGTCGAGCAGGAGCACGGCCATCACGGTCGTGTCGCTGGTGTAGAGGAAGAGCGACGAGCCGAGTTCGCGCACGGCCAGCACGAACAGAAGCGTCATCGACGCCACGACGCCGGGACGGGCGAGCGGCAGGACAATGGTGCGGATGGTCCCGAGCAGGCCGCGGCCGCAGATCCAGGCAGCTTCCTCGAGTTCTTTGTGGATCTGCATGAATGACGTCGACAGCGCCTTCACCGTGTCGGGCATGAAGCGGGCGACGAAGGCCAGCGCCAGGATCCACAGCGTGCCGTAGAGCCCGCCGGGCAGGCCGATCCAGGCCCACAGGTAGGCGACGCCCACGACCAGACCAGGAATGGCGATCGGCAGGGTGGCCAGCATGTCGATCGACTTGCGGCCGGCGACGTTGGTTCGGTTGACGGTGTAGCCAATGGCGAAGGCGAGCGCGCCGCCCACCACGGCGGTGAGCGCGCCAACCTTCAGGGTGTTCCAGATCGACAGCATGGTGAGCGGATTGTCGAACACGCTGTTGAAGTGAACCCAGCTGTATTGCTTCATGTCGAACAGCGCATCGAAGTCCTTGATGAACAGGAACTTGCGGAACGCCGCGATGATGAGCGCCAGGGTCGGCAGCACGACGACCACGAAGAGATAGGTCAATGCCAACCCGAACGTGAACCAGCGCCACTTGCCGAGATTGAGGCTGCGCGGCCGGAATGCCTTGCCGGCGACGGTGGCGAAGCTGCGGCCGGACAGGAGCCGTTGCTGCGCCCAGACCAGGATGGCCGTGACGGCCATCAGCAGGATCGCGACGGCAGCGGCGGTGTTGTAGAGGGGCGGACTCCAGGCGGTGAGCTTGAAGATGTAGGTGGTGAGCACGTTGATGTTGGCCGGCGCGCCAAGGGCTGCGGGCACGCCATAGATGCCCAGCATGACCACGAAGCTGAGCAGCGATCCCGCCAGGATGGCTGGTGCGATGAGTGGGAAGGTGATGGTGAAGATGGTCGTGAAGGCGCTGGCGCCCGCGACTTCCGACGCCTCCTCGAGGCTCGGGTCCATGTTCTTCAGCGCCGAGGCGGTGAACATGTAGACGTAGGGCGCGTAGTAGATGCCGAAGACGATGATCAGGCCCGACATCGAATAGAAGTCGAAGCGGAAATCGATGTTCATCCACTTCAGCGCGGTGTTGAGCAGGCCGGTCTTGGGCGAGCCCAGGATGCCCCAGGCGACACCGGCGACCAGCGGCGGCACGAACAGCGGGATCATGCTGGCGCCGGCGATGAAGCCCTTGAACGGCGTGTTGGTGCGCACGACGATCCACGAGAAGGCGAGGCCGATCACCACCGCCAGGATGGTACCGCCGCCGCAGGCCGCGAGCGCGTTGAAGAAAGCGAGGTGGACATTCGGGTTGGCGAGCACTTCCAGGAAATGCTTGGCCGATGGCTTGAACGCTCCGAACCCGTCGACGATGGGATTGGAGTCGCTCAGCGCGCCGAACACCAGCATCAGCAGCGGGTAGATCACCAGGAATGTCAGCAGGAGAAGGAGCGCGGCCACCCATAGCGGCGCTGCAAGGCGGCGCGGGGGGCGCTGCACCTCGTTTACTGCAGGCAATGCTTCAACGCTCGTCGCCGTCAACGCTCAAAATCCTCCCATGCGTCCGCGGCAGTGCCGACGGCTTCTTCATTCGGTGTGTAACCGTAGCCCATCGGGAAATCCGACGCTACGCTTGGTTATGAAACTCCCGACCCATCATCGATACGACTATGTGCCGCTGCGCGGCCGCGCCGATTATTCGTGGCCCGGCGGCCGGCGGCTCGCCGTCTACTTCGCTCTCAACCTGGAGCACTTTTCCTTCGGCGAAGGTCTCGGCGCCGAGCTGGCACCGGGTGGGCCGCAACCCGATGTCCTCAACTTCGCCTGGCGGGACTATGGAAACCGCGTCGGGGCCTGGTACTTGCTCGATGCTTTCGATGCACTCGGGTTGCCGCTGGCGGCCCTCGCCAACAGCTCGATGTACGATTACGCGCCCGACCTCATGGCGGCAGTGCGGGCACGCGGCGACGAGATCGTGGGCCATGGCCGCACCAATGCCGAGCGGCAGGGCCACCTCGACGAGGCGGCCGAACGCGCATTGATAGGCGAAGCAACGGGCCGCCTGTCGGAAGCCGAAGCGCTGAAGCCGGAGGGCTGGCTGGGGCCATGGATCTCCCACAGCCACCGCACGCCGGACCTCCTGGCAGAGGCGGGATACCGCTATCTCCTCGACTGGTGCATGGATGACCAGCCGATCTGGTTCCGCTGCCGCGGCGGCCGGCGCATCCTGGCGGTGCCCTATCCGCAGGAAGTGAACGACATTCCGGCCATCGTCGCGCGCAAGATGGGTGCGGCGGAATTCGCCGACATGATCGTCGACCAGTTCGATGAAATGCTCGAGCTTTCGGAAACACGTCCTCTGGTCATGGGCGTGGCGCTGCATGCCTATCTCGTGGGCCAGCCACACCGGTTGAGGCATCTCAAGCGCGCGCTTAGACATATCGCGGCGCGACGCGAGACGATCTGGCTGACAACGCCGGGCGCCATCGCCCGGCACTGCGAGTCACTTCCCGACGGCACCGTTCCCTGAGGAGCTTCATGCGTCTTTTCACCGCCACGCTCGCCACCGAGACCAACACCTTCTCGCCGCTGCCGACCAGCCTGGAGAACTACCGCGAGTCGGTTTTCCTGCGTCCTGGAGAGCATCCGACCGATGCGCCGCGCATGTGCACGGCGCCGCTGTTCGTCGGCCGCATCAGGGCCAAGGCAGAGGGCTTCGAATTGATCGAAGGGAGCTGCTTCGCCGCCAGTCCGGCCGGCACCACCAACGGCGCCGACTACGAAGCCATGCGCGACGAGATCCTGGACCAGCTCAAGGCCGCCCTGCCGGTCGACGGGCTGCTGCTCGGTCTGCATGGTGCCATGGTGGCGCACGGCTATGACGACGTCGAAGGCGACATCATCGAGCGAGCCCGCGCCATCGTCGGCCCGAGATGTGTGATCGGCGTCGAGCTCGATCCGCACTGCCATCTCACCCTGAAGCGCGTCGCGGCCTCCGACATCATCGTGCTCTACAAGGAATTCCCCCATACCGACGTGGTCGAGCGCGCCGAGGACGTCCTCGATCTGGTGCTGCGTACGTTGCGCGGACAGATCAAGCCAGTGACCTCGGTCTACGACTGCCGCCAGATCCAGAGCTATCCCACCACGATCCAGCCGATGCGCGGACTCGTCGACCGCATCATTGCGATGGAGGGCAAGGACGGCATTCTCTCCGTCTCCATCGCGCACTGCTTTCCCTACGGCGACGTGCCCGAGATCGGCACGCGGGTCCTGGTGATCGCCGACGGCGACAAGAAGAAGGCCGATGCGCTGGCCACTGCGCTGGGCGAGGAACTGGTGTCGTTGCGCGGCAAGACCTCGCCGCAATTCTTCGACGTGCCGGGTGGCGTAGGCGAGGCGCGAGCCTTCAACGATCTCCCGGTGGTGATCGCCGATCCGGCCGACAATGCCGGCGGCGGTGCGCCTTCGGACAATACCGACATCCTGCGCCACCTGATCACGGAGAAGGTCGAGGATGCCTGCCTCGGCCCGATCTGGGATCCGATCGCCGTCCGCATCTGCTTCGACGCCGGCCTCGGCGCGAAGATCGCCCTGCGATTCGGCGGCAAGATCGCGCCCTCGTCGGGCCAGCCGGTCGATGCCGAGGTCGAGATCGTGGGCTTGAAGCGTGATGCCTGGCAGCGCTTTGGCCCGACGCAGGTGCCGGTGGGCGACTGCGCCGCCGTCCGGGTGGGCGGCGTCGATGTCGTGCTGATCGCCAAGCGCACCCAGGCGACCGGGCTCGAGCTGTTCACGAATCTCGGCATCGATCCGGCCCGGAAGAAGATCGTCGTCGTGAAATCGACCAATCACTTCATGGCGGCCTACGGGCCGATCGCCAAAAAGGTGGTCTACGTCGAATCGAGCGGACCGCTCAGGCGCGACCACCGCAAGATGCCCTATACCAAGGTCCAGCGGCCGATCTGGCCGCTCGATCCCGATGCGCGGCCACGCGGCCTCATATCTTAGCGTCGTGCCCAAGCGTCGTGTCGTGCTGGACAATGGCGCACGTCGATTAGCATACTGACTGCGGGGAGCTTAGGGAGTCGATCGCATGTTGAAACATATTCTCGCGGGCGCCGTGGCGCTGGTCGTTCCATTCACGGCCGCACAAGCCCAGGAAAAGGTCCTGCGGGCGGTGATGCATGCCGATGTGCGGGTGATCGATCCGATCTGGACCACCCAGACCATCGCCAGCATCCACGGCATGCTGATCTACGACACGCTGTTCGGCAACGATGCCGATCTCAAGCCGCAGCCGCAGATGGTCGGCAAGTACGAGATCAGCCCGGACAAGCTGACCTACACCTTCACCTTGCGCGACGGCCTCAAGTTCCACGACGGCTCGCCGGTCACCACCAAGGACGTCATCGCCTCGCTCAAGCGCTGGGGCGCCAAGGACGGCGTCGGCATCCGGCTCTTCTCCTACGTGACCAAACTGGAGGCCGTCGACGACAAGACCTTCAAGATGATCCTGAAGGAGCCCTACGGCATGGTGCTGGAGTCGCTCGGCAAGAGCGGCAGTTCGGTCGCCATCATCATGCGCGAGCAGGAGGCGCTCACCGACCCACAGCAGCAGGTCAAGGAAGCGATCGGCTCCGGGCCCTTCAAGTTCGCCAAGGACCTCTGGGTGCCTGGCAGCAAGGCGATCTACCTCAAGAACAAGGACTATGTGCCGCGGCCGGGCAATGAGCCGCCGTCGTCCTTCGCCGGCAGCAAGATCCCCGGTGTCGATCGTATCGAACTGGTGTGGATTTCCGATCCGCAGACGGCGATGTCGGCTCTGGTCAACGGCGAGATCGACTTCTACGAGGCGCCCAACAACGACTTCCTGCCAATCCTGGCCAAGGCCAAGGGCGTCAAGCTGATGATGACCGGCAAGATCGACAGCACGCAGGGCATGATCCGGCTGAACCATCTCCATCCGCCGTTCGACAACGTCAAGGCGCGGCAGGCGATGTACCACCTGATCAACCAGGAGGATTTCCTTCGCGCCATCGTCGGTAACCCGGAATTCTACCGGGTCTGCCACGGCCTGCTGACCTGCGGCGGTCCGTACGAGAACACCGGCGGGTCAGCCCTCATGAAGGAATACAATCCCAAGAAGGCCGCGCAGCTGATGAAGGAGGCCGGCTACAAGGGCGAGCCGATCACCGTGCTGTTCACCACCGACCACAACACCATCACGCCAGCAACCCAGGTGTTGGTGCAGGCGATGCGCGAGGCGGGCCTGAACGTCGATGCCCAGTCGATGGACTGGGGCGCGGTCGTCTCGCGCCGCGCCAAGAAGGAGCCGCCGGCCCAGGGCGGCTGGAACATCTTCGTCACCACGACCGGCGGTGTCGGCGCGTCCAATCCGGTGCTGCACACCTGGATCGGGGCGGCCTGCGACAAGGGCCTGTTCGGCTGGCCGTGCGATCCGGAGATCGAGAAGCTGCGTAACGCCTTCGCGTTTGCCCAGACCGACGAGGAGCGCAAGAAGATCGCCACGGATCTTCAGACGCGGGCGATGGAGCAGGTCGTCTACATCCCGTTCGGCCAGTGGAACACGCCGCTCGCCTTCCGCGCCGACAAGATCGACGGGGTCGTGCCCAACACTGGACTGGCAGTTCTGTGGGGCATCACCAAGAAGTGACGCTTCTTCTTCCGAGGCGGCGCGCATGACCGCCTATATCGTGCGCCGACTGTTCGCTACCCTGCCGGTGATGGCGGTGGTGGCGCTGTTCGTGTTCTTCTTGCTGCGGTTTGCCCCAGGTGATCCGGCGGCGATCATTGCCGGCGAGGACGCCACGGCGGAGGCGATTGCCGCCGTCCGCGCCAAGCTTGGGCTCGACCGGCCGATGGTCGAGCAGTTCTTCGTCTGGATGCTGCAATTGGCGCAGGGCGACATGGGCGTCTCGATCTTCTCCAACCTCGCCGTCACGCGCCTGATCTCGCAGCGTCTCGAGCCCACGGTGGCGCTCACGCTCTCGACCCTGTTCGTGGCGGTGGCACTTTCCATTCCCATCGGCGTCCTGGCGGCGTGGAAGGCGCGCAAGCTGGTCGACCGCCTGGTCATGGGTTTCGCCGTGCTGGGCTTCGCCATGCCGGGGTTCGTGCTGGCTTACATCCTGATCTATTTCTTCGCGGTGCAGTGGCAGCTCCTGCCGGTGCAAGGCTATCGCCCGATCGCCGAGGGCCTGTGGCCATTCGTCGAGTGCCTGATCCTGCCGTCGGTGGCGCTGGGCGTCACCTACATGGCGCTGATCGCACGCATCACGCGCGCCTCGATGCTCGAGGTGCTGGCGCAGGACTACATCCGCACCGCCAACGCCAAGGGGCTGGCCACCGACCGCGTGCTGCTGCTGCATGCGCTCAAGAACGCCGCCGTGCCGATCATCACCGTGATCGGTATCGGTATCGCGCTGCTTATCTCGGGCGTGGTCATCACCGAGACCGTGTTCAACATCCCGGGCCTCGGTCGCCTCACTGTCGATGCCGTCCTGAAGCGCGACTATCCAGTGGTGCAGGGGCTGATCCTGGTGTTCGCCGCGGCCAAGGTGCTGGTGAACCTGATCATCGACATCTCCTACGCCTTCCTCGATCCACGCATCCGGTACTGACATGACCGCGATCACCGACGATCTCGTCCTGCCGCCGCGCCGCTTCTCGCTGGCCACCGCCATCCGGCGTAATCCCACGATCGCCTTCGGCGCGGTGTTGCTGGCGGCTCTTATCATCGTGGGCGTCTTCGCGCCCTACATCGCCTATAGCGATCCGTTCAAGATCGCGCCGGTCAATCGCCTCAAGCCACCGTCGGAGCGCTGGTGGTTCGGCACCGACCAGTTCGGCCGCGATATCTTTTCGCGTACCGTCTACGGCGCGCGCGTGTCGCTGATCGTGGGCCTGTCGGTCGCGCTGTTCTCCAGCGCCGTGGGCCTCGCCCTCGGCCTGCTGTGCGGCTATTTCCGCAAGGTCGACGGCATCGTCATGCGGATCATGGATGGCTTGATGGCGATCCCCTCGATCCTGCTCGCCATCGCGCTGATCACGCTGACGCGTCCCAGCCTCGGCATCGTGATCCTGGCCATCGTCATTCCCGAGGTGCCGCGTATCGTCCGTGTGGTGCGCGCGGTCGTGCTGTCGATCCGCAGCCAACCCTACATCGAAAGCGCCATCGCCGGCGGCACCAAGAATACCAAGCTGCTGCTGCGCCACGTGCTGCCCAACACGCTGGCGCCGCTGATCGTGCAATCCACCTACGTTTGCGCCTCCGCAATGCTGATCGAGGCGAGCTTGAGCTTCCTGGGCGCCGGCGTGCCGCCCGAGGTGCCGAGCTGGGGCAACATCATCGCCCAGGGCCGCACCTTCTTTCAGATCGCGCCGTGGACGATCCTGATCCCCGGCATCTTCCTTGCCATCACGGTGCTGGCGGTGAACCTGCTGGGCGACGGCCTGCGCGACCGGCTCGATCCCCGCCTGGCGAGGCGCCTGTGAGCGCTGCTGTCGGCAATATCCTCGAGGTTCGCGATCTGCAGACCCAATTCAACACCCTGGATGGCGTCGTGCGCGCGGTCGACGGCGTGTCGTTCGATTTGGCCCGTGGCGAGACGCTCGGTATCGTGGGCGAGTCGGGTTGCGGCAAGTCGGTGACGGCGCTCTCCATCCTGCGCCTGATCCCACCCGAGACGGGGCGCATTGCGGCGGGCTCGATCAAGTTCGAGGGTGAGGAGCTCACGACGCTGGGCGAAGAGGCGATGAAGCGCCTGCGTGGCCATCGCATCTCCATGATCTTCCAGGAGCCGATGACCAGCCTCAATCCGGTGCTGACGGTGGGCACCCAGATCGCCGAGAACGTCGTACGCCACATGGGCGTGCCGTGGCGGGCGGCGCGCGAGCGGTCGTTCGAAATGCTCGATCTGGTGCGCATCGCCGACGCCAGGCGTCGTCTCGACGAATATCCGCACCAGCTCTCGGGTGGCATGCGCCAGCGCGTCATGATCGCCATGGCACTGTCGTGCGACCCGCAGGTACTGATCGCCGACGAGCCGACCACGGCGCTCGACGTCACCATCCAGGCGCAGATCCTCCAGCTCATGCTGGAGCTCAAGGAGAAGACTGGCACCGCCATCGTGCTGATCACCCACGATCTCGGTGTCGTTGCCGAGACCACGGAGCGCGTCGTGGTGATGTATGCCGGCCGCAAGGTCGAGGAGGCGCCGGTCGAGGCGCTGTTCGAGGAGCCGCTGCATCCCTATACGCGCGGCCTGATGCGGGCGATCCCGCGCCTCGACATCGAGGCCGACGCCGCCGGCACGCGGCCCCGTCTGCAGGAGATTCCCGGGCTCGTGCCGCGGCTGACGCAACCCATTCCCGGCTGCGCCTTCGCGCCACGCTGCGGCTTCGCGACCGGGCGCTGCGCGGTGGAACCGCCGCCGCTGGTCGATGTCGGCTCGGGCCACACGGTCGCGTGCTGGGAAATCGATCGCGTGCGGGCGAGCGCGCTATGACCGAGCCCCCAGTCCTCGAGGTTGAAGGCCTCGTAAAGCATTTCCCCATCCATGGCGGTCTGCTGCAGCGCCGGATAGGCGCGGTGAAAGCTGTCGATGGTGTGAGTTTCACGATCGCCCGTGGCGAGACGCTGGGGCTGGTGGGCGAATCAGGCTGTGGCAAGTCGACCATCGGCAAGACGGTGCTGAAGCTGGTCGAGCCCACGGCCGGCCGCATCGTGCTGGCGGGCGAGGACATCTCGTCCCTCAAGCCCGGTGCCATGTGGGCCCACCGCCGGCGCATCCAGACAATCTTCCAGGATCCTTATTCGTCGATGAACCCGCGCTTGCCGTCAGGCACGATCGTGGGTGAGCCGCTCGAAAACTTCGGCCTGTCTCGCGGTCGCGAGACCGACGACCGCGTCGCCCGCCTGTTCGAGCGCGTGGGGCTGCGGCCCGACGCCATGCGCAAGTATGCCCACGAGTTCTCCGGTGGCCAGCGCCAGCGGCTCGGCATCGCCAAGGCGCTATCGGTCAATCCCGACGTGATCGTGGCCGACGAGCCGGTCTCGGCGCTCGATGTCTCGGTGCAGGCGCAGGTGCTGAACCTGCTGATCGACCTGCAGGAGGAATTCCGGCTCGCCTATCTCTTCATCAGCCACGATCTCGCGGTGATGCGCCACATCAGTCATCGCATCGCGGTGATGTATCTCGGCCGCATCGTCGAACTCACGGACAAGCGCTCGCTCTTCATGCGGCCGCTGCATCCCTACACCGAGGCCTTGCTGTCGGCAGCCACCGCGCCCGATCCCAAGCGTCGCCGCCAGCGCAAGCGCATCGTCCAGGGCGACGTTCCGAGCCCGGCTAATCCGCCGCCGGGCTGCCATTTCCACACGCGTTGTCCCTACGCGATCGCCGAGTGCAAGGTGATCGCGCCGCCGCTGATCGAGGTGGCCGAAGGCCACCACGTCGCCTGCCTGCGGAGGCCCGTCGGTGGCGATCCGGGGCCCTTGTCCGCCTCCTGATCGGGCACGCATTCGCGACCGAAATTCAGCTCTCCGCACGCCGAAGAACCAGGAATTCCAAGGTGTTACGCCCGCGCAGGGGCCCACCTAAACGAGCCGAATGTTGTGTCCAGAGTTGGGCCAGACTTCGGGATAAGCCTTATTCCAGTGGCTTTTACGCGGCTGCCGGACTTCTTCGTTCGCATGTGCCCCTTCGCGCCTGTGCCCAGGCGTCGTCCAAGTGTCTGTTCGCACTTCGTTATTCGGCGTTGCGTTGAGACGGGGTCGTTGTTGGGACTGTCCACGGGTAAGGACCCGCGGCGGCTGCACCCACACGCTGGATTGCGTCGTACCCGCGGCGTGCGCGGGCGGGTCATGCCCAAAAGAAAAGGCCGGCGCAATCCAAGCGCCAGTCTATAGGAAATATAGGCATATTCCTGCGGAATCGTCAAGTATTCTTGCCGGGATTCGTGTCCGCTATTCGGCGGCTCTCGCCAATGGCATGGCGAGCGTCGGCTTGGCGGTGCTGAATCGGCGCAGGACCTGGCCCGGCGGCTCGACCTTGACGTAGTCCTTGCCGTCGAAAACCTGGGTACCGTTGACCCACACGCCGTGCAGTCCGGGTGCGCTTCGGATCAGCCGGCTGGCGCCGGCCGGCAGGTCGGCAACCCGCCGGGTCTTGCCGACATGAATGGTCGCCGGGTCGAACAGCATCAGGTCGGCCCAGGCACCCACTTCGATGCGGCCGCGGTCGATGATGCCGTAGATGTGCGCGGGATCGCCGGTCAGCTTGCGGATGGCGTGCGGCAGGCTGAAGCGGCCGAGCTCGCGCACCCAGCGGCCGAGAAGGTGCATGGCGTATCCGGCGTCGCAGAACAGCGTCAGGTGGGCGCCAGCGTCGGACAGGCTTATCATGTTGCCGTCGTCGGCGATCAGGTCGCCAACGCGTTTTTCATCGACGTTCAGCAGCCGCACGATGAAGGTCGTTTGCAGGTCGTCGGCGAGGCCGATATCGAGCAGAGCGTCGACCGGATCGACGCCGCGCTCGCGGGCGATTTCATCGATCGTGCGTCCCTCCAAGGCGCTTTGCGTTGGCGACAGCGTCACTTCCATCAGATGCCAGGTACCGTTGAAGATCCGGCCGCCCTCCACCGGCGTGGCGAGCGAGCGCTTGAAGGCCGCCCGGAACGCGGGGTCCGCGAAAAGCGCGCGATGGTGCGCGGCGTCGCCATGGGTCGGCCAGGGCGCAATCGTCTGCAGCATGTAGGCGTTGAGCAGGCCGAAGTTCATGTTGAGCGGCTGGCACGAGGCCTGGGCGTAGACCGTGTGACCGCGGCTGCGGGCGTCGGCACAGGCGGCGGAGATGGCCGGCGCATGTTCGGGTTTGGTCGGGTAGTCGAGGAGCGGGCAGTAGATCACCGGTCGGCCGGAAATTGTGGCCAGCTCTTCCATGAAGGAGATTGGTGAACGTTCGCCGCAGGTCGCCATGGTGACGCCATGGCCGTGCCGCGCCATGACCCCGGCCAACGCACGGAACTCGTCGTCGCTGGCCAGTCGCGAGGGCACTGGAATGCCGCCATGACCGTTGTGGTTCTCGAAGGTCGATGACCCGAGGCCGATGGCACCCGCTTTCAGGGCGGCATCGAACATCGACGACATCTTCGCCAACTCGTCTGCCGTTGCCTCGCGTTCCGATCCAGCGTCGCCCATCACCACGGTGCGCAGCGCCGAGTGCGAGCAGAACGAGGCGACGTTGGGGTAGACGCCTCGCCTGGTGAGGAAGTCGAGATAGCTCGCGAAATCGTCGAACTGCCAGTCGACGCCTTCACGCAATGCGTCGAGCGACATCGCCTCGACCTCGGAAAGGTTCTTGAGCAGCGTGTCGCGCGTCGCCGGCGTGGCCGGCGCAATGCCGAAGCCGCAATTGCCGATCACGACGGTGGTGACGCCGAGCGCGGGGGAGGGCGAGGCCGTGGAGTCCCAGGTGAGTTGCGCATCATAGTGGGTGTGGACGTCGATTACGCCCGGCGCCAGGACGAGCCGGTCGGCGTCGACCGTTTTGTCTGCCGGCCCGAGATCCCGGCCGACCGCGGCGATGCGTCCATCCTTCACCGCGACGTCGGCACGGCGAAGCGGGCTGCCCAGGCCGTCGGCGATTTCGGCGTTCTTGATGACGAGATCGAACATCGCGGTGCTCCGTGGTGAAGGTAGGGACGATCTATCGTCAGTCTGTCAGTCGACAGCGCCAAATCGCGGGCGGCAAGAGCAAATCAGCGCCGCGCGCCCGGCGCGGTGTCGCGGAGATAGGTGAGGGCCGCCTGCACCCCGCCCGCCTTGTGCGGCACCTTGGCGAGGCCGAGCGCCATCTCGACGCCGGAGAGTGCTCCCATCAGCATCAGGTCGTTAAAGTCGCCGAGATGGCCGATGCGGAACACCTTGCCCGCGACCTTGGTGAGGCCTTGGCCGAGCGACATGTTGAAGTTCTCCAGCGCCACCTTGCGGAAGGCATCGGCGTCGTGGCCCTCGGGCATCATGATTGCGGTCAGCGAGCCGCTATGGGCCTTGGGGTCGCTGCACAGGATTTCGAGGCCCCAGCCTGTGACGGCGGTGCGCGTCGCCTCGGCGTGCCGCGTGTGGCGCGCGAAGACCGAGTCGAGGCCTTCCTCCAGCAGCATGTCGCAGGCTTCGTTGAGGCCGTACATGAGGTTGGTGGCCGGCGTGTAGGGGAACCAGCCGTTGGCGTTGGCCGTCAGCATCTCCTCCCAGTTCCAGAAGGCGCGCGGCGTGGTGGCGGTCTTCGACGCCGCCAGCGCCTTCTCGCTGATCGCATTGAAGGAGAGGCCGGGCGGCAGCATCAGGCCCTTCTGCGAGCCCGCCACCGTCACATCGACGCCCCAGGCGTCGTGGCGATAGTCGATCGAGCCCAGCGACGAGATGGTGTCGACCAGGAGCAGGGCAGGGTGCTTGGCGGCATCGATGGCCTGGCGCACGGCGCTCACGTCGGTGACCACGCCGGTCGAGGTCTCGTTGTGCACGATGCACACGGCCTTGATGGCGTGGCTCTTGTCTTCCTTGAGGCGCTTCTCGATGGCGGCGGGATCGGCGGGCTTGCGCCAGTCGCCGCCCATGAATTCAGACTTGATGCCGAGCTTGTCGGCCATCTTCTTCCACAGCGAGGCGAAGTGGCCGGTCTCCCACATCAGCACCGTGTCGCCGGGCGACAGCGTGTTCACGAGGGCAGCTTCCCAGGCGCCGGTGCCGGAGGCGGGGTAGATGATGACGGGTTGCTTGGTCTGGAAGACCTGGCGGATGCTGCGCAGCACCTTCTTGGCCAGCGCGTTGAACTCGGGTCCGCGGTGATCGATCGTCGGATGATCCATCGCCCGCAGGATGCGGTCGGGAACATTGGTCGGGCCGGGGATCTGCAGAAAGTGGCGGCCGCTGGGATGTGAGTTCAGACGCATGTTCGGCTCCTAGAGTTTAGTTTCGACCGGAGCCGAGCTGATAAGGTCCTTCGGCTCGCTCAGGGCAACACTCGCTGCCAAGTGGCGAGTGTTGCATTTTGTATACAATATGCCACACTGAGTCCAGTGGACGGCTCCAACATCCCGATCGCCCGCCTGACCCTGCCCGAAGCGGCGGCGGAGCGGCTGCGTGCCCTCATTATCGAAGGCGTGCTCCTGCCGGGTGCCAAGCTGAACGAGCGCGAGCTTTGCGAGCAGCTCGGCGTGTCGCGGACGCCGCTGCGCGAGGCGTTCCGCATGCTGGCGGGCGATGGGCTGCTGGTCCAGTTGCCCAACCGCGGGGCCCAGGTCGTGGCTCTGTCGCGCGAGGATGCCCGGCACGCCTTTGAGATGATGGGCGCGCTCGAGGGTTTCGCCGGTGAACTCGCAGCCGCTCGCGTGACGGAAGACGATATTGCAGGCCTCAGGACCCTGCAGGTCGAGATGGAAGCCGCGCACGCGCACGACGACCTGCCGACCTATTACCGTATCAACCGCGCCATTCATGACGCCATCAATGCCGTGGCGGGCAATCCGGTGCTCACCCAGACCTACCGGACGCTGAATGCCCGCCTTCATGCGCTGAGGTTCCGCTCGAACTTCAATCGTGCCAAATGGGACAAGGCGGTTGCGGAACATCGTTCCATGATCGAGGCCCTTGCCGCGCGCGATGGCGCTGCGCTACGTGATCTTCTGATTCGCCACCTGCGCGCCAAGCAGCAGGCGGTACTCGAGACGATGAAAAACCAAGATGTTCTGGGAGGAACAAGCCTATGAGTGATACGTCCCACGCCACACGCCGGCGCGCCCTCAAGCTCGGCCTTGCGGCTTCGCTGGCCGCGCCCGCCGTCATGACATCGAGCGTCCGCGCCCAGGCTTGGCCGCCGGGCACCATCACCTGGATCAACCCGTTTCCGGCCGGTGGCGGCACTGACACCTTTGCGCGGCCACTCGCGGCGCAGGTCGGCGAGCAGCTCGGCTGCCAGATCATCATCGACAACAAGGGCGGCGCGGGCGGCACGGTCGGTGCCTCGCAGGCCGCCAAGATGAAGCCCGACGGATCGGTGTTCTTCGTCGGCGCCATCCACCACACCATTGCGCCCTCGATCTACAAGAACCTCGACTACGATCTCGAGAAGAACTTCGAGCCGATCACCATGATCGCGCTGGTGCCGCAGGTGATCTCGATCAATCCTGCAAAGGTGCCAGTGAAGACCTACGCCGAGTTCCTGGCCTACGTGAAAGCCAATCCCGGCAAGGTGAACTACGCCTCGCCGGGTGCCGGCACGGCGCATCATCTGGCGGGCGAGCTCTACAAGCTCGAGACCAAGACCGAGATCACCCATGTGCCCTACCGCGGCGCCGGCCCGGCAATGCAGGACCTGCTCGCCGGCAACGTCGACATGATGTTCGACGGCATGGGTACCTCGGCGCAACAGATCAAGGCGGGCAAGCTCCTCGGACTGGCCGTCGCCACGCCCAAGCGCACCACGGACTTTCCAGACATTCCGACGGCCGCCGAAGTCGGCGTGCCCAACTGGATCGTGTCGACCTGGTACGGGATGTGGGCCATCAAGGGCACGCCCAAGCCGATCGTCGATCGCATGTATGCCGAGATCGTGAAGGCGATGGCCAATCCCAAGCTGCAGAAGATCTGGCTGGACCAGACGGCGCAGGTCGGCGGCGAGTCGCCGGAAGACTTCGCCAAGCGCATCCGCGCCGAGATCGAGAAATGGCAGAAGGTCGTCGCCGCGGCCGGGGTGAAGCTCGACTGACCCCGCTCGAACAAACGCTGCGCCGCACGATCAAGGGCGAGGTCCTTTTCGACAAGGCTTCGCGCGGGCGCTACTCGACCGACGCCTCGATCTACCAGGTCGAGCCGGTGGGCGTGGTGGTGCCGCGTGACGAGACCGATCTGGCGCTGGTCGTCGATGTCGCGCGCGATGCCAAGGCCGCCATCGTGCCGCGCGGCGCCGGCACGTCGCAGTGCGGCCAGACGGTGGGCGAGGCGCTGGTCGTCGACGTCTCCAAGCATCTGCGCGAGGTCATGGGCTTCGACAAGGACAAGGCCCAGGTCACGGTGCAGCCGGGCGTCGTACTCGACCAGCTCAACGCCTGGCTGAAGCCGCACGGCCTCTGGTATCCGGTCGACGTCTCGACCTCCGCGCAGTGCACCCTGGGCGGCATGGCGGGCAACAATTCCTGCGGCTCGAGGTCGATCCGCTACGGCAACATGGTCCACAACGTGGCCTCGATCGACGCCATCCTGGCCAACGGCCAACGGGCGCGCTTCGACTCGGGGCGACCCGAGGACATGCCGGCCGCGGTGCGCGAGATTGCCGACAAGGTGGCCGCACTCGCCTTTGCCGAGAAGGCCGAGATCGAGCGCATGTATCCGAAGGTGCTGCGCCGGGTCGGCGGCTACAACCTCGACATCTTCTTCCCGCAGTCGGAGCGCCCTTATACGACCGACAACTCGGTAAACCTGGCGCACCTGCTGGTCGGCAGCGAGGGCACGCTGGCGGTGACGCAGCGCCTCACGCTGAATCTGGCACCGCTGCCCAAGCACAAGACCCTGGGCGTGGTGAACTTCACGAGCTTCCACAAGGCGATGGACAGCGCGCAGCACATCGTAAAGCTGAAGCCCACCGCCGTCGAACTGGTCGACCGCACCATGATTGAGCTGGCGCGCGCCAATCCGGCGTTCCGGCCGGTGATCGAACGGGCGCTGATCGGCAAGCCCGAGGCGATCCTGCTGGTCGAGTTCGCGGGCGAAACGCGCGAGGATCAGCTGCGCGACCTGGCGCGGCTGGTCGAGTTGATGGCCGATCTCGGCCTGCCGGGCAGTGTCGTCGAGATGCCCGAGCCCGGGCCGCAGGCGGCATTGTGGGAGGTCCGCAAGGCCGGCCTCAACATCATGATGTCGATGAAGGGTGACGGTAAGCCCGTGTCCTTCATCGAGGATTGCGCCGTGCCGCTCGAACATCTCGCGGACTACACGCAGCGCCTCACCGATGTCTTCACCAAGCACGGCACCAGGGGCACCTGGTATGCGCATGCCAGTGTCGGCACGCTGCATGTGCGGCCGATCCTCGACATGCGCCGCGAGGGCGCGGCCAAGATGCGGGCGATCGCCGAGGAGGCCTCGGAGCTTGTGCGCGAGTACAAGGGCGCCTTCTCGGGCGAGCATGGCGACGGCCTGGTGCGCTCGGAGTGGGTCGCCTGGCAGTTCGGGCCGCGCCTCACCAAGGCCTTCGAGCAGGTGAAGGATCTGTTCGATCCGCAGCGCCTGCTCAATCCCGGCAAGATCGTGCGGCCCTCGCGCATGGACGATCGCTCGCTGTTCCGCTTCAAGCCGGATTATGCCGGCATCGATTACAAGCCGGCGCTCGACTGGTCGGCGTGGGACGTGCAGATCGATCCCATGACGGAAGTGACGTCGGCGCCGGGCACCGGCGGCGATCCGACCGGCGGCTTCGTGAAGGCCGCCGAGATGTGCAACAACAACGGCCATTGCCGGAAGTTCGATGCCGGCACCATGTGCCCCAGCTTCCGCGTCACCAGGGACGAGAAGCATCTCACGCGCGGCCGCGCCAACACGCTGCGCCTTGCGCTCTCGGGACAACTCGGCAAAGCCGCGCTCAGCTCCGATACCGTGGCCGCCGCGCTGGATCTTTGCGTGAGCTGCAAGGGGTGCAAGCGCGACTGCCCGACCGGCGTCGACATGGCGCGCATGAAGATCGAGGCCAAGTCGGCGCGCCGCATGGCCAAGGGCCTCAGGCTGCGCGACCGGCTGGTCGGCAACCTGCCGGAGACGGCGCCCTGGGCGCGGCGCCTGCCATGGCTGTTCAACCTCGCCTGGTTCTTCCAGACCTATGTCGGCTTTGCCAAGCAGCGCACGCTGCCCCGTTGGCGGCGCGATACGTTCCTGGCGACGACCGATGTCGATGACGCCGACGCCACGGTGGTGATCTTCGCCGACACCTTCTCCAACAATTTCGAGCCCGACATCCTGCATGCCGCACGGCGCGTGCTGGAGGCGGCGGGCCATCGCGTCGCCGTCGCCTGGCCGACGCTGGGCGCACGCACGCTCTGCTGCGGCCGGACTTTTCTCGCGACCGGTCAGGTCGAGAAGGCCAAGCAGGAGGCGATGCGGCTCCTGCAGGCGCTCCTGCCGTTCGTGGCCAAGGGCGTGCCGGTGGTCGGACTGGAGCCGTCCTGCCTGTTCACCTTGCGCGATGAGTTCCTAGCGATGGGCCTCGGCGAGGAGGCGGAAGTGGTCGCGAAGAATGCCTTCCTGTTCGAGGAATTCCTGGTTCGCGAGAAGAAGGCGGGCCGGCTCAAGCTCGAGCTCAAGCCGCTGCCCGAGAGGAGCGCCCTGCTGCACGGTCACTGCCACCAGAAGGCATTCGGCACCATGAGCGCCGTGCAGGAGGCGCTGGCGCTGGTGCCCGACCTTGCCGTGACGCCGATCGAGTCGAGCTGCTGCGGCATGGCCGGCAGCTTCGGCTACGAGGCCGAGCACTACGATGTCTCGATCGCCATGGCCGAACTCTCGCTGCTGCCGGCCGTGCGCAAGGCCGATGCCAATGCGCTGGTCGTGGCCGACGGCACCTCTTGCCGTCACCAGATCGCCGATGGCACGGATCGACAGGCGGTACACGTCGCCCAGGTGTTGGCCCGCGCCCTCGTCTGACGACGGGCGACACCCGCAACATTGCAGCCACCGGCATGCTGTGGCACCGTCGCCGCTACATGCAAAGACCCAGAAATCCCTATTCCAGTGCGGACATTGACCGCGCCAGTCACGAGCGCGAGGACGACGAACGGATGATCGAGCTCGCCGCGTCGGGCGCGGCGCGGTTCGTTCCCATCGACTCCGAAAAGAACCTGGTGAAGACCGGCGGCAATCCCGAGGCGGTATTCCTGCAGGGCATGATGGCCCGCGCGGTGGCGAGCGCCGCCGACACCCAGATCTTCCTGGGCTACGTCGAGGGCACGCCTTACTTCGCCGTCGACGTCACCGGCAAGGAGACGCCGCTGGGCGAGCTGGGCGAGTTCGTCGACCTGCGCCAGGTCGGCCCGCTACTGTTTGCGCGCGAAGGCTCGGTGCTGGCCTATGCCCGCGGCATGACCTACTGGCACCGGCGCCACCGCTTCTGCGGCGTTTGCGGCACGGCGACCAAGATCACGCGCGGCGGCCACGTCCGCATGTGCACCAACGAGAGCTGCAAGACCGAGCATTTCCCGCGCACCGACCCGGCGGTGATCATGCTGGTCCATCACGGCGACAAGTGCCTGCTGGGACGCGGCAAGCATTTCCCGAGGGGCATGCATTCGACCCTGGCGGGCTTCGTCGAGCCCGGCGAGAGCTTCGAGGACGCCGTCGCGCGAGAGGTCTACGAAGAGGTGAAGGTGCGCGTGAGCAACGTCATCTATCGCTCCTCGCAGCCCTGGCCGTTCCCCGCCTCGGTGATGATCGGTTTCCTCGCCGCGGCCGAATCGATGGACTTCAGCGTCAACGAATCCGAACTCGAGAGCGCGCGCTGGCTTTCACGCGAGGAGTTGCGGCCGGAGAACATGCCCAAGGACGGCTCGTTCTTCATGCCGCGACGCGACTCCATCGCCCGCCGCCTGATCGAGGAGTGGCTGGGTCACGAGGCCGGCGCGTCGATCACCGGCTAACCCACAAGGACCACGATGACCGCCCAACTGTTCACGCCCGTCGAGCTCGGCGGCGTCACGCTGCCCAACCGCATCGTCGTCTCGCCGATGTGCCAGTACGCGGCGGTCGATGGCAGCGCCCAGCCCTGGCATCAGGTGCACTACGGCATGCTCTCGATGTCGGGCGCCGGCCTGCTCTGTCTCGAGGCGACGCATGTCGAGCGCGAGGGTCGCATCACCCAAGGCTGCCTCGGCCTCTACAGCGACGAGAATGAAGCCGCGATCAAGCCGATCGTCGAATGGGTGCGCGGCTGGATGCCCCAGGTGAAGCTCGGCATCCAGCTCGCCCACGCCGGCCGCAAGGCCTCGGCGCAGCGGCCCTGGAAGGGCGGCGGGCCGCTCACCCAGGCCGACGCGCCCGACCTGCCGTGGACGACATTTTCCGCCTCGGCGCTGCCCTACGATCCCGCCGCCAAGTGGCACACGCCCGTTGCACTCGATACGGCTGGCCTCAAGCGCGTGAAGCAGGCGTTCGTGGCGGCGGTCGAGCGCAGCGCGAGGCTGGGCTTCGATCTGGTCGAGATGCACGGCGCACACGGCTACCTGCTGCACCAGTTCCTCTCGCCGCTCAGCAACCAGCGCGGCGACGAGTACGGCGGCACGATGGAGAAGCGCCGTCGCTTTCCGCTCGAGGTCTTCGAGGCCTGCCGCAAGGCGTGGCCCCGCGACAAGGCGATGGGCATCCGGCTCTCGGCGACCGACTGGGTCGAGGGCGGCCTGACCATCGAGGACACGGTCGAGACGGCGCGGCAGATGAAGGCGCTGGGCTGCGACTTCGTCGATGCCAGCTCGGGCGGCAATTCGCCGGCCCAGAAGATCACCGTCGTGCCGGGCTACCATGTGCCGTTCGCCGCCCGCATCCGCCGCGAGGCCGGGATCAAGACCTGGGCCGTGGGCGTCATCACCGAGCCGGCACAGGCCGAGCACATCATCGCCTCGGGCGAGGCCGACTGCACGGCGCACGCGCGCTCCTTCCTGGTCGATCCGCGCTGGGGCTGGAACGCCGCCCGGGCGCTCGGTGTCGAGCCGCTTGCGTTGCCGCTGCCGGCGGCGCGCGGTGGGTCGATCCTGGCCTTCAAACCGCAAGCCGCGCTGGCACGCGCGGCGGAGTAGGGCGCCGGCATGTCGAGCGTCCTGCTGGCTGAAGACGAATTCCTGATCCGCGCCGTCCTCGTAGATGCCCTGGGCGATATCGGCCTTGCCTGCATCGAGGCGCCGACCGGTCAGGCGGCGCTCGACGTCGTGACCGGCACGGCGCCGCTGTCGGCGATCATCGTCGACATCGGCCTGCCCGACATGTCGGGCGAGAAGGTGATCGAGGCGGCGGCCCGGCACCGGCCGGGCACGCCGATCATCCGCTGTTCCGGCGCCAGCGCACCCGGTGCGGCGGTCACGCCCGGCGTGCATGTCTTTCCCAAGCCCTATAGCGCCATCGAGCTGTCGAAGTTCGTGGCGTCGCTGATCGCGCGCGGCTGAGGACGTCACCTCTTGGACTCCGAGTCAGTGGGACACGGGTCTACGTCGCGAGACACCTGGATCGCATCGGCCAAGCTCTTGATCTCATTGGCTGAATCCGGGTCCAGGGAACCGTGGCGTGGGACGCCGAATGACTCGTTTCACGTCGTCCATCCCACCGGGACGCGCGGACATGTCGGGCCGATGAGATGAAGGCGCAGTTCGGGCGGCGGCAAGCATGGATAGGATTGTAGACTATTGGATAGGATAGTCAATATCCGCTGCCGGCCCGGCCGGCCGCTTGCCCGCAGCGGCGAAGGCGCTAGTTTCCGGATATGAGCGTCACCGCGCCTTCAAAAAATCCGCCGCCTGCCGTCGATATCGTCGAACCTGCGCCCGCGGCTGCAGAGGCCACGCCGGCAGTGCAGCCCGCGTCGGCACCTGTCGCGCCTGCTCCCGTCGTCCCGGCTGAAAGCGCCAGGCCCGAGCGCGAGACCAGCCGGCTGAGGCGCCTTCTCACCGTCGGCGGCACGCTGCTGGGCCTGTTCGTGGCCTACCAGATCCTGGTCTATTTCGTGGCCTATACCGACGACGCCTATGTGCGCTCGGACCTCGTGGCCGTTGCTTCGGAGGTGACGGGCCCGATCCTGAAAGTGCATGTGGTCGACAACCAGAACGTCAAGAAGGGCGATCCGCTCTTCACCATCGATCCCGTGCCCTTCCAGCTCATCGTCAACCAGCGCCAGGCCCAGATCGACGAGCAGAGGGCGCTCGTGAAGGTGTCCCAGGAGGAACTTTCCTCGTCCCGCGCGGCACTGTCGGCGTCGACCTCGGCCCACACCTATGCGGAGCAGCAGCAGATCCGCTATGCCGACCTGGCGAAGAGCGAGTACGCGCCGCGTGCCGAACTCGACAAGGCCAATGACGATCTGCGCCGCACGGCGGCCGAGATGCGGATTTCAGAGTTCGGGATCGAGAAGGCGCAGAACGGCATCGTGGCGCACCAGGCGGCACTCAATAAGGCGATGGCCGATATGGCGACGGCGCAATGGGGGCTCGGCAAGACCCAGGTCGTGTCGCCGACCGACGGGGCAGTCACCAACCTCACGGTGCGGCCGGGCGACACCGCCAACGCCAACGTGCCGATCATCGGCATTGTCGATGCCCACGCCTGGCGCATCATGGCCAACTACAAGCAGGACTACATTCGCTCCTTCACCATCGGCGGCGAGGCCTGGGTGTGGCTCGATAGCCAGCCGTTCCATCTCCACCGTGCGCGCATCGACGGTATTGCGCGTGGCTTCAGCCGCGAAGTGGGGGAGGTGAAGTTGCTGCCCTACGTGGCACCGACCACCGACTGGATCCGGCTTCAGCGCCGCATCCCGGTGACCATCACGTTGGTCGACCCGCCGCCCGGCCTGAAGCTCTACATGGGCGCCGACGCGCGGACGATTATTTTTCCATGATGGGTATCTTTCCATGACCGAGTCGATCCTGCGGTCGGTGATCGAGGATCTGGCCGAAGCCGGCCGCATGACTGATCGCGCGGTCCAGGGCTGGTGGAAGGAGCTGGGCGAGCTCGGCACCGATCCGGCGCGGACCAGAATCTGCCTCGTTGCCGCCATCGTGGTTCCTCTGGCAACCACGATGGCGCTTTGGCTCGAGGCCGAGTCGGTGTGGTGGGCGGCGATCAGCGGCTACATGACGATCATGGCCTCGGGTGCGGCCTCGATCCGCAAGGGCCTGCTCCGGCTTGCCGGCACGATCGGCGGCGCCGCGGCGGGCTTCATCATGGCGCGATGGTTGCCTTACGATCACTTCGCCCTCAGCCTGTTCCTGGCCGGGGCCACGATGCTGGGCGTGGTCGCTATGCAGGTGAGCCCGCATGGACTCGCCTGGCTGTTCGGCACGATCACTTCGATCCTGGTGCTGCTGGAAGGGCTGAACAATCCCCTGCAGGTGCCCTACATCGCCTTCTATCGCATCTTCGAAGTGGGCATCGGCGTCACGGCCTCGGCCATCGTGGCCAATCTTCTCATGCATTGGCACGCCGACCCGGCGCCGCCGGTCCCGGGCTGGCGTCACCTGTTGGGCGCGCAATGGCCCGCGTTGCTGCACGGCATGCGCGCGGCGATCGCCGTCGTCATCATGATGCAGGTCTGGATCTGGATGGACCTGCCGCAGGTCACGGAGATGTGCATCAGCATCGCGGTCGTCATGTCGGCCCCGGTGATCGGTGATGGTTCCCTGGGGACTCGGCATGCCGTCGCCGAACGATCCCTGCACCGGATCCTGGGCTGTTTCCTGGGCGGCATCGCGGCGCTCGGCTGCCTGGCGCTGCAGATCGAGTCGTTCCCCTGGTGGCTCGCCATGATCGCCGGCAGCGTGTGGATCGGCATGCATATCCAGAACGGGAAGAACGGCGTCGGCTATCTCGGCACCCAGGCGGCCTTCGTCTTCATCGTCACGCTGATCCAGGGTCCGGCGCCACCCACCAGCATCATGCCGGGGATCGACCGCTTCATCGGCATCAGCGGCGGCATGGCGATCCTGCTGATCATTTCGCTGATGCTGTGGCCCAACGAGACCGAGCGGAAGGTCGAGCAAACGTCTTGAATTGCTGGGAGCGCGCCACTCCAGTGGCGCTCATGGTCATGCGGACCGCG
>CAMARK010000070.1 GCA_945860205.1 Reyranella massiliensis 521 | reverse complement strand
GTCCCGCTCGCTCATGATGCCGAGCGAGCGGGACGCTCGCGGTCCGGAAGATGTTCAATCGAGGAAAACCACCTTCGGCCACAGCTCGCGCCAGCGCTTGGCGGCGATGCGCGTCTCGTACTCGGAACGTCGCGCGCGGCCGAACTCCGTCGGCCGGCAACGCAGGTTCAGCAGGTCGTCGGTACCGAGCGGTGCCACCACGCTGAGACTATCGTCCGCTTCCAATCGAACGCCGACCGGAGTCACCGTCTCCAGCCAGTAGATCATGGCGTCCGCCGTGTCGCGGTGTTGCGGCAGGTTCTTCCAGACATGCATGCGCGCCTGGTTGCGGACTTCCCAAGGGAGCGGTATCAGCTCGTCGAGCTTGGCCTCGAACTCGGCCTCGCGCTCGGTGCTAGTGTCGCCCGCATCGAAATAGAGCACGTCGATATCCACAGGCAGCCGCGCCGGCACGATACTGTGCAGATGGTCCCACACTCGATTGCGCACGAATCCGGCGGCAATACACCAGTCGGGCAGGGCGATGGCGCGCACGGCACGAAGCTGTTCCATTGCCACGGCGTCTTCTGCGATGATGCGGGTAATCAGGGACATGGCCCCAGTCTAGCCAACCTCGATGGGGATAATGCCGAGCTTTCGATTCGAACTGCGCTGTGAAGGACGTGTCGCCGGCATCGACGAAGCCGGGCGCGGACCGCTGGCCGGTCCGGTATATGCCGCGGCGGCCATCATCGACCGCACGCGCGCGGCGCGAAAGCTGCTACGCATGATCGACGATTCCAAGAAGCTCACGCTCGAACAGCGCGAGGAGGCCTATGAGGCCATGATCGCCTCCGGCGTCGTGCAGTTTGCCGTCGCGGAGGCGAGCGTCGAGGAGATCGACCGCATCAATATCCTGCAGGCGACCTATCTCGCCATGCGCCGCGCCGTGCAGGCGCTGGTCGAGCAGCCGGAAGTGGTGCTGGTCGACGGCAACCGCGCGCCGCCGCAGCTCGGTTGCCGTGCCGAGACCATCGTGGGCGGCGACGTGCACTCCTACTCGATCGCCGCAGCCTCGATCTTCGCCAAGGTGACGCGCGACCGTTATATGCACGCGCTCGCCGCAACTTTCCCGGGCTATGGCTGGGAAACCAATCGCGGCTACGGTAGCGCGCAGCACTTGCAAGCCCTCGAACTTCTCGGGCCGACCCCGCATCACCGTATGAGCTTCGCGCCCGTCAGTCGGCTACGCTGACCTCATGGGCATCGCTTCAATTCGAAACCTCGACTACGTGGTCCTGCTCTGCGAGGACATGGTCCGTGCGCGGCAATTCTATCTCGACGTAATGAAGTTTCGCATAGAGCGGGAGACAACGAGGTGGGTGAGCTTCCATGTCGGCTCGGGCCTCCTCTGCCTGCGGCCACGCACCCTGGAGGGTGTCTTTCAGGACGGGCCGGGCGCCCTCGGCTCGGCGTCGGTGCAGCTCGCTTTCCGCGTGTCGCCGCCCGAGATCGACGAATGCCAGGCTGAGCTGGTCGCCAAGGGTGTCGAGATGATGGGCCCGCCGCGCGACATCCCGACCTGGGGGCACCGCGCGATCTTTTTCCGCGACACCGAACGCAACGTCATCGAGATTTACGCCGAAGTCTGACGCCCGGCACCGCCGGCAAGGGGGAGACATCAGTGCTCACGCTCTACTACACCGCCCACACCTGCTCGCTGGCCACGCACATCGTCCTCGAAGAGGTCGGCGCCGATTATTCGACGGTACGGGTCGACTTCGCCAGGGAGCAGCAGAAGTCGCCGGAATTCCTCAAGGTCAATCCCAAGGCGCGCGTGCCGGCGCTGGTCACCGACCGGGGCATCCTGACCGAGACACCGGCAATGCTGGTCTATGTCGCGCAGAGCTTTCCCCTGTCGCGGCTCGCGCTGATGGACGATCCCTTCGCCTTTGCCCAGGTGCAGGCCTTCAACGCCTATCTCTGCTCGCACCTCCACGTGGCGCACGCGCATCGCATGCGCGGCCATCGCTGGGTCGATGCCGACGACAAGGCTTCCATCGCCGCCATGCAGCGCAAGGTGCCGGAGTCGGTGGGCGGTGCCTTCGAGATGATCGAGCGTGAGATGCTGAAGGGCCCGTGGTGATGGGCGAGCATTATACGATCTGCGATGCCTATCTTTTTACGCTCGCCCAGTGGCTGGAAGCCGACGGCGTCGATCCGGCACGAATCCCGCGGGTGGTCGATCACCGGCGTCGCATGGCCGAGCGTCCCGGCGTGAAGAAGGCGATCGCCGAGGAACTCTCCTAGTCAACCGCTGTCTATGCGGATGATCAGCGCTTCAGGGCAGGCCAGGCGTCGCGCAGAAACACCGTCAGATCGTTGGCATCGGCCGAAAACGGAATCTGGAACAGCATGTCGCTGACGAAACCCCGATGATAGGTGGCGTGATTGGCGAGGTGCAGCAGGATCTCCTGCCGCGTCATGGCGCCCGCGCCGCCGCCGACGAACTCGAAGTGCACGGTCTCGTTCAATGCCTCGACCGGTAGCTGCTCCGCCAATCCGACGCAGTAGAGATCCATTGCCCCGAGCCGATCCCGCACCTCGGCGAAGGGCGGCGAGGCCTTGGTGTTTCGCGCCGTGTAGTCGTGCTTGCGGCCTTCCAGATGCGCCCGGAAGATCTCCTCGATGACGAGGATGTGGTTGAACGTATGGGCGATGGTTCCGAACAGCGCCTGACGCGGCTTGGAGATTTCGGCTTCGGGCAGCTTCGCGACCGAATTCATCATCACCCGGTTCGCCCAGGCCATGTAGTGGGTCATCATCCGTGTCACGTCCCGGATGCCGTCACTCTGCCGCATGTCCGTCATCGCCAAACTTCGCCCCCTTCAGCACGCGGCGGATAATCAATCGAGATGCCGGCAAGAGGCTCACGAGAAAATTTCGGGCCGCCCTCTACCTCTTGTGGGTCATAGCGATCGCGCGACTCGATCTTGTGGATCGATCGCGTAAACAATTGAATCAATTGTAATTTCTTGACCGGGACTCGGTGGATGACTCATCTTCCACAGATGCCTGTGGAAAATCTCGATCGCGTGCTCGTCGGCGACTGCATCGAATTGATGCGCGCCCTGCCCGAAGCCTCCGTCGACATGGTCTTCGCCGACCCGCCGTACAATCTCCAGCTCGGCGGCGAGCTGCTGCGGCCCGACCACAGCAAGGTCGATGCCGTCGATGACGACTGGGACAAGTTTGCCGACTTCGCGCGCTACGACCAGTTCACCAGCGCCTGGCTCAAGGCCGCGCGTCGTGCGCTGAAGCCCGGTGGCACGCTCTGGGTGATCGGCAGCTACCACAATATCTTCCGCATCGGCACGGCACTGCAGGACCAGGGCTTCTGGCTGCTGAACGACATCGTGTGGCGCAAGTCGAACCCGATGCCGAATTTCCGCGGCAAGCGCTTCACCAACGCGCACGAGACGCTGATCTGGGCGGCGCGCGATCGCGCCAACAAGAAGTACACCTTCAACTACGATTCGATGAAGGAGCTGAACGAGGGCCTGCAGATGCGCTCCGACTGGGTGCTGCCGCTCTGCACCGGCGGCGAGCGCCTCAAGGGCGACGACGGCAAGAAGGCGCATCCGACGCAGAAACCCGAGGCGCTGCTGTTCCGCTGCATCATGTCGGCGTCAAACCCGGGCGACGTGATCCTCGATCCCTTCTTCGGCACCGGCACCACGGGCGCGGTCGCGCGCCGCCTCGGCCGCCGCTTCATCGGCCTCGAGCGCGATCCCGATTACGCCGCCATTGCGAGGAAGCGCATTGCCGAGATCGAGCCTTTGGCCGCTGAAGACGTGACACCCAAGCCCAGCAAGCGCAGCGAGCCGCGCATCGCCTTCGGTGTGCTGATCGAGGCGGGGCTTCTGCAGCCGGGCACAGTGTTGAGCGACCACACTGGCCGCCTGCATGCCCGCGTGCGCGCCGATGGATCGGTCTCGGCGTCCAACGCGCTGGGCGATCATCGCGGCTCGATCCACCAGGTGGGCGCGGCGGTGCAGGGCGCACCGGCCTGCAACGGCTGGACCTTCTGGCATGTCGAGGTCGCCGGCGCCCGCCTGCCGATCGACCATCTCCGCCAGCAGGTACGGGCGGGGCTTTAGGGGGCAATTAAGCACTGCACAGGCAGTCGCGTCGCAACGGACGCCCTCGTTCAGGCCGGCGGTGCGATCAGCGTGACCTTCGGGAAGTAACGGCGATATCGGCCAGCGTCGCGCGTAAGCAGCGGCCAGCCCGCGACGGCCGCATGCGCGCCGATGAAAAAGTCGGGCAAGACTCCGGGTCGCGTGCCGCCCGCGGCGCGGTATCGCTGAAAGGCTTTCCCGGCGAGGAACAACGCAGAACGCGGCGTTGGCGCGATCTCGATGATTGCCTGGGCGAGCATCGCGTCGAGATCTTCTATCCGATCGTAGCGGATGGAGGCCTCGGCATAGACGATATCGTTGATGAGGATCGGGCCTGCCAAGGCGGCCTCTTCGAGACGGGCCAGCGACCACTCCGACCAATCGGGATCGTCGGTCACGAGATCGAGCAGGACGTTGGTATCGACCAGAATCACGTCAGCGCTCGATCACGTCAGCGCTCGCCGCGCGTCATGGCCATGATCTCGGCCGTGCTCAGGCCCTTGCCGGCATGGCCGCGCAGGCGCGCGAAACGGTTCGGGCGAGCCTTCTTGTCGATCTTGACCAGAACGATGCGGCCATCCTGGCCACGCTCGAAATCGATCATGCTCCCGGGTCCGATTCCCAGTAGATCACGAACCCGCTTCGGGATGGTGACCTGGCCTTTGCTGGTAACGGTCGTGCTCATGGCAGCCCTTCGGTAAGGAGACGATTAATTCAGGTATTACTTAGCATGCCTTCCGTCGGTTTTCGAGCGAGCCTGGAACGGGTCGGCAATCGGCGAGAAGAAGGCCCAATGAGCGATATTCGCTAATGCGGGCGTTTGCCTGTATAGGGTCCGCCATGACAACAGCAGCAATCGGCAAGCATATGGTCTGGGTTGAAAAGCCCAAGGGCGGTCGCCGTATCGGCATCGCCTACTCGACCCTCAAGGAAGCCCAGCTTCAGGCGGTTTCGCTCGAGCGGGACGGCTACTCGGTGATCGAGATCCTCCCCACGAGCCTGCCGAAGCCCAATCTGGTTTAGGCCCAATCCGATCTGGGCAGCAGATTCTGCGATTTGCAGGATCCGCAGGTTTCGGCTAGGATTTTCCCTATGATGGGCGACGTCTGACGCTGCCCCAAAAGACGCCCGGAGGCTCCGCTTCCGGGCGTTTTCTATGGTCCACGGAAGGGTCCAATCAGGCGTTCCATCGGCGGACACTCATGACGGCGCCGGGCCGGGCGCGGTGGCACAGTTTGTCAGGAGGCGATTGAGCAGCGGGATCAGGGGTTTGACCCGGGTTGGTGGCACAGGGAGCGAGACACCGCGTGGCACAACGGGGTGTGCCGGGAAATGGTCCACTTCAACCTACGAAAGGCTCGCCTTTTCGATCACCTTGCGCATCACGGTGGGCAAGGCGCGGTCGTCCAAAAGATCGAGCGTGCACCAGGCACTGCCGGGCAACAGCCGGGCCAGGCGATCGGTCGTGGCCGTGGCGCGGGCGACGCTCAGTTCGAGATGGAAGTGCGTAAACGTGTGGCGCACCAGCCCCTCCAGCAGGGTCCAGCGCGCCGGCACGGGGGCGTCGGCCAGCGCATCGGCCGGGACGAACTTGCCCTCGCGCCATGGGCTCGACGGCACCTCGTCCATGCCCCCCAGCAACCCCTTGGTCGGCCGCTTGCGCAGCAGCACGGCGCCGTCCTTGCGCGCCAGCACGAAGGCGAGGCCGCGCCGCGTCGGCTTCTCGGCCTTGGGCGCCCGTCGCGGCAGGGTCTCGGCGATGCCGAGCTTCAGCGCCCGGCAGTTCCGGGTCAGCGGGCAGATCACGCAGAGGGGCTTGCGCGGCGTGCACACGGTGGCGCCGAGATCCATCATCGCCTGGGCGTAGTCGCCGGCCCGCGCCTCGGGCACCAGCTCGGCGGCGCGGGCGTGGATCTCGATCTTGGCGTCGGGCAGCGGCGCATCGATGGCATAGAGGCGGGAGATCACGCGCTCGACATTGCCGTCGACCGCCGAAGCCTTGTGGTCGAAGGCGATCGAGCGGATGGCCGCCGCCGTGTAGGGCCCGATGCCGGGCAGCGCGCGCAGGGCCGCCTCGTCCTCGGGAAAGCGGCCGCCGTGGCCGGTCGCGACGGCCTGTGCGCAGGCATGAAGATTGCGGGCGCGGGCGTAGTAGCCGAGGCCGGCCCAGGCCGAGAGCACCTCGTCCAGCGGGGCGGCGGCCAGTGCGTCGACGGTGGGCCAGCGCTCGACAAAACGGCGGTAATAGTCGCCCACGGTGGCCACGGTGGTCTGCTGCAGCATGATCTCCGACAGCCACACCAGGTAAGGCTCGGTGCGCTCGCCGGCGGGCGCACGCCACGGCAGGGTGCGACGATGTCGGTCGTACCAAGTGAGCAGACGCGGGGCGTGGGTCATGGTCATGTAAGGGCCCGTCCCCTACCATTGGGCCGACCATAAGGAACAGGGTTTGAAAGGGTCCATGCGGGAAAACGGCTTCCGTGCCATCGGCGGTCTGGCCCAGCGGCTCACCTCCGGGATCGCACACAATCGGACGAAGGGGGGCAAAGGCGCGTCGATCGCGCGCCTGCGTGCCGAATGGTCGGCCATCGTCGGTCCCGACCTTGCCCGCACCACGCGGCCCGATGCCTTGATCGCCGGTCGCGGCGCACGCAGTTCCAGCAGCAGCGGCAAGGTGCTCCGGCTCCGCGTATCAGGCGCCGCCGCGCTCGAAGTCCAGCACCAGACCGGCCAGATCGTGCAGCGCGTGAACGCCTATTTCGGGCACCGGATGATCGACGACATTCGTCTGGTTCAGGGTGCCATCGCTGCCGCGCCGCCGCCGCGCCCGATCCCGACGCCCGACCCCAAGACCGTGACCCAGGTCGCGGCCCAAGCGGCCACGGTAAAAGACCCCGATCTCAGGGCGGCGCTGACCCGGCTCGGTGCCCGCGTGGCGCTCAACCGGCGCGGCGTTCTGGCGGCGGCTTTGGGCGCATTGTTCGTGGCCGACGACGTCCGTGCCCAGGAGCTGTCCCGCGCCAAGCTGCTGGAGGCACTGCCGGGAGATCACATCCTGGGCAAGGCCGACGCGCCCAACGTTCTGACCGCCTATTTCTCGTTTACCTGTCCGCACTGCGCCACCTTCTACATGGCCACGCTGCCGCCGCTGCAGCGGGAATGGATCGACACCGGCCGGCTCAGGTTGATCCACCGGCACTTTCCCTCGGACATCGTGGCCACGCGGGCCGCCCAGCTGTCCGAATGTGTGCCGCCGAACAGGTTCTTTGCCTTCACCGAGGCGCTGTTTGGCAGCCACGTCGAGTGGCTGACGGGCAGCGATCCCGAGGCCGATATGGTCAAGGTGCTGGCGGGCCAGGGCGTCACCGCCCAGTCGGCCCAGGACTGCTACGCCAACGATCGCGCTTTGGACAAAGTCGTGTTCGATGTCCAGACCGGCCAGGCGCTGGGGGTCAGGTCGACACCGACCCTGTTCATCAACGAGGAAAACTACCAGAATCCCGGCGGTCCCGACGCCATCGCAGCAATTTTACGCCAGGTGGGGCGGTAATCGTTTGACTCCCCACAGGTGAAATTCCCAAGATGTAGTGGAGAGGAAGACGAGTATGCAGAATATCTTGATTGTCGCCGGCGGCGCCGTGGCGGTGGCTGCGATCGTGGCTGGCGTCTATTTCGGCACGCGCTCCCCGGCGCCGGGCCCGGCACCCGTTGCCGTGGCCGCGACCCCGGACAAGGCTGCCCTGATGGCCATTCAGCCGGGCGACCATGTGCTGGGCGACCCCAAGGCCCCCGTCACCATCATCGAGTATGCCTCGCTCACCTGCTCGCACTGCGCCCATTTCCACATCCAGATCCTGCCCGATCTCAAGAAGAAGTGGATCGACACCGGCAAGGTGAACCTCGTCTACCGCGACTTCCCGCTCGACCAGGTGGCGGTCAAGGCGGCCCAGATCGCCGAGTGCGCCGGCAAGGACAAATACTTCGGCGTCCTCGACATCATCTTCCGCGGCCAGCCGCAGTGGGCGACGGGCGCCGATCCGATCGCCGAACTCGCCAAGCCGCTGCGCATCGCGGGCCTCGGCGAAGCCGAGATCAAGGCCTGCCTCGCCAACGATGCGATGGTCAATGCCGTGCTCAACGACTACCGCAGCGGCGAGACGCTGGGCGTCAATGCGACGCCGACGCTGTTCATCGGCGGTCAGCTCTATCGCGGGTCGCGTTCCGTCGAGGATATCGACGCCGCCCTCGCCAAAATCGTCAAATAAGTAACCAGACTCGTTAAGTAACAAACAGGGCGTGGTGTAGATGGTCCAGTTCGACAAGCTCCGGCTCTCCGGCTTCAAGTCCTTCGTCGATCCGACGGAGCTCGCCATCGAGTCCGGCATGACCGGCATCGTCGGCCCCAACGGATGCGGCAAGTCGAACCTCGTCGAGGCCCTGAAGTGGGTGATGGGCGAGACCTCGGCCAAGCAGATGCGCGGCAGTGAGATGGAGGACGTCATCTTCGCCGGTGCCGGCACCCGCCCGGCGCGCAATATCGCCGAGGTGATGCTGTCGCTCGACAACAAGACCCGCACCGCGCCCGCGATGGTGAACGACACCGACCAGCTCGACGTCATGCGCCGCATCGAGCGCGGCCACGGCTCGGCCTATACGGTGAACGGCCGGGAGATCCGCGCCCGCGACGTGCAGACGTTGTTTGCCGACGCCGCCACCGGCTCGCGCTCGACCGCGATGGTGAGCCAGGGCCGCATCGGCTCGCTGGTCAACGCCAAGCCGGCTGACCGCCGCAGCATCATCGACGAGGCTGCCGGCATCACCGGTCTCTATGCCCGCCGCCACGAGGCGGAACTGCGCCTGCGCGCCGCCGAGCAGAACCTGGCGCGCGTGCAGGACGTGCTCATCGCGTTGGAGGAACAGCACAAGGGCCTGAAGCGCCAGGCCCGCCAGGCCAGCCGCTATCGCAACCTCTCCGACCATATCCGCCGCGCCGAAGCGGCCGTGCTGGCCCTGAAGCTGGCCTCTGCCGAGAGCGACCTCGCCAACTCGGGCGAGCGCCTGCGCGAAGCCGAAGCCCTGGTCGCCGACCTCACGCGCTTGGTCGGTCTTGCCACCACGGCGCAGGCCGACGCCGCGACCTCGCTGCCGCCGCTGCGCAACGACGAGGCTGCCGCCGCGGCAGCGCTCCAGCGCCTGCGCGTGGCGCACGATGCGCTCACCGCCGAAGCCGAGCGCGTGGCCCAAGCCCAGGAGGAGGCGGAGACCCGCCTGCGCCAGACCGATTCCGATCTCGAGCGCGAACGCGGCCGCAAGGGCGACGCTGAGGCCGCGACCGCCGATCTCGACGGCCAGCGCGGCCGCCTGGAGCAGCAGCAGGTGGGCGAGGAAGATCGCGCCGCCGCGGCACTACAGGCCCGCGACGTTGCCCAGACCGATACCGCCACGGCCGAGACGGAGCATGACCGCCTGACCCGCCAGATCGCCGACGACGAGGCGCTGCGCCAGAGCGTGGGCCGCGAAATCGCCGAACTGCAGGACCGCCTGCGCCGGATGGCCGTGCGCTGCGACGAGGTTGCCGCCCAGCGGCAGCAGGTCGAAACCGAACTCTCGGGCCTGCCGGCGCTCCCGGAAGTCGAGGCAGCACTCGAAGCCGCTCGTGCGGCTTTCGAGACAGCCCGCCGCGAAGGCCAGGAAGCGATCGAGAACGCCCGCGAGGCCGCGCGCTACGAATCGGACGCGGCACGTTTGGCCGTGGCCAAGGCCGAGGCCGAGCGCATCGACATGGAGCGCGCCCGCGCGGCCGAACGCCAGGCCGCCGAAGCGAGCCACGCCACCGCCGCCGAGATCGTGCAGAAGACCAACGCGCGTCTCACCAAGCTGCGTGCCGAGGAAGCAGGCGTCGCTGCGGCGCTGAAGTCGGCGGCCGATTCGCTTTGGCCGCCGCTGCTCGACGCGCTCTCGGTCGAGCCGGGCTTCGAGAAAGCCATGGGCGCCGCGTTCGGCGACGAGTTGGAAGCATCGTCGGATCGTGGGGCGCCGGTTCACTGGCTGCCGCTCGAACCGCTGGCCGATGCGCCTGAACTGCCGGAAGGCGCCATGCCGCTCGGTGCCTTCGTCAAGGCGCTGCCGGAACTCGCTCGCCGCATCGCCTTCATCGGCCTCGTGGCCGACGACGCCACCGGCGAAGCGCTGCAGACCCAGCTCAAGCCCGGCCAGCAGCTCGTCACGCGCGAAGGCGCGGTCTGGCGCTGGGACGGCTACACGATGCGCGCCGGGGCGCCATCGAGCGCCGCCGTGCAGCTCAGCCAGCGCAATCGCCTGGCCGAGATCCGCCTGCAGATCGACGCGGTCGTGATCGAACAGACGGCCGAACAGGCCCGCGCCGATGCCGAAGCGGGCTGGCTCGCCGCCGCACGCGGCGCCGAGCGGACCTGCGTCGAGCAGGCCCGCCAGCATGAGCGCACCGTGGCCGACGCCGCGCGGCGCAAGACCCAGGACGCGGGCGAAGCGACCCGAGCGGCCGAGCGGGCCGCGCAGACCGCCATCGCCACGGCCGAGCGGGCGGCCACCGCGGCACGCGATCGCCATACCGAGGTGGCGCGCCGCACCGACCAGCTTCGCACCCGGCTCACCGGCATCGAGCAGGCGCAGGTCGAGCTCGCGGGCGACGTCGCCGACGCCGAGATGCGCCGTACCTTCCGCGAGGCCCGGCTGTCGGCAATTTCCGACACCCAGGCCGACCGGATCGAGGCCGGTGCGCTCCGCGTGCGCATCGCCGAGCTGCGCGGCGCGCTGGTTGAGGCCGAAGGCACCTGTGACCGTCTCGCCCGCGAAGCAGCGATGCGGGTCGAGCGCCTGGGCCAGATCGCCCAGGAGCATGCCGGCTGGAGCAAGCGCCTGGCCGACGCCGATGGCCAGATCGTCGAACTCGATGCCCGCCGCGAACAGATCGCCGGCGCCATCGGCGAGCTGGAAGCCAAGCCCGCCGAGATCGAGACCAAGCGCGAGGTGCTGGCCGAGCAGATCGCCAAGGCCGAGGTCAACCGCCAGCAGGCGGCCGATCAACTCGCCATTGGCGAGACGCGGCTGGCCGAGGCCGACAAGGCGATGCGCCAGGCCGAAGGCGAGCTGGCTGGCGCCCGCGAGAGCCGGGTCCGGCGCGAGGGCCAGGTCGAGCAGGCGACCAAGGATCGCGAGGCCGTGGTCGAGCGCATCGTCGAACGTCTGCGCTGCGAGCCCGACGGCGTGCTGGCGCTGGCCGAAGTCCAGTCGCTCGAGGAACTGCCGGAGATCGACAAGGCCGAGCATCGCCTCGAACGTCTGGTCCACGAGCGCGAGACCATGGGCGCGGTCAACCTTCGGGCCGAGGAAGAGGCCAACGAACTGGAGCAGCAGATCAACGGCATGACGGCCGAGCGCGACGACCTGGTCGCCGCCATCGGCCGGCTGCGCCAGGGCATCCAGAGCCTCAACCGTGAGGGCCGCGAGCGATTCCTTGTCGCCTTCGAGCAGGTCAGCGGCCACTTCCAGCAGCTCTTCACCAAGCTGTTCGGCGGCGGCAAGGCGGAACTCCGCCTCACCGAATCCGAGGATCCTCTCGAGGCCGGCCTCGAAATCCACGCCAGCCCGCCGGGCAAGAAGCTGCAGGTGATGTCGCTGCTGTCCGGTGGTGAACAGGCACTGACGGCTCTGTCGCTGTTGTTCGCGGTGTTCATGACCAACCCGGCGCCGATCTGCGTGCTGGACGAGGTTGATGCCCCGCTGGACGACCTGAACGTGGAGCGCTTCTGCGGCCTGGTGAAGGACATCTCCGGCCGCACTGACACGCGCTTCCTGATCATCACCCATCATCGCGTCACCATGGCGCGCATGGACAGGCTCTACGGGGTGACCATGTCGGAGCAGGGCGTCTCCCAGCTCGTCTCGGTCAACCTGCAGGAAGCCGACCGGATGGTCGCCTGAGTTCCATAAGCAACAAGACTATCTTTCTCTCTCAAATCGACTGGGGCGCCAGCTAGGCCGAGCTGGCGCCCTTCTCTTTGGGGAGGTGGGCCTGTAGTGTTCGGCCATGCCCGATGCCTTGAATACCAATGCTACCGACGTGATCGAACTGACGCGCGCTCTGGTCCGCTGCGAGAGCGTGACGCCGCGCGAAGCCGGCGCGCTGGACCTGCTCGAAGGCACGCTCGCGCCGCTCGGCTTCCGCTGCGAGCGCATGGATTTCACCCAGGCCGGTACCGACGACGTTGCCAACCTCTATGCCCGCATCGGAACCGCTGGCCGTCACTTCTGCTTTGCCGGCCATTCCGATGTCGTGCCGGTGGGCGACCTCTCGTCATGGACCATCGGTCCTTTCTCGGCCGAGCTGTCGAATGGTTACCTGTTCGGCCGCGGCGCCGCCGACATGAAGGGCGCGATCGCGGCCTTCACCGACGCCGCCACGCGGTTCCTGGCCAAGCGCGGCCGCGACTTCGGCGGCTCGATCAGCCTGCTGATCACCGGCGACGAGGAGGGGCCTGCCGTCAATGGCACGGTCAAGATGCTGAAGCGTCTCGCCGATCGCGGCGAAAAGATCGACGCCTGCATCGTCGGCGAGCCGACCAGTTCGAAGCGCTTCGGCGACATGATCAAGATCGGCCGGCGCGGCAGCATGACCGTCGACATGGTGGTGCGCGGTGTGCAGGGCCACGTCGCCTATCCGGAGCGGCTCGACAATGCCATCCATCGGCTGTCGGCGCTGATCGAGGCGCTGGTGCGTGAGCCGATCGACCGGGGCAGCACGCATTTCCAGCCGACGTCGCTGCAGTTCACCACTGTCGATGTCGGCAACAAGGCGACCAACATCGCTCCCGGCGTCGCCACCGCGCGCTTCAACACCCGATTCAACGATCTCTGGACCTCCAAGACGTTGCTTGCCCATCTCACCGAGCGGCTGGACCGCGCCAATGCAGCGCTGGGCGGCAACGGGCTGTTCGAGCTGAAGGCCGAGGTCTCTGGCGAATCGTTCTACACGCCGCCGGGGCCACTCAGCGACCTGGTGGCCGGCGCCATCCGCGATGTCACGGGAGTAGAAACCGAACTCTCGACGACCGGCGGCACGTCGGACGCACGTTTCATCCGGTCCTATTGCCCAGTCCTGGAGTTCGGGCTGGTCGGCGAGAGCATGCACAAGGTCGACGAGAAGAGCGCGATCCCCGATCTAAAAACGCTGGCCGACGTCTACGAGACGGTGCTCGACCGTTTCTTCGCGGCCTGACGGGTCCGTTATGCTCAGCGCTGCCGAGATCGCGCGCGGCGTGCAGGGTGCGCTGGTCTTCCTGTGGCGCGATCCGTCGGCGCCGACCTATTTCGACAATACGACCGAAGCCTGCCTGCGCTCGTTCCGCGTCATGGTGCTGGTGGCGCCACTCCACGTCATTCTCCTGCTGGTCCGCTATTCCAGCGCCACGGTGGCGGCTGAGGACGTGGAGATCTTTTTCGTCGAGGCACTGAGCTATATCGTCGAGTGGCTGCTGTTCCCGGTGGTTTTCCATGAGATCGCCCGCCGCCAAGGCTGGCTCGACCGCTACGCGCGCTACATCGGGGCACTCAACTGGATCAACCTGCCGGGCATGGCATTGGCCGTGGTCTTCGTGCCGCTTGCGCACCTGGCACCGCCGGCGATCAGCAGCCTGGTCAGCATCGGCCTGCAGGGGCTGTTCTTCTACTGGTTCCTGGTCACCACGCGGCAGGTGATCGGGGCCGGCTGGCTGCTCTCGACCATGCTGCTGGTCGTGAGCTGGGTGCCGCTGGCCTTCATCTCATTCCTCATCGCTCGCTATCTCGGCGTCGTCACCGCCGCCTAGGTCGTAGCGCACCTCCATCAGGCAGAGACCCTGCGGCGGTGCCGTGGGGCCGCCGCGGGTGCGGTCGCAGGCCGCCAGTGCCTCCTCGACATCGCGACGGGACCATTGGCCGCGACCGACGAGCCGGAGCGTTCCGACGAGGATGCGCACCTGGTTGTGCAGGAACGACCGCGCGCCGACATCGATGTGGATCTCGTCGCCGTCGCGGCCGACGCGCAGCAGGTCGAGCGTCTTGATCGACGACGGTGCCTGGCAGGCCGTCGAGCGGAAGCTGTTGAAGTCGTGATGGCCCTGCAGCGCCGCCGCGGCGTCGATCATGGCGTCGAGGTCAAGCCGGGCAGGGACGTGCCAGACATGGCCTCTATCGAGGGTCGGCGGCGCGCGGCGGTTGAGGATGCGATAGCGATAGCGCCGCCACGTCGCCGAGAAGCGCGCATGGAACTTCGCCGGTGCGATTTCGACCGAGGGCAGCGCGATCGGGTTGGGCTTGAGGTGGAAGTTGAGCGCGGCCTGCACCTTGTCGGGGGCCATCTCATTCGCAAGATCGAAATGGGCGACCTGGCCCAAAGCATGGACGCCGGAATCGGTGCGGCCTGCGCCCTGCACCTGTGTGCGCTCGCCGCTCATGGCGAATATCGCGTCTTCCAGCAGGGCCTGGACCGTCGGGCCGTTGGGCTGGCGCTGCCAGCCGACGAACGGACCGCCATCGTATTCGACGATGAGCTTGTAACGCGGCACGGCGTCAGGCGGATCTGGGTGGCAGCGACACGACAGCGGGCACGGGCAGGACGGTGCCGGCCGCCAGAGCGAAGCCGCGCAAAAAGGCGTCGGCCGGTTGTGCCGACTTGCCGGGCCGCTGGAGTTGCAGGAGTTTCAGGCCGCCGATGCCGCAGGCCACCACCGGGAAGCCGTCGCGCCCGATGGTGAGCGTGCCCGGCGCGCCGCCGGCCAGGGCGAGGCCCGCCGCCAGCACTTTTATGCGCTCGCCATTTAGTTCGAACGAAGTGCCGGGCCATGGATGGAAGGCGCGGACCTTGCGCTCCAGCTCGGCGGCCGGACGGCGCCAATCCAGCACACCCTCTTCCTTGCCGAGCTTGTGGGCATAGGTGACGCCCTCGTCGGGCTGCGCCACCGGATCGATGGTGTTGCGCATCAGCCCGTCGAGCGTCGACACGATCAGCCGCGCGCCAAGCTCGGCAAGGCGATCGTGCACCGTCTCGGCCGTATCGGCGGAGGAGATCGGCGTGCTCTCGGCCAGCAGCATGGGGCCGGTGTCGAGACCTTCGTCCATGCGCATGGTCGTGACGCCGGTCTCGCCGTCGCCCGCCAGGATAGCGCGATGGATGGGCGCGGCGCCCCGCCAGCGTGGCAGCAGCGAGCCGTGGATGTTGATGCAGCCCAGCACCGGGGCATCGAGGAAGCTCTTGGGCAGGATGTGGCCGTAGGACACGACCACCGCGGCATCGAGATCGAGCGCCTTGAAGGCTTGCGCCTCATCGTCGGTCCTGAGGCCCCTCGGCGAGTGCACGGCGAGGCCGAGCGAAAGGGCAAGCTCATGGACCGGCGTCCGTCGCTCCTGCTGGCCGCGACCGGCCGGCTTGGGGGCACGTGTGTAGACAGCCACCACGTCATGACCGGCCTCGGCCAGCGCCTTGAGCGCCGGCACGGCGAAGGCGGAGGTACCGAGAAACGCAATCTTCATCGCCGCACCTTATAGGCAGCCGCGCGGCGGTGAGCTAGTTATGCCGCAATGGACACCCCGATCCCCGCGACCTCCGGCAAGGGACCCGTCGCCAACCTTGCCCTGCGCCGGGCCGCGGGCGAAATCCACGCCGATCCCGTGCAGGAGCGCATCGTTCTGCGGCTCCAGTCCGTGCACGACCAGTTGACCGCGATGGCGGCCCATCCGGCCCGGCCCGGCCTGCTGGCGCGGTGGGGGCTGGCGCGCGCGCCCAAGCCGGTGTCGGGCCCGCACGGCCTCTACATCTGGGGGCCGGTCGGCCGCGGCAAGTCGATGCTGATGGACCTGTTCTTCGCCGATGCGCCGGTGGCCAGGAAGCGGCGCGTGCACTTCCACGAGTTCATGCTCGAGGTCCAGGAGCGGCTGCACCGCCGCCGCGAGAAGCTCGCGGCCGAAGGGGCGCCACCCGAAGCCGACACCATCGTGCCGATCGCGCGCGAGATCGCCGCGGAAACGCAGCTGCTGTGCTTCGACGAATTCCAGGTCACGAACATCGCCGACGCGATGATCCTGGCGCGCCTGTTCGAGACCCTGTTCGACCAAGGCATGACGGTGATCGCCACTTCCAACCGCCAGCCCGACGATCTCTACAAGGACGGGCTGCAGCGCGACCGTTTCCTGCCGTTCATCGACCTGGTCAAGCAGCGCCTAGAAATCCTCGAACTGGGCGGCGACCAGGACTATCGCATGAACCGCCTGCGCAACTTCGATGCCTACCTGACGCCGCTGGGCGCGTGGGCCAATGCCAAGCTCGACGAGGCCTTCCGGGCATTGGCCGCCGGTGCCGACGGCGAGCCGCGCGTGCTGCGCACGCAGGGCCGTGACGTCGAGATTCCGCGCGCGGCGCCGGGCGTCGCCATGGCCCACTATCTCGACTGGTGCGCCGAGCCGATGGGTGCGGCGGACTTTCTCTGCATCGCCGAGAATTTCCACACGGTCATCATGGCCGATATTCCCAGGATGGGACCCGACAGCCAGGACAAGGCGGCCCGGTTCGTCACCATGATCGACGAATTCTACGAGAAGAAGGTGAAGTTCATCTGCTCGGCCGCCACGGCACCGGGCGGGCTTTATGTCGATGGCGACGGCTCCTTCGAATTCCAGCGCACGGTCTCGCGGCTGATGGAGATGCAGAGCCCGGAATATCTGGCGCTCGATCATATCGCTTGAGGCTCTCCGGATTGTGATTGTGGTTCATAGCGGCTGCAGCATAGGCTTCCCGGGGCTTTTTCCTGGGAGGCAGAAACATGGACGGCGACCGGATGATTTCAATCAGCGAGCGTGGACTGTCGCGACGCACGGCGATGGCGGCGACCGGCACGGTGCTGGGTGGCAGCTTCGCACTTTCGGTTCAGCCGGTGTCGGCACAGACCATGATCACGACACCGACGGACGGCCTCACGGCCGGCGCGGTCAAGGTCAAGACCAAGGATGGCAAGGAGATGGACGCCTATCGCGCCATGCCGGCGTCGGGCACCGGGTTCGGCACGATCCTCGTCGTGCAGGAGATCTTCGGCGTGCACGCCCACATCGCCGACATGTGCCGCCGCTTCGCCAAGGCGGGTTACTACGCCATCGCGCCCGAACTCTATTTCCGCCAGGGCGATGCCAAGGGCTATACCGAGATTCCCAAGCTGATCGCCGAAGTCGTGGCCAAAGTGCCGGACGAGCAGGTCATGGGTGATCTCGATGCCTGCGTCGCCTTCGCCAAGGGCGAGGGCAAGGCCGATACCGCCAAGCTCGGCGTCACCGGCTTCTGCTGGGGCGGTCGCATCACCTGGCTTTATGCTGCGTATAATCCCGGCGTGAAGGCGGGCGTGGCGTGGTACGGCCGCGTCGTCGGCGATGCGACGCCGCTCACTCCCAAGCATCCGGTCGACCTCGCCAAGGATCTCAAGGCGCCGGTGCTCGGCCTCTACGGCGGTGCCGACACCGGCATCTCGAACGACACCGTCGACAAGATGCGCGCCGCCCTCAAGGACGGCAGCGCAGCGGCGAAGAAGTCGGAAATCGTCACCTATCCCGACACGCCGCACGCCTTCAACGCCGACTACCGTCCTAGCTATCGCAAGGACCAGGCGGACGACGGCTGGAAGAAGGCGATCGCCTGGTTCAAGGCCAACGGCGTGACCTGATCAATCGATGGTCGACACCATCGGCTTGAAGATCCGGTCGGGCCTGACATTCACCACGGATGTCGCAGGCCCGATCGGCGGACCGCTCGTGCTGCTGCTGCACGGGTTTCCCGAATCGCGACACAGTTGGCGTGCGGCGCTTCCCGCTCTGGCCGGTGCGGGCTATCGCGCCGTGGCGCCGGACCAGCGCGGCTATTCGCCCGGCGCGCGGCCCGATCCCGCTGATCTGTCGAACTACGTCTTCGACAAGCTGGTGGACGATGCCATCGAGATCGCCGCGGCAGCCGGCTACGACGGCAAGCGCTTCCATCTCGTCGGTCACGATTGGGGTGGGCAGGTTTCGTGGGGTGTGGCGGACAAACATCCCGGGCGTCTGTCCTCGCTCACCATCCTGTCGCGGCCGCACCCAAAATCGTTTCGCCGCGCGCTCTTGGCGGAGGATGGCGACCAGAAGCACCGCTCGCGGCACCACCGGGCCTTCCTGGAGCCTGGGACCGGCGGGATGCTGCTGGCGGACAATGCCAAGCGCCTGCGCGACGGCCTGTTCGGCCAAGGCGTGCCGTCGGCGGCCCTCGAGGAGCATCTTTCCGTCCTCGGCAATCCGGCGGCGCTGGAGGCGGCGCTCGCCTGGTATCGCGCCAACAAGGGCCTGGCTGCCGAGATCGGCACCATCGGGGTCCCGACCCTCTACATCTGGGGGGACGCCGACGCGACCGTCGGGCCCGATGCCGCGCACGGCACGGGCGAGTTCGTGAGTGCGGCCTTTGCCATGGAAGTGCTGCCCGGCGTCGGCCATTTCGTCATGGACCAGGCGCCCGTCAAGGCCACGCAATTGTTGCTGGGACATCTCGCGAAACATCCCGTTTGACGGCTTCTTGCCGGTCGGCGCGAATCGCGCTACCACGCGCCGCCTTCACGAACGGGAGTTTTTCGCATGGCTCGCAAGAAGATCGCGCTGATCGGCGCCGGACAAATTGGCGGCACCCTGGCGCTGCTCGCCGGCCAGAAGGAACTGGGCGACATCGTCCTGTTCGACGTCCCGGCCGCCGAAGGCGTTGCCAAGGGCAAGGCGCTCGACATCGCCCAACTCGCGCCGGTCGAGGGCTTCGATGCGAAATACAGCGGTACGTCCGACTACAAGGACATCGAGGGCGCCGACGTCGTGATCGTGACCGCGGGCGTCCCGCGCAAACCCGGCATGACCCGCGACGACTTGGTCGGCATCAATGCCAAGGTCATCGACGCGGTCGGCAAGGGCATCAAGCAGCACGCCCCCGACGCCTTCGTCATCGTCATCACCAACCCGCTCGACGCCATGGTCGGCCTGATGCAGGAAGTCACCGGCTTCCCACCGGCCCGCGTCGTCGGCATGGCGGGCGTGCTCGACAGCGCCCGGTTCCGCTCGTTCCTCGCCGAGGAATTCAACGTCTCGGTCGAGGACGTTACGGCCTTCGTGCTGGGCGGCCACGGCGACACGATGGTGCCGCTGCTGCGCTACTCGACGGTCGGCGGCATTTCCCTGCACGATCTGGTCGACATGGGCTGGACCACCAAGGAACGCCTCGAGGCGATCGTCCAGCGCACCCGCGACGGCGGCGCCGAGATCGTGGCCCATCTCAAGACCGGCTCGGCCTTCTACGCCCCGGCCGCGTCGGCCATTGCCATGGCCGAGTCCTTCCTCAAGGACAAGAAGCGCATGATCCCCTGTGCCGCCATGCTGAACGGTGAATACGGCGTGAAGGGCCTCTACATCGGCGTGCCGGTGGTGATCGGGGCCAAGGGCGTCGAGCGCATCGTCGAGGTCGAGTTCAATGCCGAGGAAAAGGCGATGTTCGACAAGTCGGTGGCCGCCGTGCGGTCGCTGATCGACGCCACCAACAAGATCGTCGGCCGGGTCTGATCCGAGGGGCGATCCCCGACTTTGGTCGAATGACCCAAAAGGATCATGAGTCCGTCGTTGCCAAGGCGCTGTGGCACTCATAAAGTGCCGCAACCATTGGTCAGTTGCATTTTACAACTAAGTAGTTGCGAAACGCGTCCTGCCCCGGTCCCGAGCGATAGGACTCCATGAATATCCACGAATATCAGGCCAAGATCCTGCTGGCCAAATTCGCCGTCCCCCTGCTCAAGGGCGGCGTCGCCTATACCAAGGACGAGGCCGTGGACGTCGCCCGCAAGCTGGGCAGTGCCGTCACCGTCGTGAAGTCCCAGATCCACGCCGGCGGGCGCGGCAAGGGCCGCTTCAAGAACGATCCCAACGGTAAAGGCGGCGTGCGTATCGCCAAGTCGATCGACGAGGTCGGCGCCAGCGCGGCCGCCATGCTCGGTCACGAGCTGGTCACCAAGCAGACCGGACCGACCGGCAAGACCGTCAAGCGGCTCTACATCGAGGAAGGCTGCGATATCAAACGCGAGCTCTACCTCTCGCTGCTGGTCGACCGCGCTGCGGGCCGGGTCGCCGTCATCGCCTCGACCGAGGGCGGCATGGACATCGAGACGGTGGCGCACGAGACGCCCGAGAAGATTGTCGAGCAGACGGTCGATCCCGCCGCCGGCTTCCAGGGCTACCAGGGCCGCAAGATCGCCTTTGCGCTCGGCCTCCAGGGCAAGCAGGTCGGGGCCTTCGTCGCGCTGCTCGGCAATCTCTACCGCGCCTTCACCGAGCTCGACTGCTCGCTGATCGAGATCAATCCGCTGGTCGTGACGGCGGCCGGCGAGGTGATCGCGCTCGACGCCAAGATGACGTTCGACGACAACGCGCTCTACCGGCACACCGAGCTCGAGGCGCTGCGCGATCTCGACGAGGAGGACCCGGCCGAGACCGAGGCCGCCAAGTACGCGCTGAACTACGTCAAGCTCGACGGCGAGATCGGCTGCATGGTGAACGGCGCCGGCCTCGCCATGGCCACCATGGACATCATCAAGCTCTACGGCTCGGCGCCCGCCAACTTCCTCGACGTCGGCGGCGGCGCCACCAAGGAGCGTGTGACGGCGGCGTTCAAGATCATCCTCAAGGATTCCAACGTCGAAGGCATCCTGGTCAACATCTTCGGCGGCATCATGCGCTGCGACGTGATCGCCGAGGGCGTGGTCGCCGCGGCCCGCGAAGTGAACCTGCACGTGCCGCTGGTCGTGCGGCTGGAAGGCACCAACGTCGAACTCGGCAAGAAGATCCTGAAGGAGTCGGGTCTCAAGATCACCTCGGCCGAGAACCTGGCCGACGCCGCCGAGAAGATCGTCAAGGCCGTCAAGGAGACCAACTGATGGCCGTGCTGGTCGACAAGAACACCAAGGTCATCTGCCAGGGCTTCACCGGTTCACAGGGCACCTTCCATTCCGAGCAGGCGATCGCCTACGGCACCAAGATGGTGGGGGGCGTGACGCCGGGCAAAGGCGGCACTACCCATCTCGACCTGCCGGTGTTCGACACCGTGGCCGAGGCGGTGGCCAAGACCGGCGCCACGGCGTCGGTGATCTACGTGCCCGCGCCCTATGCCGCCGATTCGATCCTGGAGGCGGTCGATGCCGAGATCCCGCTGGTGGTGTGCATCACCGAGGGCATCCCGGTGCTCGACATGGTCAGGGTGAAGCGCGCCCTCACGGGCTCGAAGTCGCGCCTGATCGGGCCCAACTGCCCCGGCGTCATCACCCCGGGCGAGTGCAAGATCGGCATCATGCCGGGCCACATCCACAAGCGCGGCAGGATCGGCATCATCTCGCGCTCCGGCACGCTCACTTACGAAGCGGTCGCCCAGACCACGGCGGCCGGCCTCGGCCAGACGACCTGCATCGGCATCGGCGGCGATCCGGTGAACGGCACCAACTTCGTCGAGTGCCTGGAGATGCTGCTGGCCGACCCCGAGACCCAGGGCATCGTCATGATTGGCGAGATCGGCGGCGACGCCGAGGTCAAGGGCGCCGAGTTCATCAAGTCTTCGAAGACCAAGAAGCCGGTCGTGGGCTTCATCGCCGGCCGCACCGCGCCGCCGGGCCGCCGCATGGGCCATGCCGGCGCGGTGATCTCGGGCGGCCAGGACACGGCCGAATTCAAAGTGGATTTCATGCGTTCCGTCGGCATCAAGGTGGCGGATTCGCCCGCCGCGCTCGGCGAGGAAATGCTGAAGGCCATGAAGGGCTGACCAGCCAACTGCCGCCCAGCCTCTGCCAGGCGGCCAGCACAGACAGGCCAAGGAGTAGCGGGCCATGAAAGCAGAGCAGACGTCGTTCCTGTTCGGCGCCAATGCGCCATTCATCGAAGAGCTTTACGCGCGCTATCAGGGCGATCCCAATGCCGTCGATCGGGATTGGCAGACCTTCTTCGCCGCACTCGCCGAGGAGAAGGCCGACGTGCTGGCCGAGACGCGCGGCGCTTCCTGGGCGCCCAATGGCGTCCGGGTGATCGGTGCCGCCGACCTCGAGGCCAAGACGCCGGCCAACCGCAACGCCAAAAGCGGCAATGGCGCCGCGCCCGCGCCGCTCGCCGGCAAGACCGAGGCCGAGATCCGCGCCGCCGCTCACGACACGTCGCGCGCCTTTCTGTTGATCCGCTCCTACCGCATCCGCGGCCATCTCGAGGCCGACCTCGATCCGCTCAACCTGGTGCGGCAGGAACGCCATCGCGAGCTCGACCCCGCGACCTACGGCTTCGGCGAGGCCGACTGGGAGCGTCCCATCCTGATCTTCGGCTCGCTCGGCCTGGGCGAGTCCGCGACGCTCCGGCAAATCTGGGACCGCCTGCGCAGGACCTATTGCGGCAGGATCGGCGTCGAATACATGCACATCAGCGATCCCGACCAGAAGGCCTGGATCCAGGAGCGCATCGAGCACATCGAGAACCACACCGAGTTCACGGTCGAAGGCCGCAAGATGATCCTGCAGCGGGTCGTCGAGGCCGAGGGGCTGGAACGCTACCTCGGCGTCAAGTTCGTCGGCACCAAGCGCTTTGGGCTCGACGGCGGAGAGTCACTGATCCCCGGCATCGAGCAGATCCTGAAGCGCGGCGGCCAGCTCGGCGTCCGCGACGTGGTGATGGGCATGCCCCATCGCGGCCGCCTCAACACCCTCGTGCACGTCATGCACAAGAGCTACACCGCGCTGTTCTCGGAATTCCAGGGCCGCTCCTCGCAGCCCGAGGAAATGCGCGGCTCGGGCGACGTGAAATATCACCTGGGCGCGTCGGCCGATCGCGAGTTCGACGGCAACGTCATCCACCTCTCGCTGGCGCCCAACCCCTCGCATCTCGAGGCGGTGAATCCCGTCGTGCTGGGCAAGGCCCGCGCCAAGGAAGACCAGCGCGGCGACACCGAGCGCAGCCAGGTCATGGCGATCCTGATGCACGGCGACGCGGCCTTCGCGGGGCAAGGTCTGGTGGCTGAAAGCCTCGACCTCAGCGACCTCGGCGGCTACCGCATCGGCGGCACCATCCATTTCATCGTGAACAACCAGATCGGCTTCACGACGCTGCCCACCTATTCGCGCTCCGGCCCCTACTGCACCGAGGTCGCGAAGATCGTGCAGGCGCCGATCTTCCACGTGAACGGCGACGACCCCGAGGCGGTCGTCCACGTCTCGCGCATCGCCACCGAGTTCCGCCAGCACTTCAAGCGCGACGTCGTCATCGACATGTTCTGCTACCGCCGGCACGGCCACAACGAGGCCGACGAGCCGATGTTCACCCAGCCGCTGATGTACAAGGAGATCGGCGGCCACAAGACGGTGAAGGAAGTCTACGCCGGCCACCTCGAAGCCGAAGGCGTGGTGAGCGCTGCCGACGTGGCCGCGATGGACGGCGCGTTGCGCGAAAAGCTCGACAAGGCGCTGGAGGCCGCGACCAACTACAAGCCCAACAAGGCCGACTGGCTGGAAGGCAAGTGGGCAGGCTTCACCGTCGCGCCGGGCGAGGAGGATCGCAAGGGCGTCACCGCGGTCGAACTCGACCAGCTCGTCTCGGTCGGCCGCGCGATCTCCGAGGCGCCCAAGAACTTCGACCTCAATCGCAAGATCACGCGCCAGCTCCTGGAGAAGCGCAAGACCATCGACACCGGTGAGAACATCGACTGGGCGACCGGCGAGGCGCTGGCCTGGGGCACGCTGCTGGCCGAAGGCACGCCGGTGCGGCTCAGCGGCCAGGATTCCGGCCGCGGCACCTTCTCGCAACGTCATTCGGTGCTGGTCGACCAGACCACCGAGACGAAATACATCCCGCTCAACCACGTGGCGTCGGAGCAGGCGCATTTCGAAGTCATCGACAGCCCGCTTAACGAGCAGGGCGTGCTGGGCTTCGAGTACGGCTACTCGTCGGCCGAGCCCAATGCACTCGTCCTGTGGGAAGCGCAGTTCGGCGACTTCGCCAACGGCGCGCAGGTCATCATCGACCAGTTCATCTGCTCCGGCGAGAGCAAGTGGCTGCGCATGAACGGCCTCGTGATGCTGCTGCCGCACGGCTACGAGGGCCAGGGCCCGGAGCACAGCTCGGCCCGGCTGGAACGCTACCTCCAGCTCTCGGCCGAGGACAACTGGCAGGTGATCAATCCCACGACGCCGGCCAACTACTTCCACGCGCTGCGCCGCCAGATGCGCCGCTCGTTCCGCAAGCCGCTGATCGTCATGACGCCCAAGTCGCTGCTGCGCCACAAGGAGTGCGTGTCGACGCTGGCCGACTTCGGGCCGGGCTCCTCGTTCCGACGCATCCTGGCCGAGACCGACCAGCTCGCCGATCCGGCCAAGGTCCGCCGCGTCGTGCTGTGCTCGGGCAAGGTCTACTTCGATCTCGTGGCCGAGCGCCGCAAGCGCAAGGTCGACGACATCGCCATCCTGCGCATCGAGCAGCTCTATCCGTTCCCGTTCAGCCGGCTGGGTGTGCGGCTGTCACAATATCCCAACGCCGAGGTGGTGTGGTGTCAGGAGGAGCCCGAGAACATGGGCGCCTGGCACTTCGTCGACCGCCGCATCGAGCGGGCGCTGTCGGGCGCCAGCGTGACGGCCAAGCGGCCGGTCTATATCGGCCGGGCGGAGGCGGCGTCGCCCGCGACCGGTTCGGCGCGCACGCATCTCAAGGAACAGGCCGATCTGGTCGACCGCGCTCTCACTGTCGGTTGAGCGCGGGCAGAGAAGGGGTTTTAGTCATGGCCGTCGAGATCAAGGTCCCGGCACTGGGTGAATCGGTCACCGAGGCAACCGTCGCCAAGTGGTTGGTAAAGGTGGGCGACGCAGTAACGATCGATCAGCCGCTTTGCGAGCTCGAGACCGACAAGGTCACGGTCGAGGTCAACGCCTCGGTGGCCGGCAGCATCGCCGATCTCGCCGTCGAGGAAGGCGCCACCATCCAGGTGGGCGCCGTGCTCTGCCATATCGAAGCGGGAGCTGGAGGCGCCACGGCCGCTGCCGCGCCGAAGCCCGCCGCCGCTGCGCCGCCGCCGCCGCCGAAGCCCGCCGCACCGGCTCCTGCGCCTGTGGCCGCACCGGCACCAGCCGGCGCCAATCTCGCCGCCTCGGGTCCCGCCGCGCGCAAGCTCGCCGAGGAGACCGGCGTCGCGGCATCTGCCATCCAGCCCACGGGCAAGGACGGCCGCGCCACCAAGGAAGACGTGCTGGCCGCGATCGCGTCGGTGCCGGCGCCGAGCGCTGCCGCCGCCAAGCCCGCCATTCCGGCCGGTCCGCGCTCGCGCGCCGACCGCGAGGAGCGCGTGCGGATGACGCGTCTCCGCCGCACCATCGCCAACCGCCTGAAAGAGGCACAGAACACCGCCGCCATGCTCACCACCTTCAACGAGGTGGACATGACCAACGTGATGGCGCTGCGCGAGCGGCTGAAGGAGGACTTCGAGAAGAAGCACGGCGCGCGGCTGGGCTTCATGTCGTTCTTCGTCAAAGCCTGCATCGCGGGGCTGAAAGAGTTGCCGTCGGTCAATGCCGAGATCGAGGGCGATGAGCTCGTCTACAAGAACTACTACGACATCGGCGTCGCCGTCGGCACGCCGCAGGGCCTGGTGGTGCCGGTGCTGCGCGATGCCGACGTGCTGGATTTTGCCGGCATCGAGAAGGGCATCGGCGAGCTCGGCCGCAAGGCGCGCGACGGCAAGCTCTCGATTGCCGACCTGACCGGTGGCACCTTCACCATCTCCAACGGCGGCGTCTACGGTTCGCTGATGTCGACGCCGATCCTCAATCCGCCGCAGTCCGCCATCCTCGGCATGCACAAGATCCAGCAGCGCCCCATGGTCGTGGGCGGCGAGATCAAGGCGCGGCCGATGATGTATCTGGCGGTCTCCTACGACCATCGCATCATCGACGGCCGCGAGGCCGTGCTGTTCCTGGTGCGGGTCAAGGAATGCATCGAAGATCCCGAGCGGCTGCTGCTCGGCGTGTGAGGACAGCGTCATGGCGAATGAGACATTCGACCTCGTCGTGATCGGCTCCGGCCCCGGCGGCTATGTGGCGGCGATCCGCGCGGCTCAGCTCGGCATGAAGGTGGCGGTCGTCGAGAAGAACGCGACCTTGGGCGGCACCTGCCTCAACGTCGGCTGCATCCCGTCCAAGGCGCTGCTGCAATCCTCGCACCTGTTCGAGGAAACGGGCCACGACCTCGCCCAGCACGGCATCGTGGTCGCTGCCCCGACGCTCGATTTCGCCCAGTTGATGAAGC
>CAMARK010000069.1 GCA_945860205.1 Reyranella massiliensis 521 | reverse complement strand
GGGGAGAGGCTAGGTGAGGGGGCGAGCGTCAGCCCAGCCGCATGCCGACAGCCAGCTTCGCCGCAGCCGCCCATTCGCCGGCGCCGACCTTCGGCCCATCGGCGGGCTTCACCCGCAGCACCTTGATGCGGCCGTCGGGGCAGACGACGGTGAAGCCGTCGGCGCCGACTTCGACGATCTCGCCGTACTTGCCGGCGATTCCCTTGGGGTCGCGGGCGGGCAGGGGCTGGATGTCGAAGATCTGCAGGATCTTGCCGTCCAGGGTAGACCAGGCGCCCGGCGCCGGGTTGCAGCCGCGGATCAAGGGATCGATCTGCCGCCACGACTTGCCCCAGTCGATGCGGGCGATATCGGCGGTGGCGCGGCCTTCGTAGGTGGCGAGCTTCTCGTCCTGCTTGAGGCGCGGCGCAGTCCCAGCCTTCACCAAGTCGACCGATTCGAGCATCGCCTCGACGCCCATCGGGAACAGTCGGTCGAAATAGACCGTGCCCAGCGTATCCTTGGCACCGATTGGCGTCTTCTTCTGCAGGAGCACGTCGCCGGTATCGAGGCCGTTGTCCGGCCAGAAGATCGACAGGCCGGTTTCCTTCTCGCCCAGGATGATCGGCCAGTTGATGGCGCTGGCGCCGCGATAGGCCGGCAGCAGCGAGGGATGATACTGGATCGAGCCGTGCGTCGGGATGTTGAGGAATTCCTCGGGCACGAACAGGGTGACGAACGCCATGACCTGCAGATCGGGCTTCAGCGCCTTGAACTCTTCCCAGACCTCGGGCTTGCGGTATGACGCCGGCTGGTAGACCGGCAGCTTGGCCGCCAACGCCGCTTCCTTCAGCGGATCAGCCTTCTGCCCGGGTTTCTCCGGCGCCACGTAGACGCCCACCACGTTCTCGCCGCGCTTCAGCAGCGCCTCCAGCACGGCCTTGCCGAAGGCCTGCTGGCCATGGACCACGATGCGCATGTGCTACTCCGCAGCCCGGGCTTGAGGAGCGGGGGCTTTGGGCGCCTGGCCCGTCGCGCCCGACGCCTTGATCTCGGCAACCTCGCGCGGCGTGAACTTCAGCACCTTGGTGAGGATCTCGTCGGTGTGCTCGCCCAGAAGCGGCGAGCGCTCGACCTCGGTGATGCTGTCGGAGAGCTTGATCGGGTTGCCGACCGACAGGTACTTGCCGCGGGCCGGATGGTCGACCTCGACCACCGTGCCGGTGGCGCGCAGCGCCGGGTCCTCGGCGATCTCCTTCATCGACAGGATCGGGCCGACCGGGATGTCGAATGCGTTGCACTCGTTCATGACCTCGAACTTGGTCTTGGTCATGGTCCATTGCTCGATCCGACCGAAGATCTCCGTCAGGCGCGGCAGGCGGGCCGGCGGCTTGGCGTAGTCGGGATGGGTCTTCCAGTCGGGTTGGCCGATCAGGTCGCAGATCTTCTCCCACACCGGCGCCTGGGTGATGAAGTAGATGTAGGCGTTGGGATCGGTCTCCCAGCCTTTGCACTTCAGGATGACGCCGGGCTGGCCGCCGCCCGAATCGTTGCCGGCGCGCGGCGTCGCTTCGCCGAAGGGGATGTTCTGGCCGAACTGCGTGTATTCCTTCAGCGGGCCATGCGCGAGGCGCTGCTGGTCGCGCAGCTTGACGCGGCAGAGGTTCAGCACGCCGTCCTGCATGGCGCAGAGCACCTTTTGGCCACGTCCGGTGCGGTTGCGCTGGTAGAGCGCGCTCACGATGCCGAGCGCCAGATGCAACCCGGTGCCCGAGTCTCCGATCTGCGCGCCGGTGACCAGCGGTGGGCCATCGAGGAAGCCCGTGGTCGAAGCTGAGCCGCCGGCGCATTGCGCGACGTTCTCGTAGACCTTGCAGTCCTCGTAGGCGCCGGGGCCGAAGCCTTTTACCGAGGCGGCGATCATGCGCGGATTCCAGCTATGGATGCGCTCCCAGGTCAGCCCCATGCGGTCGAGCGCGCCGGGGGCGAAGTTCTCGACCAGCACGTCGCAACTCTTCACCAGCCGCTCCAGCACCCTCATGCCCTCCTTGCTCTTGGAGTCGAGCGTGATCGAACGCTTGTTGTGGTTGAGCATGGTGAAATAGAGGCTGTCGGCGTTCGGCACGTCCATCAGCTGGCCGCGCGTGATGTCGCCTACGCCCGGCCGCTCGACCTTGATCACGTCGGCGCCGAACCAGGCCAGCAGCTGGGTGCAGGTCGGGCCCGACTGCACGTGGGTGAAGTCGAGGATCTTCACGCCGTCGAGCGCCTTGCCGTCCTTGCCCCAGGGCTTGGTCGACACCTTCGGCGTCTTGGCGATGAGCTTGAGCGTCCGCTTATTGCCGGACTTTGCCTTGTCCTTCGCCTTGGCCTTGTCTTTTGCCTTGGTCTTTTTCACCTTCTTCTTAGCCATCGTCGTTCCCCTACTTCTTCTTGAGCTTGCTTTGCGGATTGAGATTGCCGATGCGGCCGCTCTCGCTGCCGGCGGCCGGATCGATCGCGGCGTTGATGAGGGTCGGCTTGCCGGAGTCCATCGCCGCGTTGACGGCGCGCTTCAGCTCATCGGGGGTCGTGGCGTGGACGCCGACACCGCCGAAGGCCTCCATCATCCTGTCGTAGCGCGAGCCCTTGACGAACACGGTGGGCGCGGGATCGCTGCCGGCCTTGTTGACGTCGGTGCCGCGATAGATGCCGTCATTGTTGAAGACGACGATGCAGACCGGGAGGTTGTAGCGGCAGATCGTTTCGACCTCCATGCCGGAGAAGCCGAAGGCTGAGTCGCCCTCGATCGCCAGCACCGGCTTGCCGGTCTCGACGGCGGCGGCGATGCACTGGCCCATGCCGATACCCATGACGCCCCAGGTGCCGACGTCCAGCCGCTTGCGCGGCTTGTACATGTCGATGACACCACGCGTCAGGTCGAGTGTGTTGGCGCCCTCGTTGACCAGGATGGCGTCCGGCCGCTCCTTGATGATGGTGCGCAGCACGCCGAGCGCGCCGTGATAGTCCATCGGGTTGTTGTTGTTCATGAGGCGCGGCGCCATCTTGGCGACGTTCTCCTCGCGCTTGGACGAAACGGCGCCCATCCAGTCCGCCGGGCCCTTGGTCCAGCTGCCGCCCATTCCGTCCAGAAGCGCGGCAACGCACGAGCCGATATCGCCGACCACCGGCGCCACGATCTCGACGTTGCTGTCCATCTCCTTGGGCTCGATATCGACCTGGATGAACTTCTTGGGGGCATCGCCCCAGGCCTTGCCCTTGCCATGGCTGAGCAGCCAGTTGAGGCGGGCGCCGATCAGCATCACGACGTCGGAGTCCTTCAACACCGTCGAGCGCGCCGCGCCGGCGCACTGCGGATGCGTGTCGGGCAGCAGGCCCTTGGCCATGCTCATCGGCAGGAACGGCACGCCGCTTTTCTCGACGAAGGCCTTGATCGCCTCGTCGGCCTGCGCGTAGGCGGCCCCCTTGCCGAGGATGATCAGCGGGCGCTTGGCGCTCTTCAACACGTCCAGCGCGCGCTTAATGGCGCTGGGCGCCGGGATCTGGGCCGGCGCCGCGTCGATCACCTTGACCAGCGACTTCTTGCCGGCCTCGGCATCCATTACCTGGCCGAACAGCTTGGCCGGCAGGTCGAGATAGACGCCGCCCGGACGGCCCGACACGGCGGCGCGGATGGCGCGGGCGAGGCCGATGCCGATGTCGACCGCGTGCAGCACGCGGAAGGCCGCCTTGCACAGGGGCTTGGCGATGGCGAGCTGGTCCATCTCCTCGTAGTCGCCCTGCTGCAGGTCGACGATCTCGCGCTCGGACGAGCCCGAAATCAGGATCATCGGGAAGCAGTTGGTCGTGGCATGGGCAAGTGCCGTCAGACCATTCAGGAAGCCCGGCGCCGACACGGTGAGGCAGATGCCGGGCTTTTTCGTGAGGAAGCCGGCGATCGCCGCGGCGTAGCCGGCGTTCTGCTCGTGCCGGAACGAGAGCACGCGAATGCCCGCGGCCTGCGCCATGCGGCCGAAATCGGTGATCGGGATGCCGGGCACGCCGTAGATCGTGGTGAGGCCGTTCAGCTTCAACGCGTCGATCATGAGGTTGAAGCCGTCGGTCTGGTCTTGCGCTTCTTCCGGGGCGCCGGGCGCCTTCAATGCTGCTTCGGCCATGGTGTTCCTCCGTTCATTCTTGGCGTTCAATCCAGGTAATCGACGTGCTTGGCGACGTGCTCGGCGAGGCCAAGCGCATGCCGGCGCACCAAGTCCTCGGCGCGCTCGGTGTCGCGCGCCTCGAGGGCCTGGATGATGTTCATGTGGTCGTGGATCGAGCGCACGACGCGGTCGTCCTCGCCGATCGTCTTGCCGCGGATCATCCGCATGTGCGTGAACAGGTTCTCCGCCAGCTGGATCAGCACGTTGTTGCCGCTGAGCTCGATGATCTTCTGATGGAAGGTGATATTGACCTCGGAATACTCGTCGAGCTTGGCGTGCAATGTGTCGCCTTCGAAGGTGGCGAACATGCGCCGCAGCCCTGCGATGTCGGTGTCGCTGGCGCGTTCGGTGATGAGCCTGGCCGCCATGCTCTCCAGCGCGGCCCAAGCGGTGATCATCTGGATCACCTCTTCCTTGGTCTTGCGCACCACGTAGATGCCGCGTCGCGGCACCGACCGCACGAAGCCCTCGCGTTCCAGCTGCGCCATCGCCTCGCGCACCGGGGTGCGCGAAATGCCGAAATCCTGCGCGAGCTGACGTTCGTCGAGCCGGATATCGGTGCGCGAGCGGTAGACGTCCGACGACACGATGACGTTGCGCAAAGCCGTGTAGGCCTTGTCCTTGAACGTCTCCGGGCTGTCGATCGGACCGACCACCACGCGACTTTCGCTCACCGACCGTCCTCCCCCTGACCCCTGTAATACATAATGCCACCGAGTCTGGAGGCGTCAATCACCGGTCTCCTCCGAGCCACCGAAAAGCCTGTGATTACTTGCGCAGCGCCGGCGTCAGGACCCTGCCGTAGACGTTCGACAGGAACGGCCAGAACAGGGCGATCAGGCCCAAGGTCATGATCGTGGAGACCAGGCCGCTCGACCAGAACACGCCCAGGCTGCCTTGCGAGATCAGCAGCGACTGGCGGAAGGCCTCCTCGGCCTTGTCGCCCAGAACGATCGCCAGCACGAGCGGCGCCAGCGGGTAGTTGCACTTCTTCAGGAAATAGCCGGCGACGCCGAAGACCATCATCATCACCACGTCGAAGGTGTTGTTGTGCACCGTGTAGGCGCCGATGGCGCAGATCACCAGGATGACCGGCGCGATGATGGCGAAGGGGATGCGCAGGATCGCCGCGAAGAACGGCACCATGGTGAGCACGACGATGAGGCCGACGATATTGCCGAGATACATGCTGGCGATCAGGCCCCAGACGAATTCCTTCTGTTCGACGAACAGCAGCGGACCGGGCTGCAGGCCCCAGATCAGGAGGCCGCCCAGCAGCACCGCGGCAGTGGGCGATCCCGGCACGCCGAGCGACAGCATCGGCAGCAGCGCCGAGGTGCCGGCCGCATGTGCCGCGGTCTCGGGGGCGATCACGCCTTCGATCTCGCCAGTGCCGAACTTGTCGCCGTTCTTTGAGGCGCGCTTGGCGATGCCGTAGCTCATGAACGAGGCGGGCGTGGCACCAGCGGGGGTGATGCCCATCCAGCATCCGATCAGGCAGGAGCGCAGCGAGGTCACCCAGTAGCGCGGCAACTCCTTCCAGGTCTGCAGGACCACGGCGGGGTTGATGCCCGCGGCCTTGCCCTTGAAGTGCAGTCCTTCTTCCATGGTCAGCAGGATCTCGCCGATGCCGAACAGGCCGATCACGGCGATCAGGAAATCAAAACCGCCCAGGAGTTCGGTGGAGCCGAAGGTCAGGCGAAGCTGGCCGGTCACGGTGTCGGTGCCGACTGCGGCCAGTGCGAAGCCCAGCATCATCGCCGCGATGGTCTTGGTCGGCGGTTCCTTGCCCATGCCGACGAAGCTGCCGAACGCCAGGAAAAATACCGAAAACTTCTCCGCCGGGCCGAACTGCAGCGCGAAGCTCGCGACCAGCGGCGCCGCCAGGGTGATGACGACGACGGCGAACAGCGCGCCGACGAAGGACGAGGTGAAGGCCGCCGTCAGCGCCTCGCCGGCCTTGCCGTTCTGCGCCATGGGGTGGCCGTCGAAGGTGGTCGCGACCGACCACGGCTCGCCCGGGATGTTGAACAGGATCGATGTGATGGCGCCACCGAACAGTGCGCCCCAGTAGATGCAGGAGAGCAGGATGATGGCCGATGTCGGCGACATGCTGAAGGTGAGGGGCAGCAGTATCGCCACGCCATTGGCGCCGCCGAGGCCAGGCAACACGCCGATGATCACACCCAGCACGATGCCGATCACCATATAAAGCAGGTTCTGCCAGCTGAGCACGACGGCAAAGCCGCCCATCAGATCGCCAATGCTTTCCATCGATTCCCCGGATTTCCCTATTGTCTTCGGGTTCTAAAGGCCGAGCAGGTCCTCAAGCGGTCCTTTCGGCAACGACAGGAGAAACCACTTTTCGAACGTCACGTAGACGACGACCTGCAATCCCAGGCCAATGCCCAGGCAGAGGGGCCAGCCATAGCGGCCGAGCCAGCGCATGAAGCCGATGATCAGCACTGCGGACGAGACGTAGATGCCGAGCCACGGCACTGCCGCGACATAGATCGTCATCGGCCAGACGATCTTGAGGACCTGGGCGATCTGCCCCCATTGGGCGAACAACTTGCGGTTGGGGGTGGCATAGGCCCGGAACAGATTGAAGCCGCTGGTGCCGACGATGATCAATCCGATCCAGAAGGGAAAGAAGCCGGACTTTGGCCCCTCCGCCCCCCATCTGATGCCGACCTTCAGGCTGCCGAAGATGGTGATGGCGCCCAGCACCATCATGAAGACGGCGACGCCCATCTCGACGTGGCGCTGACGTGGTCCGGCCAAGTTGGGATCATCCGGCGATTGGGACATCGACGACCTCTCGTTGGCTCTATCGGCGCTCAGACGCGGCTAGCTGATGGCGATCAATTGGTGGCCAGGAAGCCCGCTTCCTTCATGAGGTCGCGATGGCGCTTTTCCTCGTTCTCGACCCACTTGGCGTACTCGGCGCCGGTCATGGAGGACTGGTTGAAGGCGCCGTCTTTCATGAGCTGCGCCCATTCCGGCGTGGCGCGCACCTTCTTGAACAGCTCGACGTAATAGTCGACCACATCCTTCGGAACGCCCGCCGGCATGAAGACGCCGCGCAGCATCAGATACTCGATGTCCAGCCCCTGCGATTTGCAGGTCGGGATGTCGGCCCACGATTTGTCGCCGGCGATCTTGTCCGTGTACGGCAGCGTCTTGCTGTCGAACACGCAGAGCGGACGCAGCTTGCCGGCGCGCCACTGCGCCACTGCCTCGATCGGATTGTTGACGGTGGAATCGACATGCTTGCCGACGAGCTGGACCGCGACCTCGCCGCCGCCCTTGTAGGGGACATAGGTCATCTTCTTGCCGGTCGCTTTTTCAATCGCGACGGTGATGATCTGGTCTTCCTGTTTCGAGCCGGTGCCGCCCATCTTGAACTGGCCGTCCGGTGCCGCCTTGATCGCCGCCACGTATTCCTGAACCGTCTTGTAGGGCGAGTCGGCATTGACCCAGAGCACGAACTCGTCCAGCGCCAGCATCGCCACCGGCGTCATTTCCTTCCATGAGAAGGGTATGCCCGTGGCCAGCGGCGTGGTGAACAGGTTCGACAGCGTGATGACCAGCTTGTGCGGGTTGGCCTTCGCACCCTTGATATCGAGGAAGCCTTCACCGCCGGCGCCCCCCGCCTTGTTGATGACCACCATGCTCTGTTTCATCAAGTTGTGCTTGGCGACGATGCCCTGGATCATGCGGGCCATCTGGTCGGCGCCGCCGCCGGTGCCGGCGGGAACGATGAATTCCACGTTGCGCGTCGGATCCCAGGCCGCCGCCGGTGTCACGCAGAAGATTGCCGTCGCGGCGGTGGAAGCCGCAACGACAAGCGCACGCAATCGAAGTGACTCGATCATGGTTATGGTTCCTCCCGGAGATCTTTTCTTGGTAGTTCTTGTAATAATTCTACAATGGATTTTGCGACCGGTCGAGCGCCGGTACTCGGATCCCGTGCAGGCGACATGATCGACAAACTCGAATTCCTTCTCGCCCTGGCGCGGGAGAAGAACTTCGGAAAGGCCGCCGAGCAGTGCGGCGTGACCCAGCCGACCTTTTCTGCAGGCATCAAGCAGCTCGAGGCGACGCTCGGGGTGCTTCTCGTTCATCGCAAGTCGCGCTTCATCGCCTTCACTGCCGAGGGCGAACGCGTCCTCGAATGGGCGCGCGGCATCGTGGCCGACAGTCGTGCGATGCGGCAGGAACTGCGGGCCCTCAAGCACGGCCTGGTCGGCCGGCTGAAAGTCGCGGCGATCCCGACCGCGCTTCCCATGGTATCGGCACTCACCACTCCCTACCGTTCCAGGCACCCCAATGTGACCTTTACCGTTCTGTCGCGCACCTCCATCGAGATTCTCTCGATGCTCGAGAATCTCGAGATCGATGCTGGGCTCACCTATATCGACAATGAACCACTCGGCCGCGTGCGCGCGGTGCCGCTCTACATCGAGCAGTACCGGTTGCTGACCTCGGAGACGAGCCCGCTCGGCGACCGCGACAGCGTCACCTGGGCCGAGATCGCCAAGATCCCGCTCTGCCTGCTGACGCCGGACATGCAGAACCGACGCATCATCGACCAGCTGTTGCGCGAGGCAGGCGGTGGCGTGCCCGATCCCACGCTCGAATCGAACTCGATGATCGTGCTGTTCTCGCACGTGCGAACAGGTCGCTGGGCGAGCGTGATGCCGGAGAAACTTGCCGACACCCTGGGCCTGACGGAGCACCTGCGCTCGATCCCGATCGTCGAGCCGGAGGCGGTTCACGCCATTGGGCTGGTCGTCTCGGACCGCGAACCTATGCCGCCCATGACCGCCGCCCTGGTGGCAGAGGCCAAGCTGCTGGCCGAGACGTTGCGCTAAAAACCCATTTATTATCAATATGTTATATTACATATCGTGTAAAATAGGAGCAAATAGTCTCCAGTGATAGAAATGTTCTATCGCAGTACCCAACTGCTTTATTGATCAAGGCCTGCCGCAGGCAGATTGTCCCGCGATCCAAGGGAGACGAGCTTGCCCAAGGCAGCCGCGTGGGACGAAGCCGAGGCCAGAGAGATCATCCGCCGGCACGACGGGCGAGAAGGCTCGATGCTGCCCATCCTGCACGATCTCCAAGCCGTCTTCGGCTGCGTCCCTCCGGCGGCCGTGCGGCTCGTTGCCGACGCCCTCAACCTCACCCGCGCCGAGGTCCATGGCGTGGTCAGTTTCTATCACGACTTTCGCGAGCAGCCGGCCGGCCGTCATGTGCTGAAGCTTTGCCGCGCCGAGGCCTGCCAGTCGATGGACGGCGAGCGCCTGGCGCGCGAGGTCCTCGATCGGCTGGGCCTCGAGTGGGGTGACACCACGCCGGACGGCCACCTCACCGTCGAAGCAACCTACTGTCTGGGTCTCTGCGCCTGCGCGCCTTCCGCCATGCTCGATGGCGAGCCGGTCGCGCGCCTGACGCCTGCATCGCTGCAGGAAATCGTGCGGGAGGCCGGTCGATGACGACGCGGATCTTCGTTCCGCGCGATGCCGCCGCCCGAGCGGTTGGCGCCGATCGCGTCGCCGCCGCCATCGTCGAGGCAAGGCGCCTCGGTCTTGCCGTCGATGTGGTTCGCACCGGCTCGCGCGGGCTGTTCTGGCTCGAGCCGATGATCGAGGTCGAAACGCCTGGCGGGCGCATCGCCTTCGGGCCGATGACGGCCAAGGACGTTCCGGGTCTTTTCGCCAATGGCCAGCTGCCGAGTGCCGCCCACCCGCTGTGCGTCGGCCGGCCCGAGGATATTCCCTTCCTGAAGCGCCAGACGCGGATCACCTTCGCTCGCTGCGGCATCGTCGATCCGCTGTCACTTGCCGACTATCGCGCCCATGGCGGCTATCGCGGCCTTGAGCGCGCCAAGAGCCTGGGTACTGCCGCTACGGTCGAGGAGGTCACGAAATCGGGCCTGCGTGGCCGCGGCGGCGCGGGCTTCCCGACCGGCATCAAGTGGAAGACCGTCGCCGACACGACGGCGGACCGCAAATACATCGTCTGCAACGCTGACGAAGGCGACTCGGGCACCTACGCCGACCGCATGATCATGGAAGGCGATCCCTTCCTGCTGATCGAGGGCATGACGATCGCGGGCTTCGCCGTCGGCGCGACCAAGGGCTATGTCTACATACGCTCGGAGTATCCCGACGCCATCCGCGTCATGGAACGCGCCGTCGTGCTGGCCGAAGCCGAGGGCCTGCTGGGCGCCGAGGCGAAGTTCGACATCGAGATCCGCGTCGGCGCCGGGGCCTATGTTTGCGGCGAAGAGACCTCGTTGCTCGAAAGCCTCGAAGGCAAGCGTGGCCAGGTGCGCGCCAAGCCGCCGCTTCCGGCGCACAAGGGCCTGTTCGGCAGGCCGACCGTCATCAACAACCTGATTTCGCTGGCCACGGTGCCCGCCATCCTGGCCGATGGCGCCAAGCATTATGCAGATCTCGGCATGGGCCGTTCGCGCGGCACCATGCCGATCCAGCTCGCCGGCAACGTAAAGCACGGTGGCCTGTTCGAAGCGGCCTTCGGGCTCACCCTGTGCGAGATCGTCGACGATATCGGCGGCGGAACGTCCAGTGGACGGCCGGCGCGCGCCGTGCAGGTCGGTGGGCCTCTGGGCGCCTATTTTCCGCGCGCCCTGTTCGATACGCCGTTCGACTACGAAGCCTTCACTGCGCGCGACGGGTTGATCGGCCACGGCGGCGTCGTGGTGTTCGACGACAGCGTCGACATGGCGAAGCAAGCGCGCTTCGCGCTGGAATTCTGCGCCATCGAATCCTGCGGTAAGTGCACGCCCTGCCGCATCGGCTCGGTCCGCGGCACCGAGACGATGGACAAGATCATCGCGGGCGACCGGGCCGAGGCCAACCTGGCGCTGATCACCGATCTTTGCCAGACGCTGAAATTCGGCTCGCTCTGCGCGCTGGGCGGCTTCACGCCCTATCCGGTGATGAGCGCCATCAAACATTTCCCAGAAGATTTCACTCGCCCGCGCCTCGCGGCAGCGGCGGAATAGAGAGGAGAGCGCCATGTCTCTCGTTCATGAAATCGACTACGGCACGCCGGCCAGCAAGTCCGCCGAAACGGTCAAGCTCACGATCGACGGCAACGAAGTGCTGGTGCCCGCCGGCACCTCGATCATGCGGGCCGCCATGGACGCCGGCATCCAGGTGCCCAAGCTCTGCGCCACCGATTCAGTTGACGCCTTCGGCTCGTGCCGGCTCTGCCTGGTCGAGATCGCCGGTCGTCCGGGAACACCCGCGTCCTGCACGACACCGGTTGCCGCCGGCATGGTCGTCTCGACCCAGACCGAGCGGCTGAAGCAGGTCCGCAAGGGCGTGATGGAGCTCTACATCTCCGACCATCCACTGGATTGCCTGACCTGTGCGGCCAACGGCGATTGCGAGCTGCAGGATATGGCGGGCGCCGTCGGCCTGCGCGACGTGCGCTACGGCTATGCGGGCGAGAACCATCTCGAGCTCGAGAAGGACGAGTCGAACCCGTATTTCACCTTCGATGCCTCCAAATGCATCGTCTGTTCGCGCTGCGTGCGCGCCTGCGAGGAAGTGCAGGGCACCTTCGCACTTACCATCCAGGGCCGCGGCTTCGACTCCAAGGTCTCGGCCGGCGCTTTCGGCGACAATTTCCTGAGTTCTGAATGCGTGTCCTGTGGCGCCTGCGTGCAGGCCTGCCCGACCGCCACCTTGTCGGAGAAATCCCTGATCGATATCGGCCAGCCCGAGCATTCGGTCGTCACCACCTGCGCCTATTGCGGCGTCGGCTGCAGCTTCAAAGCCGAGATGCGCGGCGAGGAACTGGTGCGCATGGTTCCCTACAAGGAGGGCAAGGCCAACCACGGCCATTCCTGCGTAAAGGGCCGCTTCGCCTGGGGCTACGCCAATCACAAGGAGCGCATCCTCAATCCGATGATCCGTGAGAGCATCGACCAGCCGTGGCGCGAAGTGAGCTGGGCGGTCGCGATCGATCGTGTCGCCTCGGAGTTCAAGCGCCTGCAGCAGAAGCACGGCCGGCTGGCGATCGGTGGCATCACCTCCTCGCGCTGCACCAACGAGGAGACCTACCTAGTGCAGAAGCTGGTGCGCGGCGGCTTCGGCAACAACAACGTCGATACCTGCGCCCGCGTCTGCCACTCGCCGACCGGCTATGGCCTGAAAGCCACCTTCGGCACCTCGGCCGGGACGCAGGATTTCGATTCGGTCGACCAGGCCGACGTGATCCTGATCATCGGTGCCAATCCGACCGATGCCCATCCGGTCTTCGCCTCGCGCATGAAGAAGCGGCTGCGCGCCGGCGCCAAGCTGATCGTGATCGACCCGCGCCGCACCGACATCGTGCGGATGCCGCACATCGAGGCGCAGCATCACCTGCCGCTGCGGCCGGGTACCAATGCCGCGATCCTGAACGCGCTGGCGCACACCATCGTCACCGAAGGGCTTGTGAACGAGGCCTTCGTCCGCGACTTCTGCGACCTCGATGCCTTCGAGCATTGGGCGACGTTCGTATCCGAGCCGCAGAACAGCCCGGAGACGGTGGGCCCGATGGCCGGCGTGTCTCCCGAGGCGATCCGCGGCGCGGCACGCCTCTATGCGAGCGGCGGCAACGGTGCGATCTACTATGGGCTCGGCGTCACGGAGCACAGCCAGGGCACCACGGCGGTCATGGCGCTCGCCAATCTGGCGATGGCCACCGGCAATCTCGGCCGCCAGGGCGTCGGCGTGAACCCGTTACGCGGTCAGAACAATGTCCAGGGCGCCTGCGACATGGGCTCCTTCCCACACGAGCTGACCGGCTATCGCCACATCTCCGACGATGCCACGCGCACCATGTTCGAGAAGCTGTGGGGCGTGCCGCTCGACAACGAGCCCGGCCTGCGCATTCCCAACATGTTCGATGCGGCGATCGACGGCAGCTTCCGGGGCATCTACGTCCAGGGCGAGGACATCCTCCAGTCCGATCCCAACACCGTCCACGTCAAGAAGGCTCTGGCGGCGATGGAGTGCGTCGTGGTGCAGGACCTGTTCCTGAACGAGACGGCCAACTACGCCCACGTCTTCCTGCCGGGCTCGACCTTCCTCGAGAAGGACGGCACCTTCACCAACGCCGAGCGCCGCATCAACCGCGTGCGCAAGGTCATGACGCCGAAGAACGGCATGGCCGACTGGGAGATCACGCTCGCCATCGCCAAGGCGATGGGGTTCGAGATGCCCTACAATCATCCGTCCGAGATCATGGACGAGATCGCAGCACTAACGCCGACCTTCGCCGGCGTCTCCTACGATCTTCTCGACAAGGAAGGCTCGGTCCAGTGGCCGTGCAACGAGAAGGCGCCGACCGGCACGCCGATCATGCACATCGGGGGCTTCGCCCGCGGCAAGGGCAACTTCATGATCACCGAGTATGTGGCCACCGACGAGAAGGTTGGTCCGCGCTTCCCACTGCTGCTGACCACGGGACGCATCCTGTCGCAATACAACGTCGGCGCCCAGACGCGGCGCACCGAAAATGTCGTGTGGCACGACGAGGATGTGCTGGAAATCCATCCGCACGACGCCGAGGAGCGCGGCGTGCGCGACGGCGACTGGGTGAAGCTGGACAGCCGCGCTGGCGGCACGGCGCTGCACGCGCGCATCACCGATCGCGTGGCCCCAGGGGTGGTCTACACGACCTTCCATCATCCCGAGACGCAGGCCAACGTCGTCACCACAGAGTTCTCCGACTGGGCGACGAACTGTCCGGAGTACAAGGTCACCGCCGTCCAGGTCTCGCCGTCCAACGGTCCCAGCGAGTGGCAGAAGGATTATGCCGAGCAGGCCGAGCAGAGCCGGCGGATCGCCACCAAGGTCGCGGCGGAGTAGCAGGCCATGTCCGCGTCCGCCGACAAGCTGGTGATGATGGCCAACCAGATCGGGCGATTCTTTACGCCCCAGCGCGACGCCGATCCGGCCGTCGCGATCGCCGACCATCTGGAGAAGTTCTGGGATCCGCGCATGCGCGCCGCCATCGTCGCTCATGTGGCGGCTGGCGGCACCGGCCTTGACGCTCCCGTTCGCGAAGCTGTAGGGCGGTTGAAGAAACCTTCAGCCTAGAGCTTCACTTCCCATGTCCGATCTCAAGATCGTCTTCGAGCAGGAAAGCGGCAGCGCAGTTCGTGCGTGATCATCTCGATTTCTACAATGTCGGCGTCACCGGTGTGTCGGCCTACTATCCGGTGAATTTCTTCCTCAGGAACGACCGCGGCGAGACGATGGGTGGACTGCTCGGAAGCGTCTGGGGTGGTTGGCTGCACATCACGTTTCTCTGGATCGACGAAGCCATGCGCGGCCGGCGCTGGGCGACCAAGCTGATGGACCAGGCCGAAGCCTATGCCGTGGAGCGTCATTGCCACTCGGCGACGCTCGACACGCATTCCTTCCAGGCGCGGCCGTTCTACGAGAAGCGCGGCTACGAGGTCTTCGGTACGCTCGACGACTACCCCGAGGGCCACAAGAAGTTCTTCCTCAGGAAGAAGCTAGTCGATCGGTAGGCTTACAAACGTTGGGCATTGCGCTATCATAAATTCTATGAATCGGGCCCTGATCACCGAGCTGGCAAAACTCGACGCGGACGAGCGCTTGCGGCTGGCCTATGACCTGCTCGACAGCGTCGCCAACGACACGGCGGTCGCTCCAGTTTCCGACGAACATCGCCGAGAACTTCGTCGAAGACTCGCCGCGTATCGTGCCAACCCTGAAGAACCCGTCGTCACGCTGGCCGATATCCGTCGCGAACTGAGTATGACCTGAGGCAGTGCCGCTTCTCGTTGTTTACCGGCAGGTAGCGCGGCGCGACATTGTCGATGCCGCCCGGCGCTATGAAAGTGAGCGGACGGGTCTAGGCATTGCGTTCGTCGCAGAGGTAGGCCGCGTTGAAGGTCATATTGCCGATGCTCCTGGCCTTTACCAGGTTGTCGACAGCGGAATCAGGCGTGCAGTGATGCGACAGTTTCCCTTTGGCCTGTTCTACGTCGAGGAGGCCGAACGGGTTCTGGTCCTCGCCTGTCTTGATTTGCGACGTGATCCGAATGCTCTTGGCGAGATCGTCGCTCGCCGATAGGGCTATTTCGCGCCAACTTCTTTCAGTTTCTTGTCGATCGCCAGGAGGTCGAGCCAGCTCTGGCGCTTGCTGGCGGGCGTGCGCAGCAAATAGGCGGGGTGGAAGGTCGGCATGGTCGGCACTTCGGTGCCGTCGTCGAGTTTTAAGCTCGTCCACTTGCCGCGCAGCCGCATGATGCCTTCGGTCGTCTCAAGCACCGCCTTGGCCGCCGTGCCGCCGGCCAGCACCAGCAGCTTCGGCTTGGCGAGCTCGATGTGGCGGCGCGTGAAGGCGAGGCAGACCGCCTGTTCGGCCAGTGTCGGCGTGCGATTGCCCGGCGGCCGCCAGAACAGGATGTTGGTGATGTAGAGGTCGCGCTCGCGGCTCATGCCGATGGCGTCGAACATGCGGTCCATGAGCTGGCCGCTGACGCCCACGAACGGCTTGCCGAGGCGGTCCTCGTCGGCACCAGGCGCCTCGCCCACGACCATGACCGGCGCGCCCGCCACGCCGTCGGCGAATACGGTGTTCTTGGCGGTGCGCTTCAACGCGCAGCCTTCGAAGGCACGCACCGCCTCCTCGAGCTCGGCGATGGTGGTGCAGTTGCGCGCGAGATCGCGCGCATCCTGGGCGAGCTGCGGTGATTCGAGCGGCACTGGCGCGCGGACCATCGGCGCCTGCAGAGCGGCGCGGATCGGCGTCGGCGCCACCGCGCCTTGCGGTGGGGCAACCGCCGGAGCGGCAGCGGCCGGAGGCGGGAGGGCAAAGCGGTCGACGGCGTCCTCGCCGATGGTCTCGTCGAGACCGTGGTCGACGTACCATTTCAGCAGCGAGGCGATATCCTCGTGCGGGAAGGCTGATTCGTTCATCCGAGGCTCTTCACGAAGGCGCCCAGGATCGGTGCCCACATGGCGGCATCGGCATGGCTCGCCATGTGTCCCTTGTCCGACGGCATCTCGACATAGGTGAGGTCAACGCCGGCCTTGCGCATTTCGAGTGCGTGGGCAGCGCACTCGGTGAGGTCGAACAACTTGTCGGTCTTGGAGATTACGTACAGGACTTTGGTCTTCTTGAGCTGGTCGTACTGCTTGGTGACATCGAAGCCGTCAATTGCGCGCCGCAAGGTGACCAGCGAATGGCCGTCGTAGATCTTCGCCCAACTCTTCGCGGCGACCTTGGCCTCGGCCTCACCCTGGCCGTAGTTCAGCAGAGTCTCGTAGCGAATCTGTTCGAGCGTGCCGGCAATGCCGCCATTCTCGTAGTACCAGCCGCCGTTCCAGTTCGGGTCGCTGGCGAGACGCTTCTGTAGCGCCTCCAGGCCGCCCAGGCGCCCGGGCGCGCGCGGTGCGGTAACGGACGCGGCGATTCCCTTCATGAAGCCGGGGAAGGACGCGGCCCATTGGAACGACTGGAAGCCGCCCATCGACGGGCCGACCACGGCGACCAGGCTTTTCAGTCCGAGCGAATCGACCAGCAGCTTCTGGCTCGCCACCATGTCGCGCATCGTGATCTCGGGAAAGGTCGGGCCGTAGGGCTTGCCGGTGCGCGGATCGATGCCGTTGGGGCCGGTGCTGCCGTGCGCCGAGCCCAGCGCATTCACCGAGACGACGAAGTAACGGTTGGTGTCGATCGCCTTGTCCGGTCCGATTAATCCGTCGAACCAGCCCGCGGCGCCCTCGGTGACGCCACGGCCCTGCTTGCCTGCGGCGTTGTGGCCGGCGGCGTGATGGCTCGACGTGTAGCCATGGACCACCAGGATGCCGTTGTCGCCCTGGGGAGAGCGAACGCCGTATGTCTCGTAGGCGAGTTCGACAACCGGCAGCGTCTGGCCACTTTCCAGCCGGAATTCACGGGCAGAGAAGATTTTACTGTCGATTTCGGTCAACGCCGCCACGGGAATTCCCCTTTTCCGCGGGTGGCGATCCTGCCCCCGACAGGCTATCTACAGCGGAAGGATCGCTGCCGGCCGGCGGCGCGTCCATCTGGAAAAGGCACTGCAGAGCGAGACAGGCATGACGCGCGAGGCGATGGAATACGACGTGGTGATCGTGGGCGGCGGCCCGGCCGGGCTGTCGGCGGCGATCCGCCTGAAACAGCTCGCGGCCGAGCGCAATCACGAGGTTTCCGTCTGCCTGCTCGAGAAGGGTTCGGAGATCGGCGCCCACATCCTGTCGGGTGCCGTGGTCGATCCGGTCGGCCTCAACGAACTCATTCCCGACTGGAAGGAGAAGGGCGCGCCGCTGGAGACCCAAGTCAGCGACGACCAGTTCCTGTGGCTCACCAAGGCGGGCTCGTTCCGCTTCCCCAATTTCACGATGCCGCGGCTAATGAACAACCACGGCAACTACATCGTCAGCCTGGGCGACGTCTGCCGCTGGCTCGGCCAGCAGGCCGAGGCGCTGGGCGTGGAAATCTATCCGGGCTTCGCCGCCGCCGAGGTGCTCTACAACGACGACGGATCGGTGAAGGGCGTCGCCACCGGCGACATGGGCGTCGCCAAGGACGGCACGCACAAGGACAGCTACACGCCGGGCATGGAGCTGCATGCCAAGTACACGCTGATCGCCGAAGGCGCGCGCGGCTCGTTGTCGAAGATGCTGATGTCGAAGTTCGATCTGCGCGACGGCGTCGATCCGCAGAAGTTCGGCATTGGCCTGAAGGAGCTGTGGCAGGTCGATCCGGCCAAGTTCAAGAAGGGCCTGGTCGTGCATTCGCAGGGCTGGCCGCTGTCGGAGACCGGCAGCGCCGGCGGCTCGTTCATGTATCACTTAGGCGACAATCTCGTGTCGATCGGGTTCGTGGTGCACCTCTCCTACGAGAACCCCTATCTGTCGCCGTTCGACGAATTCCAGCGCTTCAAGACCCATCCCGACGTCGCCACGTATCTGCAGGGCGGCAAGCGACTGTCCTACGGCTCGCGCGCCATCAACGAAGGCGGTTTGCAGTCGGTGCCGAAGCTCACCTTTCCAGGCGGCGCGCTGATCGGCTGCTCGGCCGGCTTCGTCAACCTGCCGCGCATCAAGGGCAGCCACAACGCGATCAAGAGCGGCATGCTGGCGGCCGAATCGGCGTTCGAGGCACTGGCGGCAGGCAAGACCGGCGGCGACGAGCTGATCGCCTATCCGGTCAAGGTGAAGGCGTCGTGGATCTGGAAGGATCTCGACAAGGTCCGCAACGTCAAGCCGGCGCTCTCCTGGGGCACCGTGGTGGGTACGATCTACGGCGGCTTCGACATGTGGATGCACGATCTCGGCATCCGTCTGCCCTGGACCTTTCACCACAAGAAGGCCGATCACGAGACCCTGCGGCCGGCCAGTGAGTTCCAGCCCATCCAGTATCCCAAGCCCGACGGCGTGATCTCGTTCGACAAGCTCTCCTCGGTATTCCTCTCGAACACCAACCATGAGGAGGATCAGCCGGTTCATTTGAAGCTGCGCGATCCGTCGATCCCGATCGCCGTCAACCTGCCGCTCTATGCCGAGCCCGCACAACGCTACTGCCCGGCCGGCGTTTATGAGGTGGTGACCGCCGACAACGGCCAGCCGCGATTCCAGATCAACGCGCAGAATTGCGTGCACTGCAAGACATGCGACATCAAGGACCCGGCGCAGAACATCGACTGGGCGGTGCCCGAAGGTGGCGGCGGCCCCAATTACCCCAACATGTGACAGGTATGCGACGCACACTCCTCACGCTGCTTCCGGCTGCGCTGCTCCTGGCGCTTCCGGTTACCCTTAGCGCCCAGCCCCAGTCGCAGCCCCAGCGGGCTCGTCAGCTCGCGGCCACGCTCGACGGCCGCTATCTCGCCGCGCGCGTCGCTGAGCAGGACCACGACTACGATGCGGCGGCCGACCAGATGGATGCGGCGCTCGCGCTGGCGCCCACCGATCCGGAATTGACCTATTCCGCCTTCCGCATGCGCATGTATGCCGGCCGCATCGATGCCGCCGCCCAGCTCGCGCCTCAGGTGCTGGCGACGCGTCCCGGCGACGGCTTCGCCAACCTCGTGCTGGCGGTCCAGGCGATCAAGAAGGGCGAGTACAAGGCTGCCGAGCAACAGCTCACCCGCATCGGCTCCGAGAACCAGCTCGGCGTGCTGCGCGACTATGTGATGGCCTGGCTCAAGGCCGGCGAGAAGGACTTTCCCGCGGCGCGTTCCTTCCTGTCCAAGCTCAAGCCCGCGACCGGCGAGCGTGCCGAGGCGCCGGCGCTGGTCATCGAGGCCCAGATCGACGAGTTGGCGGGCGACCGGGCGGCGGCGGAGTCGAAGTATCGCCGCGCGGCGTCGCTCGACCGCAACGGCTTGCGGACCACGCTGGCCGTCGCCGACGGGCTGCGCCGGCTCGGCAAGGCCGACGAGGCGCGCGAACTGCTCAAGACCTATGGCGATAGGTACAGCGACTCCGTCCTGATGGACGGCCTGATCGCGGCCAATGCGCCGATGCCCAAGCCGCCGTCGCCGGCAGCGGGCATCTCCGAGATCCTGTTCGACATCGGCGGCATCCTGGCGGCTGACCCGCGCAACCAGCGCGCCGATCTCGCGCTGATCTTCGATCACCTTGCCACCAGCCTGAAGCCGGACAACGACTACGCCTGGCTGATGATTTCGAACCTCTACGAGCAGTTCCAGCAGATTCCCAAGGCCATCGCGGCGCTGGCGAAGGTCGGGCCGGCATCGCCGCTTTCCTGGCAGGCGCGCCTCAGGATGGCGGCGCTCGATGCGCAGCTGGATCGCTTCAACGAGGCGGTCGCCCGGCTGAAGGTGCTGATCGCGGAGAAGCCCGGCCGCATCGATGCGGCATTGACGCTGGCCGATCTGCAGCGCGGCAAGGAGCATTACGCTGAGGCCGTTACCGCTTACGATACGGCGATCTCGCGCCTGCGCACGGTCGACGAACGGCATTGGCCGGTGTTCTTCGGTCGCGGCATCGTGCTCGAGCGGACGAAGCAGTGGCCGAAGGCCGAGCTGGACATGAAGAAGGCGCTGGAGCTCTCGCCCGACCAGCCGCATGTCCTCAACTATCTCGGCTACAGCTGGGTCGACCAGGGCCTGCATCTCGAAGAAGGCATGAAGATGCTGATGCAGGCCACAGCGCTCCGTCCCGACGACGGGGCGATCACCGACAGCGTCGGCTGGGCCTTCTACCGTGTTGGCCAGTTCGACAAGGCCGTCGAGTGGCTGGAGCGGGCCAGTGAGCAGAAGGGCGACGACGCCACCATCACCGAGCACCTGGGCGACGCCTACTGGCATGTCGGCCGCAAGCGCGAGGCGCGCTTCGAATGGGAGCGCTCGCTCAACCAGAAGCCCGACAAGGATCGCGTGCCGGTCATCCAGGACAAGCTCGCCAACGGTCTCAACCCGTCCAACGACAAGCCAACCGTCTACGAGAAGCCGCCGGTCGCCAAGCAGGGCGGCTGATCCGGCGGCAGGGTCGCCGGGGCTCGCGCCATGCGGCTCGCACGCGCCAAGGTCAATCTCTGGCTGAATGTCGTCGGCCGTCGCGCCGACGGCTATCACCTGCTCGACTCGCTGGTCGCCTTCACCGACCTCGCCGACCGGCTCGAGGTGGGCCCGTCCGACGGTCTGTCGCTCGCGCTCGAAGGTCCTGAGGCCGCGGCAATCGCCGGCGACGCCGACAATCTCGTGCTGAAGGCCGCGCGCCTGCTGGCTGGCCGCGCCGGCGTGGCGCCCCGTGCCGCTCTCCGCCTCGCCAAGCATATTCCCGTAGCGGCTGGACTGGGCGGTGGATCGGCTGACGCCGCGGCGGCGCTCCATGCCTTGGTCGATCTGTGGCGCGTGGCGATGCCGGTGGAGGAGCTGTTCGATATCGCCGCAGCGCTGGGCGCCGACGTGCCGATGTGCCTGGCTGGCCGGCCCGCCCTGGCCTCGGGGGTGGGTGATATCCTGCGGCCGGCGCCACCGCTGCCGCCCTGCGCCATTCTGCTGGCCAATCCCCGCACGCCGCTTGCCACGCCCGAGATCTTCGCCGCGCGTCGCGGGGCCTTTTCGGATGCCACGCCCGTGCCATCCGCGTGGCCCGATCTGCACACGTTCGCTGCTGATCTCGCCGCACGCGGCAACGATCTCACCGCCGCCGCGATCTCGCGGCTGCCGGTCATTGCCGACGTGCTGGAGGTGTTGCGGCGGGGCGATGGCGCCCGCTACGCCGCGATGAGCGGCAGCGGCGCCACCTGCTTTGCGCTCCACGATACGGTCGAGGCAGCGCGCGAAGCGGCGGTGCGCCTGCCGGCGGGATGGTGGCGGCACGCCGGCCTGCTGGTTCCCGGCTGAGGGCCTGACGTCGGTTGAACTTAATTGGACTTGGGCGCCATCAGCAGGCGCAGTTCCTTCAGCGACTCGAACAGCGCCTTGCTCGGCTCACCGGTCACCGCGAGGCCTGCGGCGCGTTCGTAGTCGCGGATCGAGCTGCGCGTGCCGGGCCCGTTCAGACCGTCGGGCATGTCGCGGGAAAAATTGAGGTCGCGCAGCAACGTCTGGATCGCCTTCACCTGCTCGGCGGGGGCGGTCGGCCAGACGTCCGGAATAGCCTTGGCCACTTCCTTGGGCGTCGTGCGCGCAATCTCGGCCGATGTCGGCGGCGGTGGCGGCGGTTCCGTGCGGCCGATGTCGATCACCGCCGGTGCGGGTTCGGGCTTGACCGCAACCTTGGCCGGTTCCGGGACGGCCGCGATCTGGGCCGGCGGAGGCTTCGCGGTTTCTATCTTCGGCAGGGCGGGCTTGGGCGGATCGATTTTCGTCGGCTCGGCCTTTGCGCCGTCGACCTTTGGCGCCTCGACCTTCGCTGGTTCAATCTTTGGTGCTTCAGCCTTCGGTGCCTCGACAGGCTTCGGTGCCTCGACCTTCACTGGCTCGACCTTTGGTGCTTCCACCTTCGGGGCCTCGGCCTTGGCCATGCTGGTCTTCTGCGGGTCCGCCTTCGGCAGCTCCACCTTCGGCAGCTCCACCGTCGGCGTCTCGATCTTCGCTTCGATCTTCGCCGGCAGCGGCAACGGTGAATTGGCCACCACGTCGCGGCTGCCCAGCGAATCCTTCAAGGCCGCATAGACCTCGCGCGTTGGCTCGCCGGTCTCGCGCTGGCCGACGCTACGCTGGTAGGTGCGGATGGCCGCGCGAGTCATCGGCCCGAGGGCGCCGTCCGGCTTGTCGCGCAGGAATTTTAGATCGACCAGCGCCTGCTGGATGACGCGGACCTGGTCGTTGCCGGCCTTGGGCCAGCCCGGCGGATCGGCGTCGGGAGCCGGCGGCGGCGCGGGCGCCGCGACGGCCTCGGCTGGCGGCGGCGCGGGAGCCGGCTTGGGCGGCGACAGCGTCTCGACGATGAGCTTGAACTCGGCCTGGCCCGACTGCTGCGCCCGCTCGAGTTCGGCCGGGGTCAGGATCCTCTGCAGGGTCTGCGAGCGTTGGCTCGCCGTCTTGGCCAGCGCCGTCTCGGCGCCGCGATTGGTCTGGCGCTCGAATTCGGCGGTGATCGCGAACCAGGCCAACGCCGTTGCCGCGTCCTTCGGGGCGGCGTCGCCGCGTTCGTAGATGTCGCCCAACGTGAACATCGATGCCGCCATGCCCTGCAGTGCGGCCGAGCGCAGCAGCTCGACGGCTTCCTTGCCGTCGCGCGGCGCGCCCTTGCCGTCGCGCAGCAGCAGGGCAAGGTTGTGCTTGGCCATCGCCATGTTGGCCGCCACGGCCTTGCGGTACCATTCGATGGCCTTGGTCGAGTCGCGCTCGACCACGAAGCCGCGCTCATACATCACGGCGACGTTGAACGCCGATTGCGTCGAACCGCGCTGGGCCGCGCGCAGCAGCCAGCCGGCGCCGGCCTGCTGGTCCTTGGTCACGCCCACGCCCTGGACCAGCCGGCGGGCCAGCTCTTCCATGGCGATGATCCCGTTGGCGTTGGCTTTGGCGCGAAGCTCGTCGATCGGCATCGCCGCCCAGTCGGTCGGCTTGGGCGGCTCGGCCGGTGCCGTTGACGCAGCCGGTGGCGGTTCACCGCGGGCAATGTCGACGCTGGTCGGTTGGGGCGGCGCCGGGGCGTCTTGCAGGACGATCGCGGCTGCCGGCGCGGCTGCCTGAGGCGACGGCGTTTCGACGACGACGCGCTTGGCCCGGGCCGCCTTGGCGACCCGCGGCGGTGCCGTTTCGGGGGGCTGCGTCACCCAGGCGCCCGTGGCCGCGGCGGCCACGATCAGGATCGCGACACCGGCCAGGACGACGGGACGCTTGGCCAGGAGGCTGGGCAGCTTGCCGGTCATCCCCCGACCATAGCCGAGACCTGAGGCTGCCGAGAAGGTGTCGCGTGATGGCGCACCACGATCAAAGCCGTCAGCAGAAGCACTGCACCCACCTGATGCGCCGTTGCCAGGAAGATGTTGATTCCACTCAGAATCGTGGCGATTCCGAGGCCCAATTGGACCGTCGCCATCGCCGCCGCAACAAGCGTTTCCGGCCGCCGCACGCGCCAGGCCAGCGCCAGCACACCCAGCACCAGGAGCTTGGCCAGCCAGCGATGGACGAACTGGATCGTCGTGCCGTTCTCGAAAAGGTTGATCCACCACGGCGCGAGCTCGAACAGGCCGGGCGGGATCCAGTAGCCCGACATGGTGGGGAAGGTGCTGTGCGCCGTGCCGGCCCGCAGCCCGGCCATCAGCGCCCCCCAGATGAGGACGACGAAGAGAAAGGCGATCAGCCCCGTGCTCTCTCTCGTCACCTTGGCGTCGTCGCGCCGCGCCTGCGGTCCCAGTTCGAGGATCAGCCAGATCGTGTAGCCGTAAAGCGCCACGGCAAGCAGGAGATGGGCCGCGAGCCGGTAGTGGCTGACGGCCGGACGGTCGACCAGGCCCGAGGCGACCATGGCCCAGCCCAGCGCGCCTTGCAGTCCGCCCAGCACCAGCAGCGCCAGCAGCCGGGGCTTGAGGTAGGGCGTGAGCTGTCCGCGCAGCCAGAACCAGGCAAGCGGCAAGGCGAAGGCCACGCCGATCAGCCGGCCCCACAGGCGATGGATGTACTCCAGCCAGAAGATCTCTCTGAATTCGACGACGTTGAAACCACGATTGGTCGTTCTTCCTTGCGGCGAGGAAAGATACTTCTCCAGTTCGGCGTTCCAGGCCGCGTCGGAAAGCGGCGGCAGCCAGCCGGTAACCGGCCGCCATTCGACCATCGACAGGCCCGATTCGGTGAGCCGCGTGAGCGCGCCGATTGCGATCATGAAGAAGATCATCGCGGCAACGACGATCAGCCAGTTGCGCACGGAAGCAGGAGCGGTTTGCATGGAGGCCGGACCATGCGCGAAGCCGGAGGCTCCGTCATCAGGCATAAATGTCGCGAAGGTGCCGCCCGTCTTGCGCTTCCGCCCGGCGCCGGTTAATCGGTTCGTCTACGAACAAAATACCCCTCGCTCCATCGGGATATTCCGCAATGAACGCGCCCCGGCTGGCCCCCGTGCTCTCCCACGGGTTCAGCTTCAACGATCTCTACGACCGCGACGGTCTCGGCCGCCTCGATGCAGCTTTCGCCGTCTGGCTGCAGGGCGTCGACGCCGGGCTTCATGCGCGGCTGATGGCGGGGCGCGCCACGCCGGGCGAGCTTGCGCCCAAGGACGAGTCGAACCTCCTGATCGAACTGGCCCGGCCGCTCGAAGATTTCATCGGCGCGCTGTTCGATGTAGCGGCGCCGGTCGCCGAGCTGCGCGGCCGTCATAGCCGGTTAGCGCCGCTCTACGACTGCAAGCGGCTCTTCGTGCAGCGCTACGTGACGCGCGCCATCAAGGCCGATGCGGCGATGGCGCTCGATGGCGCCAGTGTCACGGCTGAGGCCAAGATCATGGCAAGCCTTGCTGATGGACTTGAGAACTGGGAACTCGCCTACGCGCTCAAAGTCCGCGAGCTCGTCGGCGCCGAATTCAAGGTCGAGACGCCGACACAAGAGATCGAGGCGCTGGCGCGCTACGCCGCCTGGGCGCTGCACAATCCCGAGGGCAAGAAGCGCCATCGCGACGGTCCGCTGTTCAAGGTGCCGCACAAGATCGATCCTGACCATCTGGTGCCAATCGAGACCGAGATCGTCGACGGCGTCACGCGCATGAAGCTGCCGCGGCCGCTGCTCCGTCATCGCGAGGGTTTTGCGCTGACCGACGAGGGCTTCGACCTGGTCCGTGCGCTCGATCACACCAACTACTGCATCTGGTGCCACAACCAGGGCAAGGACAGTTGCTCGCGCGGCCTGAAGGACCGCAAGACCGGCGCCTTCCAGAAGTCGCCGTTCGGCGTGACGCTCGCGGGCTGCCCGCTCGAGGAAAAGATCTCGGAGATGAACCTCCTCAAGAGCGAGGGCTTCTCCGTCGGCGCGCTGGCCATGGCGGTGGTCGACAATCCGCTGGTCGCTGCCACCGGGCACCGCATCTGCAACGACTGCATGAAGTCCTGCATCTTTCAGAAGCAGGAACCGGTCGACATCCCGCAGATCGAGACGCGCACACTGAAAGACGTTCTCGCCCTGCCGTGGGGCTTCGAGATCTATTCGCTGCTGACCCGCTGGAACCCGCTCAACCTCGGCCGCCCGATCCCGCGTCCGTCGACCGGCCGTACCGTGCTGGTGGTGGGCCTCGGTCCGGCGGGCTTCAACCTCTCGCATCACCTGATGAACGACGGCCACACGGTGGTGGCCATCGATGGTTTGAAAATCGAGCCGCTGCCGCCCGGTCAGTCGGGCGTGCTGGCCGATGGCGCCCGCGTGCCGTTCGACGCCGTCCAGGATGTCGCCAGCCTGCGCGAAGATTTGGGTGAACGCGCGATGGCCGGCTTCGGCGGCGTCGCCGAGTACGGCATCACCGTGCGCTGGGACAAGAACTACCTGAAGATGGTGCGGCTGCTGCTGGAGCGGCGCGGCCAGTTCTCCATGTTCGGCGGCGTGCGCTTCGGCGGCACGGTGACGGTCGAGAGTGCGCTGGCCATGGGCTTCGACCATGTGGCGCTCTGCGCCGGAGCCGGCAAGCCCACGGTGCTCGACCTGCCCAACGGTCTCGCACGTGGCGTGCGCGCTGCATCGGACTTCCTGATGGCGCTGCAGCTCACGGGTGCCGCCAAGAAGGAGTCCATCGCCAACCTGCAGATCCGTCTGCCGGTCGTCGTCATCGGCGGTGGCTTGACCGCCATCGATACGGCAACGGAGTCGCTCGCCTACGATCCGCTGCAGGTCGAGAAGTTCCTGTCGCGTCACGAGACGCT
>CAMARK010000068.1 GCA_945860205.1 Reyranella massiliensis 521 | reverse complement strand
CAGCAGCAGGCTGATGAAACCGTGTACCGAGGCGCCGGCGAAGTCGGCCATGCGTTGCTTGATCTCGCCGGATGCATGCGGAATGGCGGCCTCGACGGCGGCGGCGTGGAGATTGCGCACGGCCTCGGCCGCGGCGGCCAGCGCCGGTGTTTCGAGCCGGTTGGCCTCCCGGCTGAACATCAGCTGGAACAGGGCCGGGTTGCCGGCGGCGAAGGCCATGTAGCCGACCCCTTGGGCGACCAGGTGGCTGGTGGCACCACCTTCGGCCGCATCGCCGTCCGCCCGGGCGGCCTCGGCGGTCATGGCCGCCGCCAGTTCGTGGAAGCCCTGAACGGCAAGCTCCGCCAGAAGGTCGTCGATCGAAGCGAAGTGATAGGCTGGTGCAGCGTGAGAAACGCCGGCCCGTCGGGCGCATTCGCGCAGGGTGAAGCCGCGGATACCCTTTTCCTCGAGCAGCGCCCGGCCAGACGAGGCGAGTGCCTCGCGGAGCTGTCCGTGATGGTAGGGCTGGGCCTTGGTTCGGGCCATTTTGCCTCCGGCAAGATAATAGACACCCAAACTTGACGATGGAAAGAGGCAGAAATCTGGCTGACTTCCGCCCTGCTCCTGTGGCTCTGTCGTGACTTGGGATTGATGGAGACAAGAACAATGTCGTTCGAAGCCTGGGCCGCCTTCTCCGCCGCATCGGCCATCTTGCTGCTCATTCCGGGGCCGACCGTGTTGCTGGTGGTGTCCTACGCCCTGGGCCAAGGCTGGCGGACGGCGCTCCCCATGGCAGTCGGCGTGGCCCAGGGTGATTTCACCGCCATGACGCTCTCCATGCTGGGGCTGGGCGCCCTGCTCGCCACCTCCGCCACCCTGTTCACCGCCCTGAAGTGGCTGGGCGCGGCCTATCTCGTCTATCTCGGCATCAAGCTCTGGCGGGCCGGCGACACGATGGACGCCCCACCGCGGACCGACGCGGTCTCGGCCGCCAAGATGCTGGGGCATGCCTGGCTGGTGACGGCGCTCAACCCCAAGAGCATCACCTTCTTCGTAGCCTTCCTGCCCGCCTTCCTCGACGCCAAGGCCGACTTCCTGACGCAGATGCTGGTGTTCGAGACGACTTTCCTGGTCCTGGCCTTCGCCAATGCCTTTGGCTACGCCCTGGTTGCCACCAAGGCGCGGCGCTTCGCCGGCAACCCGCGGGCGATCGGCATCGTGAACAAGGTCGGTGGCGGCCTGCTGGTCAGCGCCGGCGTCGCCACCGTCACGCTGAGTGGATCGAGGAGCTAAGCGTCGCCGCCCTTGATCCAGACCGGCGTGACGGCGCGAACCTCAGGCTGGTTTGCAAGTAGCGGCGTCACCTCGGCAATGTAGGCGGCGTACCACGGCTCCTTCAGGAATGCCTGAGGTGCCTGGCGATCGGCATATTGCTGGTAGACGCGGATCACGTCCGGATCGGCGGCGTCATAGCAGTAGAAATACGCCTGATGTGCCGGATTCGCCGCGGCGTTGGGCTTGAGATGCTTCTCCCAGACCCGCCGAACCTCGTCGCGCTTTCCCGGAAGGGCAGTGTGCTTGATGAACAGAGCGGCCTTGGCCATGGAGATCTCCTCAGCGACGGCGGCAAAAGGTAGTGGCGAGCCCGGCTGGATTCGAACCAGCGACCACCAGCTTAGAAGGCAGGTGCTCTATCCCCTGAGCTACGGGCCCGAAATATCAGAATAGCACGCCAGCGACGGCTGCGCCGTCAGTGTGTCCCCCGCGACGGCTGCGCCGTCAGTGCGTCCAACGTCCGACGCGGGTGTAGGCGAAATTGTCAGCATAGGCCTTCGGTCTGATCGGCCGCGCATGGGGCAATTCGACCGTGTACTGCCAGCCGTTCTTCTCGGCATGTGCCTTGGCCTCGTCGAGCGTCGCGAACTGCAGCTTCACCTGCTCCATCGTGTCGCGCGAACTCGTCCAGCCCATGAGCGGGTCGACCTGCTTGGGCGAGGGCTCGGGCTCGAGCACCCATTCATGGGTGTTGCGGGTCCCCGACTGCATGGCCGTCTTGGCCGGCTTGAAGATGCGAACCTTCATGAACTCCAATACTCCGCTCGCGGGGCCGTGGTCGGGGCGGCCGGATTTGAACCGACGACCTTCTGCGCCCAAGGCAGACGCGCTACCAGACTGCGCTACGCCCCGCCGCAAGGACTTTGCAGGCGGGGGACTTCTACCAGCGGCGACGATCCCTCGAAAGCGCAAATTCCGGGTGCTACAATCGGCCATGTTCGATCAAACGCCCGAAGAGGGCCGCCCCGGCCGCGCGCCCTCGGTCAATGTCGTGGGCGGTGCCCTGCAGCCCTGTTCCGTCGAGCCCGTGACGGGCTTCTATCGCGATGGCTGTTGCAACACCGGCGCCGAGGATATCGGCCTGCATACGGTCTGTGTCGTCACGACGGAGGCATTCCTGGCCTTCTCCCGGGCCCACGGCAACGACCTCAGCACCGCCATGCCGCAATATGGCTTTCCCGGCCTGAAGCCCGGCGACCGCTGGTGCCTGTGCGCCGCCCGCTGGAAGGAAGCCTTGGACGGCGACGCCGCCCCCCACGTGGTGCTCGAGGCCACCCACGCCGCGACGCTGCGCGTCGTGTCGCTCGACGAACTGAAGAAGTACGCGTTCCGGCCGAACTGATGAAGAGCTGGGCAAAAATCGATGGCGCGCTGGCCGACTATGTCGACGACAATTGGCTGCGCGAAAGCGCGGTGAAGCGCCGGCTACGCGGTGAAACCGCCCGACTGCCGCAGGCCGGCATGCAGATCTCGGCCCATCAGGGCCAGCAGCTCAGCCTGCTCGCGCGCGCGATCGGCGCCCGGCGCGCGGTCGAGGTTGGCACGTTCACCGGCTACTCCTCGCTCTGCATCGCCGAAGCCCTGCCCTCGGACGGCAAGCTCTGGTGTTGCGACGTGAGCGAGGACTGGACCAAGGTGGCGCGGCGCGCCTGGAAGGAGGCCGGCCTCGAGAGCCGCATCGAACTCACCATCGGGCCGGCGCTGGGCACACTCGACTGGCTGCTGGCCCAGGGCCTCGCCGGTCAGCTCGACCTCGCCTTCATCGACGCCAACAAGGAAGATTACGATGCCTACTCCGAGCGCTGCCTGAAACTCGTACGCCCGGGCGGTCTCATTCTGATCGACAATGTGTTGTGGCGTGGACGGGTCGCCGATCTGGCGCAGGTCGATGCTGACACAGTGGCGCTGCGCACGTTGAACGCCAAGCTCAAGGCCGACGAGCGTGTCGACCTCGTCCTGTTCGCCGTCGGCGACGGCATGAGCTGTGCGCTGAAGCGCTGAGGTCTTTCGCTTAGTTGGCCTGGGCGTTTCCGAAGATCGCGTGCTTGACCTTGTCGCCGGGCTTGAGGCCCAGCAGCTTGGCGCTGCCGCCGTTGATCTCGAGCACGCCGCGCACCGGGAATTGACTGGGGATGCTGTCGGTCGACAGCGGCACGGCGTTGGAGTGGATGTGCCGGATGGTGCCGTCGGCGGCGATGAAGATCATGTCGAGCGGGATCAGCGTGTTCTTCATCCAGAAGCTGACCGGTTGCTCCTGGTAGAAATCGAACAGCATGCCTTCGTAGGGGCCGAGGCTCTTGCGGAACATCAGGCCGTGCGAGCGCTCGATGTCGTTGGTCGCCAGGTCGACATCGAACTTGAGTTCGCGGCCGCCGGACTCGATGACCAGCGAGGAGCGCTTGAACTTGACGTCGGCGCCCTGCGCCGCTGCGGCGCCGGCGGCCAGCACCAGGGGAGCCGCGAAAAAGAGCCGGCGGCCAAGCCGCCGATCAAAGCCTGCGAATGCCATACCCCTGGGATAGAGCCCGATTTCGTCAAACTCAAGACACTTGCGTGACGTCCGGCCGCTTCCCATAGTGACGGCCGATCATCGGGGGGAGCCGCACCGCGGCTGAGAGGTTCGAAAGAACGACCCCGGGAACCTGATCCGGTTAATGCCGGCGTAGGGACTGGTGAGTTTCGTGGTGATAGCTGCTCCTTCTCTTTCCGTGCGCGGCGCGCGCATCGCCTTTGGCGATCGCGTGGTGGCGAGCGATCTCGCGCTGGAGTTCCCGGCCGGCCGGACGACGTGCCTGCTAGGCCGCAGCGGCGTGGGCAAGACCTCGCTGCTGCGCTGGCTGGCCGGCCTCCTGCCCGGCACCGAACCGGCCGCGCCACTCGCCTACATGGCGCAACGCGACCTGCTCCTGCCCTGGCTCGACATCCTCGGCAATGTCCTGTTCGGCTACCGCCTGCGCGGCGATGCGGCGGCGCTCAGGGCCGCCGAGCCGCGGGCACGCGCCCTGCTCTCAGAAGTGGGCCTCGGCGACCGGCTGGGCGACCGCCCCGAAGCGCTCTCCGCCGGCATGCGCCAACGCGTGGCCCTCGCCCGCACGCTCTGCGAGGATCGGCCCGTGGTTCTGATGGACGAGCCGTTCGCTCACCTCGACGCAGTCACGCGGCTGGAGCTTCAGGATCTGGCGGCCCGGCTGCTCCAGGGCCGGACGGTCGTGCTGGTGACCCACGACCCCCTGGAGGCGCTGCGGCTCGGCCATCAGGTCCGCGTCCTGGCCGGGATGCCCTTCACCGTCAGTTCGCCGCTTGAGCCGCCGGGCCCGGTCCCGCGCGATACCTCCGACCCGGTGCTGCTTGGCCTGCAGGGTCGCCTGATCGGGCAGCTGCGGAGCGGCGCATGAGGCCGCTAATCACCGCGGCCGGCCTGCTGCTCGCCTGGGAAGCGCTGGTGTGGGTGACCGGCGTGCCGGTCTACATCCTGCCACCGCCGTCACGCGTGGGCGTCGTGCTGGTCGAGCGTTTCGACCTGCTGATGGAACAGGCGGTCTGGACCGCCACGGAGATGGTCCTCGGCCTGATCCTCGGGTTGACCCTGGGCGCCGCCCTCGCCGTGGTCTTCGCCGCCTCGGCGGGATGGCGGCGCTGGGCACTGCCGCTGGTCATCGTCTCCCAGGCCATCCCGGTGATCGCCATCGCCCCGCTGCTGGTGTTGTGGCTGGGCTATGGCATGGCCTCCAAGGTTGCCATGGCGGCCCTGGTGATCTTCTTCCCAGTGGTCAGCACTCTCTATGACGGGTTGCGCCGCACCGATCCCGGCTGGCTCGATCTCGCCCGCACGATGGACGCCGGATCGCGTGCCGTGCTGCTGCAGATCCGCTTGCCCGCGGCCCTGCCCGCCTTCGCCTCCGGCGCCCGCATTGCCGCCGCCGTGGCGCCGATCGGCGCGGTGATCGGCGAATGGGTCGGCGCGAGCGCAGGGCTGGGCTACCTGATGACCCAGTCGCTGGCACGCGGCCAGACGCCGCTCGCCTTCGCCGCCCTCTTCCTGCTGTGCCTGCTCGGCCTCGCGCTTTACCACGCGACCGACTGGGCTGCCCGACGACTGGTCCCCTGGCAATCGCCACAAGGAGAATGAGCATGCGTATCCTGCTTCAAGCCATCCTGGCTCTCGCTCTTGCCTGCACTGCCCTGCCCGCCCTGGCGCAGGACAAGGTCCGCGTCCTGCTCGACTGGTTCGTCAATCCCGACCACGCGGCGCTGGTCGTCGCCAAGCAGCGCGGAATCTTCACCAAGCACGGGCTCGACGTCGAACTGATCGCGCCGGCCGATCCCAATGCGCCGCCCAAGCTGGTGGCCGCCGGTCAGGCCGACTACGCCGTTTCGTACCAACCGACCCTGCAGATGCTGGTGGCGGAAGGGTTGCCGCTGGTGCGTGTCGGCGTCCTGGTCGCCCAGCCGCTCAATTCGCTGGTGGCGCTGGAGGACAGTCCGGTGAAGACCCTCGCCGACTTCAAGGGCCGCAAGATCGGCTATTCGATCGCGGGCTTCGATGAGGCCCTGTTGGGCGCGATGCTCGAGAGCGCCGGCCTCACGCTCAAGGACGTGACGCTGATCAACGTCAACTTCGCACTGACCACGGCTCTGATGAGCAAGCAGGTCGATGGCGTGATCGGCGCCTTCCGCAACTTCGAGCTCAACGACCTCGAATTGCACAAGGCCAAGGGCCGCATCTGGCTGGTCGAGAAGAACGGCGTGCCGAATTACGACGAGCTGATCCTGGTGACCAAGCGCGAGACCGTCGACGTCGCCCGCACGAAGAAGCTGCTGGCCGCCGTAGCTGAGGCAACGACTTGGCTGAAGGCCAACCCGGCCGAGGCCTGGGCGATCTTCTCCAAGTCCGGCAAGGAACTCGACAACGACCTCAATCGCCTCGCCTGGAAGGACACGCTGCCGCTGCTGGCCGACGATCCCGTGGCCCTCGACCGGGCGCGCTACGAGACCTTCGCGGCCTTTCTGGTGAAGCGCGGCCTGATCAAGCAGGCGCCCGCGGCCGACACCTACCTGCGCGACATGAAGTAGGCGGCCTCAGGCGGCTCGGATTTCGATAACCTGAAGGCCCTTCTGGCCCTCGGCGACGCGGATCATGACTTTCTGGCCCGGCGCCAGGGCATCCATGCCGTGCCGGCGCAGCACCGCGGCGTGGACGAAGATGTCACCGTCGGCCGCCTCGCGGGTGACAAAGCCGTAGCCGCGCTCGTTGTTGTACCATTTGACCAGGGCCACGATGTACTCGCCCATCGCGGCGCCATCCGGAATCGGTGGCGGCTTGGGCGCGACGGCGATCGCGGTCGACGAATCGACCTCGAGGACCCTCATGACCTGCCAGCCCTTGGGGCCGCGCACGCCGGCGCACACGACGGTTGACCCGGGCTTGAGATCCTCATGCCCGGATTGTCGAAGTGTCGTCACATGCAAGAACGCGTCGCTATTGTCGATGTCGAGGGCCAGAAATCCGTAGCCTTTGACCGCGTTGAACCACTTTACTTTACCACGCAGCTCGACTGTACCCGCGTCCCCGCTCGCTTCCCCCTGGTGGGTCGTCATTCAACGATCCCTTTTGTTATTCAGAAATCCTATCATTCCGTGGAGCGGACGCAACAGTCCTTATGGCCCATCACGGGCTGAATAGACGACACAACCAATGCAAGTAGGAGGCCCCGCCGATGTTCAAAGCCGATCTGTTCAAGGGAAAGCGCTTCCTCGTCACTGGCGGCGGGACCGGCCTCGGCCGGATGATGATGGAGAAATTCGTCGAGCTGGGCGCCGATTGCGTGATCTGCGGCCGACGCGGCAGCGTGCTGGAGGAGACGGCCAGGGAGGTCATGGCCAAGTATCCCGGCCGCCGGGTCGACACCCATGCCATCGATATCCGGGTCGCTACCGCAGTCGAGGAGATGGTCGATCGAATCTGGAGCAGCGGACCGCTCGACGGTCTCGTCAACAACGCCGCCGGCAATTTTATTTCACAGACCAAGGACCTGAGCCCACGCGCCTTCGACGCTATCGCCAACATCGTGCTGCACGGCACGTTCTACATGACCAATGCCTGCGGCAAGCGCTGGATCGCGGAGCAGCGCAAGGCGAGCGTGCTCAGCATCCTCACGACGTGGGTGTGGACCGGCAGCCCCTTCGTGGTGCCCTCGGCCATGTCCAAGGCCGGCGTCGCGGTGATGACCCAGAGCCTCGCCGTCGAATGGGCGCGTCACGGCATCCGCCTCAATGCCATCGCGCCGGGCCCCTTCCCGACCGAGGGCGCCTGGGCTCGCCTCAACCCGCTGAAGGACGATGACGGCGACCGCTACAAGGCGCGCAACCCGATGGGCCGGGTCGGACGTCCGCACGAACTCGCCAACATGGCGGCCTTCCTGATGAGCGAGGAAGTCGAGTACATCAACGGTGAGGTCATCGCGATCGACGGCGCCATGGGCATCATGGGCAACGGCACCTTCTCGAACATGATGGCCTACAGCGACGCCGACTGGCAGCGCATCCGCGAACAGATCCAGTCGACCAACGCCGCCGACCGGGCCAAGCGCAGCTAGGCCCTCTATTAAGGTCGGCCGAGCGTCGCCTACGCGCGCGCAAGCGTCGCGCTAAGCGTCTGGTGGAAATGGACGATGGCGCTTTCGAACTTGCCGAAAGTGAAGGCCTCGTTGGCGCCACTGCCGAGACCGCGCTGGATCGCCTGCACCACCGCCCGGTCTTCGGCCGCGCCGGTTGTTCCGACGAACTCGGCATCGCGCCTGGCCTCGGCCAGCGCCTCGGGATCGTCGCCGCCACCATTGGTCAGTGTGTAGGTGATCTGGCGGGTGCGGTCGATCGCCAGCGGCTCCAGGATCACCACGTTGGTGTGGCGCGACAGGACAGTGATCAGCACGTTCGGGAACAGCTGATAGACGTAGGTCAGGAGCCCTTCGACCCGCCGCTCCTGCGGCGGCACCTTGGTCAGCTTCTTGATACGCTGGAACGGATAGGTGACGCGGCTGTTCGGCCCAAACAGGTCGATGACATTCAGATTGTCGAACCCATAGGGGAGGAAGCTCTCCGGGTGCGTCGACTTGATGTGATAGCCCTCGATGAAGCTCTCGAGCAGGATCTTCCAATTGACCTCGAAATCGCGCTCCATGGTCGAGAAGACGCGTTGATCAGGTGCGATCAATCTCTCCAGATTATCGAGTGAGTCGTCGCCCAGCGCCGGTTCGTTCTGCGTGACGAAGACGAGACCCAGATGCTCCCGCGCCGTGACCGGGACCAGCGGATGGGCCTCCTTGTCGAAGCCCGGGAATCCCTCTTCGTGCGGAATGTGGCGCAGCCTGCCTTCGAGATTGTAGGTCCAGCCGTGATAGCGGCAAACGAAGGCCTTGCTGCAGCCCGATCCGCTAGCGACCTGCATGCCACGATGCCGGCAGGCGTTGCGAAAGGCCCGGACCTTTCCGTCGGCGCCACGGACGACGACGATCGGCGTGCCGGCGGCTTCGCGCGCGACATAGGCACCCGCCTCGGGCAATGCCGCTGAGGGGCAGAACGGCGTCGGCGACCGCTTGAGAACCTGCTCGATCTCTGCACCGAGTCTCGCCTCCGATCGGTAATTCGCAACTGGCTCCCGCCACACGCCTTGGCCGACGTCGGTCGTGCGATTGGCAATGTGGTCGAGCACCCGCTGCGCCACTGACTGGTCGTCCATCCTCGTCGTCATCATCGAATTCCCTTCCGACCGGGCCGATCATATGTCAGGTCGGATGCAGGTTCAGCCCTCTGTGTTGCATGAATACAACATGCGGAGACGATTGATACGGAGGACCACCCGGGCTCACCTGCATGGCCGCATTTGAGCCAAAGTGTAGGGGCTATCTGCGTTCTCCACTTTCTCCAGTTACGGGTTCCTGTGAGTGCGGTTGAGCAGTAAGTCGGTCGCCCGGACATCCAGAGCCGCCACCAGTCGGCGCTTCGTGCCTGTCGGCATCCTGGCCGCAGGGCTGGTGTTTGCCATGGGCGGCGCCTTGATGGCCCAATCCGTCGAAGCCCGCCATTGGCAGGGCATCGCCGCCACCACTCGCCAGCCCGAGCATGTCGTTGCCGCCACCATGGGCGAATGGCGCGCCTTGTGGAGCCGCGTCGGTCAGCCCGCGCCCGACATGTTCGAGCCGGGCCGCATGAATGCCGTCGGCATTTTCCTCGGCCGCCGCAACGCCGAGGGCTACGCCGTCAACATCCTGTCGACCAGTCGGCGGCGCGACCGCATCGTGGTCGTGTTCGAGGAACGCATGCCGCCGGAGATCATGCTGGCGCAGCGCGCGGCGCAGCGGCCGGTGGCCAGCGCTCCGCCGATGGGATCTGCCGGCGCCACTGCCCTCGCCCCCGCGGGCCCCGGCAGTGCAGGCTTTGCCGCCCCCGGTGCTGGCGCACCCGCGACCAGCAGCCTCCCGCCGCAGCCGGCCCGCCCCGCCGGACAGCCCACCTCGCCGTGGGCCATCATCATGATTCATCGGGCCGACCTGCCGGTCTCCGTCGAGCAGCGGCTGTTCCGCTAGTCCCTGCGCCAGATCAATGGGAGTGCCGGGGCACTCCTTTGGTCTGGACGATCTTCTGGTAATTGACCGCGAAGTCGAGGCACGCTCCGCTCGAGAGCTGGCCCACGAACTTGCGCTGCAATTCCTGCCACGGCGTCTGGCTCTCCGTGACGTTCGGTTTCCAGGCGGCCTTACGCTTTGCGTACTCGGCGGCGGAAATCATGATGTTGGCGGTCCGCTTGCCGATGTCGACGCGGACCTTGTCGCCCGTCTTGAGCAATGCCAACCCGCCACCCACGGCAGATTCCGGTGACGCATTCAGGATCGAGGGGCTGGCCGACGTGCCGCTCTGCCGTCCGTCGCCGACGCACGGCAACAGCAGCACACCGCCCTTCACCAGTCGATCCGGCGGCAGCATGTTCACAACCTCGGCAGCACCTGGATAGCCCACGGGCCCGGCGTTGCGAATGAACAGGATACTGTTCTCGTCGATCGGCAGTTTCGGATCGTTGATCCGGTGATGGTAGTCCTCCGGCCCCTCGAACACGATCGCCGTGCCCTCGAAAGCGTCCCTGTCGCCCTTGCGCTCCAGGTACTTCTTGCGGAACTCGGGTGAGATGACAGAGGTCTTCATGATCGCCGAGTCGAACAGGTTGCCCGTCAGCACGGCGAAACCGGCAGTCCCGAGCATCGGCTTGTCGTAGGTCTTGATCACATCGCCATCGGCCGGCTTCGAGCCCTTCAGGTTCTGCGCCATGGTCTTGCCCGTGACGGTGAGCGCATCGCCATGGATCTTCTTCTTGGCGAGCAGCTCCGCCATCACCGTCGGCACGCCGCCTGCGCGGTGAAACGCCTCGCCGAGATATTCGCCGGCCGGCATGCAGTTCACCAACAGGGGAATGTCGTAGCCGATCTTGTCCCAATCGGCATTGACCAGTTTTACGCCGATATGGCGCGCGATTGCGTTGATGTGCGGTGGGCAATTGGTCGAGGCGCCGAGCGCACTGGCCGCGACGATGGCGTTCTCGAACGCCTTGCGCGTCATTATGTCAGATGGCTTCAGGTCCTCCCACACCATGTCGACGATGCGCTTGCCGGTCTCATAGGCGATCTGGCCGCGCTCCCGGTACGGCCCGGGAATGGCCGCGCAGCCGGTCAGCGACATGCCGAGCGCCTCGGCCATGCTGTTCATGGAGAGCGCCGTGCCCATGGTGTTGCAGTGGCCGACGCTGGGAGCGCTGGATGCCACCATCTGGACGAACTGCTCCATGTCGATCCGGCCGGCCGCCAATTCCTGGCGGGCGTACCAGACGATTGTACCCGAGCCCGCGAGTCCGCCGGCGAAGTGCCCGTCGAGCATCGGCCCACCCGACAGCACGATGGCCGGAATGTTGACGGTCGCCGCGCCCATGATCATGGCGGGCGTGGTCTTGTCGCAACCCGTGGTCAGCACGACGCCGTCGAAAAAATAGCCGTAGAGGCATTCGACCAGGCTGAGGTAGGCAAGGTTGCGGTCGAGCGCCGCGGTCGGCCGCTTGCCAGTCTCCTGGATGGGATGGACCGGAAACTCGATGGGGATGCCACCGGCGTCGCGAATGCCGTCGCGCACGCGGCTTGCCAGGTCGAGGTGGTGGCGGTTGCAGGGCGAGAGGTCGCTGCCGGTCTGGGCAATGCCGATGATCGGCCGCCCGCTGCGCAGCTCGGCCAACGTCAGGCCGAAGTTCATGTAGCGCTCGAGGTAGAGCGCGGCCATCGTCGGATCGCCCGGCGCATCGAACCATTCGCGGCTGCGCAGCCGGCGCTTGCCGTCCTTCGTTCCATTCGCGCCCTTCGTCTTGGCCATCCGCTTTCCTCCGTATTTTTGTTGATGCAACCCTGCGAGAAGGCGTCCCGGAAGTCCAGTGCCTCGCTTGAGGTTCGCGCGGTGTCGTGACAAAGCTTGGGAAATGAAGACCTCTCCCGACATCGTCTGCCTCGGCGAACCCCTGATCGAATTCAACCGCCCGAAGGAAGGCGACGGCCGCACCTGGTTACAAGGCTTCGGTGGCGATTCACAGAACGTCGCCATCGCAGCAGCACGCCAGGGCGCATCGGCCGGCTATCTCACCGGCATCGGCCAGGACTGGATGGGCGACGCCTTCCTCGATCTCTGGAAGTCAGAGGGCGTCGATGCTTCGCGCGTCACCCGCCATCCCACGGCGCCGACCGGCGTCAGCTTCGTGACACACAGCGCGGCCGGCCACAAATTCGACTACCTGCGCAAGAACTCCGCCGCTTCGCTGATGACTCCGGAGACCCTGGCGGTCGACTACGTCGCCGGCGCCAAATTCTTTCACCTCTCGGCGATCGGCCAGGCAATCAGCGATAGCGCCCGGCAGACCTGCGACGCCGCCATCGCCGCGGCGCGCAAGGCCGGCGTAAAAGTCTCCTACGATACCAACCTGCGCCTGCGGCTGTGGGAACTCGACGTCGCGCGCAAGGTGATCGATGCCACCATCGCCCGATGCGACGTGGCGCTCCCCAGCCTCGACGACTCCCAGCAGCTCACCGGACTGCAGGAGCCTGACGCCATCGCCGATTATTACCTCAAGCTCGGCGCGCCGCTGGTGGCGCTCAAGATGGGTGCCGATGGCGCGCTGATCGCCACGGCCGGAAAGCGCACCCGCATTGCCCCCTACAAGGTCGAGGCGGTCGACGCGACCGGCGCGGGCGACACATTCGACGGCGCTTTCCTCACCCGGCTGCTGTCGGGCGACGATCCGGAGACGGCGGCGCGTTACGCCAATGTGGCGGCAGCGCTCTCGACGACGGGCTATGGCGCGGTGACGCCCATGCCGCGGCAGGCCGACGTCCTCAAAGCGCTGTCGCGCGCCTGAGTTTAGGGACCAGGGCGCGCGCAAAGCGCCAGAACACCGTCACCTGCTGGACGACCCAGCCGCGGCCATTGTCGGCATCGACCACCGGATCGTCGACGCCGGTCGGCCGGTTTTGCTCGTCGTAGATCGCCGTGCCGAAGAGAATGTCCCAGATCGGGAACACAGGTGCGAAATTGTGGTCCTGGATGTGTCGTTCCTCAGCGCTCGCCAGCGCATGGTGCAGTCGGTGGAATCGGGGCCCAACGAGCAGCCGATTGCCGAGCCAGCCGAAGCTCATGTCGACGTTGGCATGCGACCAGCTCTCGACGAGGCGGCCGACCATCAGGATGACGACGTATTCCCCCGGCTGGACGCCGACCAGCTGGGCGAACACCACCAGGGCCAGGGTGACCAGCAGGTCGTCGACGACGTGATTGCGGTCGTCGGTCCAGACCGTCATCCGGCGCTGGCTATGATGCAGACTGTGCAGCGCCCACCACCAGGAGAAGGCGTGTTGCGCACGATGCAGCCAGTAGGCCGCGAAGTCGTAGAGGACGAAGTAGAGCAGGAATGAGGCCAGTGCATTGTCACCCAGCCAAGGCAGCACCCGCTCGAGCCGCGGCGGTGCAAATCCCCAGGAGCGCACGGAAAGCTCGATCGCCGTCACCAGTGGATAGGTGATGATGAAGATGGCCAGCGGCACGACGCCGAGCTTGTTCAGCACCGTGTAGATTTGGTCGACCAGGATCAGCCGGTCGTCCTTGCCCGCTCTCTCGAGCGGCCAGCGGCGCTCGAAGAAGCGCATGCCGATGGCGATGACCGCGATCTGGACGACACCCAGCATCACGAACTCGACGGCGTTGAAGGCTGGCTCGTACCAGGCCATCAGTCCGAAATGGAAAATGACCGGACCGACGAAGGTTTCGAAGATCCACGTCTGGGTGAAGACCCAGAGGTCTATGAGGTCGCGCATGGGTGCGCGCCCTACTTGGTCCCGCCTGCCGTCGACACCGCGCGCACCGGCCCGCCTGCCGGCGTCACGGCCCCTGACTTCATCATGAACACGCCATGCGGAGACTTGCCCACCGGAATACTGGCAACGACCTTGAGTTGTTCGATGTCGATCACCGCGACCCGACGCAGGAAACGCTGGGTCACCCACAGCTCCTTGCCGTCGGGCGTGATGTCCATGCAGTCCGGGCCACCCGGAACACGCACGTTGCCCACCACCTTCATGTCGGTCGTGTCGACCAGCGACACGGTGCCCTCGACGCGATTGCTCAGGAAATAATGCCGACCGTCGCCCTTCGGCCAGAAATTGTGCGCGCCCTTGCCGGTCTGCAGCGTGCCTTTCACGCCGCCATCCTTGGGATCGACGACGACGATCCCATCTTCTCCGGTCAACGCCACGAGCAGCCGCTTGTTGTCCGGCAGCATGATGATGCCAGCGGGCGCGTTGCCGACGGCGACGTTCCACTTCAGCGTCTGCGTCTGCAGATCGAAGGCCGCCAACCGGCCACTCTGCTGCAGCGTCACGAAGACGGTCTTGGACTCCGTGTCGAAGGCCATGTGGCTCGGCAGCCCGTCGATGAAAATTCGCCCGGCGAGGCGGTAGCCATCAGCATGGAAGATGTCGACATGGTCGAGCCTGTAGGCTGCCGTCACGAACCACTTGCCGTCGGGGCTGAAACCCAGGTGATAGGGATCGATGATGTCCTTGACGATCCGCTTGCGTTCACCGGTCTTGATGTCCAGCCCGAGCAGCTCGTTGGTGGCCGTGGAGCCGATCAGCATCTCCTTGCCGTCGGGCGTCACGATCACATGGTGCGGCTCGCGACCGACCGGGTGGCGCGCCAACTCGATCCGGCTGCTGCGACTCAAGATGCTGTAGGAAGCCTCTTCCGAGTTGAGCACCAGAACGGCATCTGCCTGGGCAGCACCACTGGCACCCAGGGCCAGCGCAATCACGGCAAAAGCCAATTTGTTCATGAGCCTAGACCGAACTCCTTGGATGACCTTGAAGCATCTTTCCCGCACCAGCGCTAGGGTCGTTTGAGGTCGGCGGCTGCGGCGGCAAGCCGCTCGATGGTGGCCCAGTCCTTTTCGACCACGGCCTTCTTCGGCGCGACCCAGGAGCCGCCGATGCAGGCCACGTTCGCCAACGCCAGATAGGCCGGTGCGGTTGCGGCGCTTATTCCCCCGGTCGGGCAGAAGCGCAATCCGGCCAGGGGCGCCGCCACCGCCTTCAGCCAGCCGAGGCCGCCGGCCACATCCGCCGGAAAGAACTTCAGCAGGCTGAAACCCCGTTCGGCAAGCTCCATGGCCTCCGTCACCGTTTGGACACCGGGCAGGAAAGGCAGGCCTGACGCCGATGCCGCGGTGGCGAGGCCCGGAGTGCAGCCGGGGCTGACGGCGAACCGGGCGCCGGCTTGCCGCACCTGGTCGAGCTGGCGGGCGTTCAAGACCGTCCCCGCGCCGACAAAGGCGTCCGGAACCTCACCGGCGATGGCACGAAGCGCTTCCAGCGCCACCCCGGTCCGGAGCGTGATCTCAAGGACCGGCAGGCCGCCCCGGACCAGCGCCCGCGCCAACGGCACCGCATCGGCCGCCCGCTCGATCGTCAGGACCGGAATGACCGGCGCCAGCGCCACGATCGCCGACATGTCCCCCGGCCTGTCCATCGTCAGACGCTCCAGCCCCCATCCACGACATTCACCGTCCCGGTCGTGAAGCCCGCCTCGTCGCTGGCCAGATAGACCGCCAGGGCTGCGATCTCCTCGGCCGACCCGAAGCGGCCGGTGGGCTGGCGTTGCAGGAAGAACTGCTTGGCATCCGCGCCGCCACCCAGAGCGCCGATCCGCTCGTCCAGTGACGGCGTCTGGACGGTGCCGGGGCAGATGGCGTTGCAGCGGATGCCTTTGCCGACGAAGTCCACCGCCACCGACTTGGTGAGGCCGACCACGGCCGCCTTAGTGGTGCCGTAGACGAACCGCAGCGCCGCGCCCTTCACCGAGGAGGCCGCCGACGACATGTTGACGATCGAACCGCCGCCCTTGCCCACCATGCCCGGCAGGAAGGCCTGGATAGTCCAGAACATGCTGCGGACATTGAGATCAAAGGCGAACTGCCATTGCTCGTCGATCGCGTCGAGGATCGTGCCGTGATGGACGAAGCCGGCGCAATTGAACAGGACGTCGATGGGGCCGGTCTGCGCGGCGAGCGCGCCAATGGCCGTCTTGTCCAGCACGTCGAGCTTGTGCGCGCGGATGCCGGCAACACCTGCCAGCGCCTCGAGCTTCCCGGCATCGACATCTGTTGCCCAGACCGTGGCGCCTTCCCGGGCGAAGGCCCTGGCGGTCGCCGCACCAATGCCCTGCCCCGCCGCCGTGACGACGCAGATCTTGTTCTTCAATCGCATGCCCCGTCCCCACTCCCAGTTGGCCTCTATTTGATGAGACCTTTTTCCTTGTAGAATTTCTCAGCGCCGGCATGCAGCGGGATGCCCAGCCCATCCAGCGCCGTGTCGAGTTTGATCGCCTTGCCCTTGGCATGGCCCGAGTCGAGCAGTTTGCGGGTGCTGGGATTCCATAGCGCAGCGGTGATGGCATAGATGAGCGTGTCCGGCAGCTTCGAGGACGTCACCCAGATCGCGTTCACGCTGACCGTCTTCACGCCGGCTGCGTTCTTGTAGGCGCTGTCGGGAATCTCGTCGGCACCGAAGAAGCTGTACTCCTTGATGAGGTTCGCGGCTGGCGGGCCGTCGATCGGCACGAGATCGATCCCCGTCGTGGCCGCCAGTTCGGAGATCGCGGCCTGTGGCCAGCCGCTGACGTTGAAGAAGGCGTCGAGAGTGCCCTCCTTGAGCTTGTCGGCGGCCTGCTGCGGCTTCAGGTACTCGGCCTTCACGTCCTTCTCCGTCAGGCCATAGGCGGCAAAGATGAGCCGCGCATCGACGAGCGTTCCCGAGCCGGGCTCGTCCAGCGACACGCGCTTGCCCTTCAGGTCCATGATCGTCTTGATGCCTGCCCCCTTGCGGGCCACGAGCTGGAAGCTCTCGGGATAGAGATTGGCGATGGCGCGCAGGGTATCGACCTTGGGCCGGCCTTCGTAGATTCCGGTGCCCGTATAACCCCAGAAGGCCACGTCCGATTGGATGAAGGCCGACTGCATGCTGCCGCTGGCGATCGCACCGACATTGGCCACCGACCCGTTCGAGGCTACCGCCGAGGCGACCAGCCCCTGAACGCCGCACGATCCGCCATCGGCGCAGGCGCGCGACCCGGGCGGGTTCGAGATGGCGTTGGCGATCAAGCCGCCGATCGGGAAATACGTCCCGGCGGTGCCGCCGGTGCCGATCCGGAAGAACGTGATGTCCTGGGCGCCCGCCGGCAGTCCGCCCAGCAGGGCGGCACCGAGGCCGCCGAGCACCGCGGCCCTGCGATTGATCAACATGGCGACCCTCCCTGACTGGACACGATTAAACCGTGTCCCGTCGTGCCTCGCAATGATGGCCGTCAGTTGACGCCGATCGCCCGGCTCATCGTCGCCCCGATCTCGCCATGAATGACCATGTCGGCGCTGTCATCCTGGTCGGTCGGATCGCGATTGACGATGACCAGCTTCGCGCCCTTGCGTTTTGCCATCCCGGGGAAGCCTGCCGCCGGATAGACGACGAGCGAGCTGCCGAGCACGATGAAGAGATCACAGGCCAGCGTTTCGTCCTGAGCGCGCGCCATCTGGATCTCAGGCATTGCCTGACCGAACGAGATGGTGGCGGTCTTCACGATGCCGTCGCACTTCTCGCAGAGCGGCAGCTTGCCGCCGTCGAGGAAGGCCCGGCGGATCGGGTCGAGGCCGCAGCGATGGCCGCAATCCAGGCACGACGCATAGGTGGCGTTACCGTGCAATTCGATGATGCGGGACTCAGGGACACCGGAACGCTGATGCAGACCGTCGACGTTCTGAGTGATGATGGCGGTCATGCGCCCCTGCTCGACCAGCTTGGCGAGCGCCCGGTGACCGGCATTGGGCTCGGCCTTGAGCATGACCTCATCGGTCGCGAACTTCCGCCGCCACGACTCGCGGCGCATTTCGTCGGACGACATGAAGTCGTCAAAGTAGATCGGCTTATATTTCGTCCAGATGCCGCCGGGAGAACGGAAATCGGGAATGCCGGATTCGGTCGAGATGCCGGCGCCGGTGAAGGCGACGATCCGCTTCGCCGACGCGATCATTCCCTGCAGCCGTTCTATATCGTCCATCGGAAGCGGATCATGCAGGCTCCGGTGGGCGAAGGCAACGAATCTGCCTAAGCTCACCGCGATACCTTGGGAGACCCTGCCATGCCGCGCCACGTCGTCTGCCTCACCTTCGACCACGATCACCTGTCCGGCTTCATTGCCCGCGGCATGACATCGCCAACCGCGATATCGCGCGGCGAGTACGACGTCGTGGTCATCCCCCGCCTGATGACCCTGCTGGCCCGCTACGGGGTCAAGGCGACGTTCTTCACGCCCGGACACACGATCGACAGCACGCCCGAGGCGGTGATGCCCTATATCGAGGCCGGCCACGAACTCGCGCATCACGGCTGGACCCATCGCCTGCCCGTCACCCTGTCGCGCGAGGAGGAGGAAGAGGAGATCGTCCGCGGGAACGAGTCGATCAAGCGCGTCAGCGGACAGAAGGCGCGCGGCTACCGATCGCCCGCTTGGGATCTCTCACCGCATTCGATCGAGCTCCTGCTGAAGCACGGCATTCGCTACGACAGCTCGATGATGGGCCACGACTACGACTGCTACTACGCCCGCCAGGGCGACGTTGCCGACCTTCACAAGCCGTTCGTGCGCGGCCGCGAGACCGAGCTGCTCGAGATGCCGATCAGCTGGTCGCTCGACGATTTTCCGCACTTCGAATACATGCGCCTGCCGAACGGCTCGGTTCAGCAGGGCCTGATGAACGCATCAGGCGTGCTCGAGAACTTCGTCGACGATTACACCTACATGACCCAAGTCTGCGATTTCGGCATCCTGACCTACACGTTCCATCCGCACGTAATCGGCCGTGGCCATCGCATGATGATGCTGGAACGCCTGATCCAGCGCCTGATCGAGGGCGGCGCCGTGTTCGCGACCATGGAAGACGCCATGCAGGAATGGCTGGCGCACCGCCAGGGCGGGCGCAAGGCCGCCGAATAAGCTAGAGCGCGTTGCCCCGGGCGACGCGGATGGATCGGCAGATGGTCACCATCTTGCCGATCGCATGGTCGACGAAGCCCGACACACCCGCTTCGATCTTGTCGGCCAAAGCTGGCCGTTTGGCCGAAATGGCCTGGGCCAATTGCTTTGCCGCATGATGGGCAGCGGCCCGGTTGGCCGCGATCGCCTGATCAAGTGCGCCGTCGGCATGAGCCGGCGCCAGCGCCTGCTCCACGCGCTGCAGGAACGCCGGTGCGTGCGCCAGATGGCGGTACATGCTGGCCAGGATCAGCGGCTGCGGCCGGTCGCCGAACCGGTTGAGGCGCTGCACCAGGGCCCAGGTCTCGGGCGGCACGTCGGCTTCTGAAGCAAGTGGCGGCAAGGTCACATCGGGCGCCGGCAGGCGCGCGCCACCCCAGGGTTTCAGTCCCGCCGCCACCTCGCCGCGAAGCCAGGCGACCAGGGCGCCCAGCGCGAACAGGTTGATGGTGTTGGAATGGTCGTAGCTTGCCAGCACGGCATCGACGCCGGCCGGCGCATCGCCCGCCAGCGAGGCCAGCCTGGGGATGGCCATGGTCTCGCGAAAGCGCCGTGCTGCCTGATCCGGCAGGCCGTCCAGGTAGAGCGGCTTCACCGCCGCCCAGGCCCAGGGCAAAGCGCCGTCGAGCGTCGCCAAGTGCCGCCACACGAGGTTGACCACGCGGACGCCCACAGTGGCGCGGATGTCGGCGAAGAGGTCGGCGGTCTCTCCGGTCGCCGAGGCTTCGGCGATGGCCGGAAACGGATCGTTCACTCGGCCGCCTGTTTCGAGTCCTGTCCAATCACGGTGAAGAACGACGCCGTCTTGGGCTGCTTCGGCAGTTCGACCAGCCCTTCCTTCAGCCGCGCGAACTTCGCTTCCGTGCCGCGCACGATGCGGCCCTCGTTGGGGCTCGGCATCGGATTGCGCGCCAGCGGCACGGCGTCGGCCGCCGTGTAGACGCAGATGTAGAGGCCGCGCGATTTGTCCGCTCCGTTCGCGGCCGAACCGTGCAGCAGCCTCGTGTGCATGAGACACACGCTGCCGGCCTTGCCGAAGCACGGCACCGACTGCGCCAGTGCCTTCTTCTCCTCGTCGGCCGCCACCGCACCGGTGAAACGATCGCCCTCGAACAGCGACAGCACCGGCCCCTTGTGCGAGCCCGGCACGACCGTGAGGGCACCGTTGCTCTCGTCGATATCGTCGAGGAACAGCAAGGCCGTCACGATGTCGTCGTTGGTGTGCGGCGTGTAGGAGAAGTCCTGGTGGTACGACACCTCGGTCTTGGCGCCGGGCAGCTTCAGGTTGATCTTGCAGTGGTGAAACTTGAGGTTCGGGCCGACCAGCTCGGCCACCATGTCCACCATCCGCGCGTCGAGCATGACCTCGCGATAGGCATCGGAGATATCGGACGGGTTGTTGATCCGCCGCAGTGCCGGCTTTTCCGCTGTGTGCTCGACGCCCATGTCGTAGCGCGGCCGGCCGTCGATCGTGGGCAGCCCAAAGGGCGCCGAATGCGCCCGACTCTGCTCGACCCACGAGGCAATCTCCGCCTTGAGGGCCTCAAGCTGGGCTGGCGTGACCGCGTCTTCGGCCACGAGATAGCCGTCGCGCCAGAAGGCGTCGCGCTGTTGCTGGGTCAATACCGCCATGGCCCCCTCCTTTTAGCGTCCCTTGAACACCGGCCGGCGCTTTTCCATGAACGCGGTACGGCCTTCCTTGTAGTCGGCTGAGTCGAAGCACTCCTTTACCAGCCCGCCGAGACGGGCGAAATCGGGCTTGCCGTCGAGCCGGGTCAATTCCTCGATGGTGCGCTTCGCGGCGTGCATGGTGAGTGGCGCGTTTTCGCCGATCAGTTTGCAGTAGTTGTCGACATAGGAGTCGAGCTCGGCATCGGGCACGACGCGGGTCACCAGGCCCATGCCGAATGCCTCCTGGGCGGAGAAGTGCCGGGCGGTAAAGAAGATCTCCTTGGCATGCGATGGGCCGACCAGATCCGTCAGGATCTTCAAGCCGCTGGCGCGGTAGCCGAGGCCGAGACGCGCCGCCGGCACGCCGAACTTGCTGATATCGGAGGCGATGCGGATGTCGCAGTTCAGCGACGTCGCGAGCCCGCCGCCGATGCAGTAGCCGCGGATGCGGGCGATCGTCGGCTTGGAGCATTTGACGAGCCGGGTGTTCGCGGCCTCGCCGATCTTGTCGTAGTAGGCCACCTGCTCGGGCGTGTTGCGCGCTTTCTCGAATTCCGAGATGTCGGCGCCCGAGACGAAGGCCTTGTCGCCCGCGCCGGTGACGACAACCACGCGGATCGCCGGATCCTTCTCGAACTCGTCGAGGATGACCGGGATCGCCTCCCACATGTCGGTCGAGGTGGCGTTGTGCTTCTGCGGCTTGTTGAAGATGAGCCGGCCGACCGGTCCCGCCTTCTCCGCGATCATGTTGGGGGTCGGGCTGAAGTTGCTCATCAGACCACTCCCCGTTTGCGGAAGCCCTCGATCGCTGCGGCGTCGTAGCCGAAGTCGGCCAGGATCGAATCGGTATGTTCGCCCTGCTCCGGCGTGGCGGTCCACTCCTCGACCGTTGTGCGGCTCATGTTGATCGCCTGCCCGATCACCTCCTGGAGGCCGAGCTTGGGATGGTTCACTTCACGCGCCATCCTGAGGTGCTTGACCTGTGGGTCGTCGAACATCTCGTCCATCTTGTAGATCGGCCCGGCCGGGACGCCCGCCTTGTTCAGTTTCTCTACCGCCTCGGCGCTGGTGAAGGCGGCCATCCGCTTGTCGATCTCCGCGTTCAGCGCGTCGCGGTGCTTGACCCGGACCTTGGCAGACGAGAAACGCTCGTCGGTCAGCAGCTCCGGTGCCTTGATACTCTCGCAGAAGCGCTTGTAGATGTGGTCGCCGGAGGCCGCGATGTTGATGTAACCGTCGCTGGTCTTGAACACGCCGGTCGGAATTCCGGTCGGATGGTTGTTGCCGGCCTGGCCGGGCACGTCCTTGGCCAGCGTCCAGCGCGCCGCCTGGAAGTCGCACATCGAGATCATCGCCTGCAGCAGCGAACTCGACACCCATTGCCCCTGCCCCGAAACCTCGCGCTCGAGCAGGGCGATCAGACAGCCGATGGCGCAATGCAAGCCTGCACCTACGTCGGCGACGGCGATGCCGGCGCGGACCGGGCCGCCGCCCGGTTGGCCGGTGACCCACATGATGCCGCCCATGCCCTGGGCGATCTGGTCGAAGCCCGCACGCTCGGCATAGGGTCCGTCCTGGCCGAAGCCCGAGATCGACCCCAGGATGATCCTCGGGTTCACCTTCTTCAGGCTCTCGTAGTCGATGCCGAGGCGGAATTTCACGTCGGCGCGGTAATTCTCGATCACTACGTCGGCCTTCTCGACCATCTTCATGAAGATGGCCTTGCCCTCCGGCTCCTTGAGGTTGAGCGTGATCGAACGCTTGTTGCGGTGCAGGTTCTGGAAGTCGGGCCCATGGCGCGGCCCGCCCATGTCGCCCTCGGCGACGCCCGGCGGCATCTCGACCTTGATGCAGTTGGCGCCCCAGTCGGCGAAGTAGCGCACCGCAGTCGGGCCGGCGCGCACCCGCGTCAGATCGAGGACGGTGAAACGGGCAAGCGGTCCAGCGGTCATGCTCTCACTCTGGGTTAAAAGACTATTCTACGCGTACCATGGCAGCCGGATCGATCTCCAACCAGACATGGCTGCCGACCTCGAAAACGGAGGTCGGCGCCGTCGAGACCCGGATCGGCTTGGCGCCGCCCAATGGCCGCGCCTGATAGTCCCAATATTCCCCGAGGTAGGCCCGGTCGGTGATCTCGGCTTCGACAGCAAGTCCCGGGCCACTCGGCTTCTGGGCACTGAGGCCGACGGCCTGGGGCCGCAGGGAGTAGAGCAGTTCGCCCGTGCCGTTCGCCCCCTCGACCGCGCCCGATGGCGCGGTGAAGCCATCGAAGCGGACGTCGCTGCCGTTCCGCAGGCCTTCGAGGAAGTTGGTGCGCCCGATGAAGCCCGCCACGAAACGACTGCGCGGCCGACCGTAGAGGACATGCGGCGCGTCGACCTGCTCGATCCGACCCTTGTTCATGACGACGATGCGATCCGACGTCACCATGGCCTCGGATTGATCATGCGTGACGTAGACCGTGGTGATCTTGAACTCATCGTGCAGCCGGCGGATCTCGAAGCGCATCTCCTCGCGCAGGTTGGCATCGAGGTTGCTGAGCGGCTCGTCGAGCAACAGTACCTCGGGCTCGACGACGATGGCGCGCGCCAGCGCCACGCGCTGCTGCTGGCCGCCGGACAGTTCCGACGGATAGCGGCCTTTCAGGTTACGCATCTGGACGACATCGAGGATGGCGTCGACCCGGCGATCGATCTCGGCGCGCGACATCTTGCGCACCTGCAGGCCGAAGCCGACGTTCTCACCCACCGTCATGTTGGGCCAGATGGCATAGCTCTGGAAGATCATCGACATGCGCCGCCGCTCGGGCGGCACGACACCTGACGGTGCGGAGATCTGCTGACCATCCATCTCGATCGTGCCGGTACTGGGCGGCGCAAATCCCGCGATCATGCGCAAGGTGGTGGTCTTGCCGCAGCCCGAGGGCCCGAGCAGCGAGACGAACTCGCCCTTCTTCAGTTCGAGGGAGAAATCGGCGACCGCCTCGAAGGTGCCGTAGCGACGCGAGACGTTCTTCAGGACCAGCTTGCTCATGTCGCGGTCCGCCGCAGCATGAAGTCGCGTCCGAGCGCACGCTGCCCAATCCACAGCAATGGCAGCGTCAGGACTTGCAGGATCAGGGCCAGCGCCGAGAGGTATTCGAAGTTCCCCTCCTCGCTCATGTCGAAGATCATGACGGACGCCACCTTGGTGTTGGGACCATAGAGAAAGATCGCCGACGACAGCTCGCGCGTCGCCGGAATGAAGATCAGCAGCCAGGCGCCGAGCAGGCTGCGTTTCAGCAAAGGCGCCACGACCCGCCGTAGCGCCATCACCCGGCTGCCGCCCAGCACCCTGACGGCCTCCTCCATCTCCGGATTGAGACTGCGCAGCGCTGCACTGGCATTGACATAGCCGATCGGCAGGAAGCGCGTGGTGAAGGCCAGAATCAGGATCAGGGCCGTACCATAGAGCGAGAGTGGCGGCGGCGCATAGGCGGCATAGAAGCCGATCGCCAGCACCACGCCCGGGATCACGAAGGGCGCCAGGCACAGGAAGCCCAGGATCTCGGCAAACGGCACCAGCCGCCGGGTCACGATGTAGGCGATACCCAGAGTGATCAGCACCGCCGCGGTGGCGGCAGCAGCGGCATACAGGAAGCTGTTGATCACCGACTGCGCCGCCGTCGCGTGCTCGAACAGCACGAAATTGAAGTTGCGCAGCGTGAGGTTGTCGAACGAGAAGCCCCGCCCCCACGCCTTGGCGAACGACGACTGCACCAGAAAGACGTAGGGCAGGAACACCGACAGGCTCGCCACGAACATGGCATAGCCGAACATCGCCCAGCGCCACCGCCCAAGCCGGATCGGCCGCCGCTCACCGCCCTTGCCTGTGAGCGTGGCGAAGCCCTTGCGCGACGTGATCAGCCGCTGCACCAGGATGAGAAGGACAGTCACGCCCAGCAGCGGCATGGCATAGGCGGCCGCCACCTCGACCCGGACCGGGTTGCCGAAGAATTGGTAAAGCTGCGTCGTCACCACGTTGAAGCGCGCTGGAATCGCGATCATCGCCGGCGACGCGAAGAGCGCGATCGCCTCAAGGAAGCAGATGATCAGGCCGCCCAGGATCGCCGGGAGGGCGAGCGGCAGGGTGACGCGCCGCATCGTCCGCCAGGTCCCCGCCCCCAGGATGTTGGCGGCATCTTCCATCTCCGATGACACCAGCTCGAGCGCCGCCGTGGTGAAGATGAAGATGTAGGGGAAGGAATAGAGGGCGATGACAACGACGAGGCCGGTGAAGCTATAGATGTTGAACGGGCCCGCCTCGGCCCCGGTCGCGAACATGTAGAAGCGGTTCAGCCAGCCGGCGTTGGGGCCTGCAAGCAGGATCCAGGCAACAGCGCCGGTGTAGGGCGGCGTGATGAAGGTCGCGAGCACCAGCATACGCGTAAGACCGCGACCCGGCATGTCGGTCCGGGCGACACCCCAGGCGAGCGGGACGGCAAAGACGCCCGCCAAGAGAGCCGCCCACGCTCCCAGTTGCAGGGAGTTGAACAGGGCATCGATGTAGCGTGCGCGGCCGTAGGCCGTGGCGTAGTTCGACAGCGTGAAGTCGCCGGTTTTCTCGGCCTGGAAGCTCGTGAGCACGAGATAGACGAACGGGCTCACCACCAGGATCAGGAGGATCGCGATGATCGCGATCCACAGCAACCATGTTGCATCCCAGCGGCCCGTACGCAGGAAAGGGCCCCGGGATGCCCCGGGCGACGACGACGCCATTGCCACCGTCAGTTACCGAACGTGTCGCGCCACTGCTCGATCACCTGGGGGATGCCCTTCTCGACCTCCTCGACGGTCGGACGGATCACCTTGATCTTGGAGAGCGGCAGGGTGCCCGGCCCACCGGCGACTTCCGGGCGAAGTGGCATGCCGAAATGCTTGACGTTGATCTCCGACGCCTCGATCGAATAGAGGAACTCCATGAAAAGGCGCGATGCGTTCGGGTGCTTGGTGCCCTTGACGATCGACGAGGGCGAGATGATCAGCACCGCACCGTCGGTCGGATAGTTGATCGCCAGTGGATTGCCGCGCGCGGCGCTGAACAGGGTCGAGCCGTCGGCGCCGGCGGCCACCAGGCGCTCACCGGCCACGAGCGCCGTTACCGTATCGTTGATCGAGCGGCCGATCTGCGGCTTGTTCTTCTCCAGGCTGTCGAAGTACTTCCATTCGTAAAGCTTGCGCATCGAAAGTACCCACGTGCCGACATAACCCGAGAATGCCGGGTGGCCGGTCGAAACCTTGCCCTTCCACTTGATGTCGAGGAGGTCGGTCCACTTCTTGGGGGAGTCTTCCGCCTTCACCTTGGCGGAATTGTAGGACAGCACCACCAGGCCCGCCGCCGTCGGATGATAGTAGCCGTCGGGATCGAAATTGCGGAACGCCGCGTCGATTTTCGGCGCATTCTCCGGGATGTACTTGTCGAACTTTCCTTCGGCCTTGAGCCGCGCGTAATGGCCAAGGTCGGTCGAGGAGAACACATCGCAAATCGTCTGGTTGTTCTTCATGTCCTGCAGCAGGCGCTGGTAGGCGACCTGCGCGGTGGTCCGCACGACGTTGACCTTGATGCCATGGGTCTTGGTGAAAGCACGGCCAAGTTCCTCGGCACCTTCCGAGGTGTAGTGGGCCACGTACCAGGTGAGTTCGCCTTCTTTCTTGGCGGCCTCTTCCAGTGCTTTGAGATCGGCTCGCGCCGACAATGGCGCAAAGGCCAGAGCAGCAACAACGGCGAAACCTACCAGAAACTTCATGATTTCCTCCCCGACGATGGCACTTATTTTTGTTGGGTGAGATACGATCACACGAAGCGCCACGCGACAAGCGCGAGACATCAAGAGGACGCGCATGACGGAAGACGAGCGATCCGCCGGCTGGGCCGCCTACTACGACAAGCTTCGCGAGCGCCCACCGCGCAAAACCCTGCTGGCCGCGCTCGACGCCTTCGGCGGCACACCATCGTGCGCGCTCGCACTCGATCTCGGCTGCGGCGAT
>CAMARK010000067.1 GCA_945860205.1 Reyranella massiliensis 521 | reverse complement strand
CGGAGAAGAAGAAGACTCCCAGCAGGAGACCGCGGAAGGGGTCGATCATCGCCTCGACGGCGCGCCGGTACTCGGTCTCGGCGAGGAGCAGGCCGGCAATGAAGGCACCCAGCGCCATCGACAGGCCCGCGACGGAGGCGATCACGCCCGAGCCGACGGCGATCAGCAGGGTGGCCGCCATGAAGAATTCCGGGTTGTCGGTTCCCGCCGCCAGCCGGAACAGCGGTTTCAGCACGACGCGGCCGACGACGGCGATCACACCCACCGCGACAACCGCCTCGACCAGCGCGATCACCACGCCCTGCACGACGGAACCCTCGCTGTTGCCGCCCAATGCGCTGATCAGGAACAGCAGCGGCACCACGGCAAGATCCTGGGCGAGCAGGATGGCGAAGCTGGTACGGCCAGTGGTCGACATCATGCGACGCTGCCCACTCAGCAGCTCCATCACGATGGCCGTCGATGACAGGGCCAGGCAGGCGCCGATGATCAGGGCGGCGGCCGGGGGCTGGCCGAGCCACAGTGCGCCGAAGCTGATGGCGATCGCCGTCAGGCAGACCTGCATCCCGCCCAGCCCGAACACCAGCCGGCGCATGGTGATCATGCGGCGCATCGACAGTTCCAGGCCGATGAAAAACAGCAGGAAGACGATTCCCAGATCGGCGATGAAGGCGATCTGCTTTTCGCCGGTGACGGTCATCCAGTCGATGGCGCGTGAGTAGTCGGCGAGCTGCCCCAGCCCATGCGGGCCGAGCAGGGCGCCGACGACCAGAAAGCCCAGAATCGGGCTGATCTTCAGTCGGTGTACGACCGGCGCCACGATGGCCGCCGTTCCCAGAACGATCAGGGCGTCCTTGAAGACGAAGATTTCCGCAGATCCTGCCATTGGCTCAAACATAGACTGCGCACGGCGATCTGTGCACACTTTCGTCGGCAAAAGGAAATTCGGGATGGAGACGACATGAAGGTGGTCATCACCGGCGGCGGAGGCTTTCTCGGCAAGAAGCTGGCTCGACGCATCCTGCAACAGGGCACGATCGCGGGGGCGGGCGGCGCTCCGGAGCGCGTGAGCGAACTGTTGCTGTTCGATGTCGCCAAGGCGACCGGGCCGGGGCTCGACGACCCCAGAGTCAAGACGCTGGCCGGGGATATCGCTAATTTCGCCACCGTGCAGTCGATCATGCAGGGCGCGGCAACGGTCTTCCACTTCGCTGCCGTCGTCAGCGCGGGCGCGGAGGCCGATTTCGATCTCGGCTACCGGGTCAATCTCGACGGCACGCGCAACGTCCTCGAGGCCTGCCGGGCGCTCGGCACCAATCCGAGGGTCGTCTTCACCAGCTCTCTGGCGGCCTTCGGCGGCGACCTGCCGCCGGCCGTCACCGACGACACGCCGCTGACGCCCCAGACCTCCTACGGCGCGCAAAAATCGATCGGCGAGTTCCTGGTCCGCGACTACACCCGCAAGGGGTTTTTGCGCGGTACCGCGGTCAGGTTGCCGACGATCTGCGTCCGCACGGGATTGCCCAACAAGGCGGCCTCGACATGGGCCAGCTCGGTCCTGCGCGAACCGCTCACCGGCGCCGACGTCGTCTGTCCGGTGACGCCAACGACCATCATGGTCGTGCTCAGCCCGCGCAAGACGGTCGATGCGTTCATGCGTCTGCACGACCTGCCGCCCGATGCCTTCGGGCCGGGCCGGACCCTGCTGTTGAACGGCATCAACGTGACGGCCAGGGAACTGGAGGCGGCCGTCGGTCGCCACGCCGGCAACCGCAAGGTCGGCAAGGTGGTCTGGCAGCACGATCCCGCCATCCAGAAGATCTGCGACGGCTGGCCTCAGGGTATCGATTCGAAGCGTTCCCGCGCCCTCGGGTTCGAGACCGACAAGGATCTCGACGAGGTCGTGCGCCACTTCATTGCGGACGATCTCGACGAGCAGATGAAGCTCGTCAAGCCCGCCTGATCGCTAGTTCCTGCGCAGCATGCGCCAGCCGTTCTGCAGGTGGCGCCAGGGGCCCCAGACATGGCGGGTGCGCATCATGTGCCAGCGTTGCGGCTCGTTGTCCGGGCCGGCAACGGGACCGGCATCCTCGACGTAGTCGGTGATGCCGACCGCATCGGTGTCCCAGGGGCCGGTGGTCTTGAAGATCGTCGTCTTGGCCCCGTAGGTGGTGAGCGAGCGCGACATGCCCGACGCCATGAAGTCCATGTAACGCGGCAGGCTTTCGGGGCGGCAGAGATAGCCCTTGTTGAAGCCGACGGCGAGGAGGCGGAAATGGAAGGGGTTCTTTTCGAGGTAGCGGATCACCTCGGTGGTGTTGGCGGGATAGCGCGGCGAGAAAAAGTCGTCGATCACCACGATGCCTTCGGTGTTGACGATCCGATTGGCGAACTCGAGTTCGCGGTAGACCGCAGTGCCGGTGTGCTCGCCGTCGATATGGAACCAGCGCACCGTCTGGTGCATGATCTGAAGGTCGAGCTTGGCCGGCAGGTCAGCCGACGGGCCGGAGAGAGGCACGATGTTGGCCGGTTCCACGCCAACCGACTGGATGGCGCGTTGCACCGCCGGCTCGTCCAGCCTGAGGTCGCACAAATAGAGTTTCTCGCTCCCCTTGCGATAGGCCGCCAGCACCGAGGCCGACCGGCCCCGCCACACACCGATTTCGAACAGGTCGCCGGTCACCCCGGCCTGCTGGTCCAGCAGGGCGCGCCAAACGCAATAGGACTGGAACATGAACCAGCCCGGAATCGCGTCGATTTTTTCCCAACTGAGCATCGTCTATCCTCGCTTGCGGGGCCTTGCTAACAGCGCCCCTTCGACGCCGCAAGCCGCGAGCGCTTGCTTCCATCCCGACGGTCAGGTAGAGCCCGCTCGCTTGCGTATGCCAACAATAATCGCCTACCGCACGACGATCGGTCTGCTTTGGGGGCTGGCGCTCTGGCATAGCTGGGAGAGCCGGGGCCTGTTTGTCGACGGCTCGGCGTTCCTCGTCCAGATCGCTCGCCGCGAGTGGTTTTTCGACTTCTATGCGCCGCGCCTCTACGCAATGGTCATTGGCCAGATCCCGGTCATGACGGCGCTGTTCCTGGGCGTCACCGACCTGCATCTCATGGCGCGCCTGCTGTCGTTCGGGCTTTTCGTGGTGCCGACCGCCTTCTACCACCTGGCCTTGATGCGTGCGAAGGACGACGCGGTGCTGCTGGCAGCCGTGGTGGCGGCGATCGCCGTGGTGTTCATGACGACCTCGTTCTTCATCGTCGGCGAATACAATACTGCTTACGCGCTCACCATCCTGGTGGCAGTCCGCCTGGCGACGGCCGAGCGTCTCACCTTCTTCGACAGCCTGGTGTTGGCGGCGCTCGCCTTCCTGGCCATGCGGACCTACGAGGTGATGATCTATCTCGGTCCGTTGCTGGCGGCGATGATCTTCTGGGCCCTGCGCCGGGCTCCGTCGCGTCCGATCCTCCCCACCGCACTCCATGTCGCGGCGGCAGGCATGTTCCTGGCCGGCATGGTCGTGGCGACCGGCTCCATTCTCAAGCCTCACTCCGAGGAGCATCTCAGCGATACCGTCGCGACGGCCATGAACTTCTGGCAGAACATGCAATTCGACATGGTGCTGCTGGCGGCGCTGATCGTCGTGGTCTGGGCACTGGTCAAGCCGCGCGCCCTGCTGGGGGGGCGCCCCTATGCCTGGGCGGCCTTGTTCCTCGTCGTGCTCGCCCTGTCGCCGATTCTTGCGATGAACGACACGCTCGTGCGGCCGCTGGCCAAATCGCAATACGTGGCCCGCACGGCGGCGGGGCTGGTGATCGCCGCGATCGTCATTTTCATCTGGGCGTACTGCTCCAAAGTCGGTGCCAAGTTGCCGGTGTTCGCCGTCCTGCGCATGCCCGACGCGGCGCGGCGCTTCGTTGCCTTTGCGTTGCTGATGCTGTTGGCCGGTCTTCCCGCCGACATCTACCTGACGAGAACCTGGATGCAGTACCTCGACGCCGTACGGTCCGTCGTCCGGGCACAGCCCGGGGTAATCGCCTTCGAGAGCACGTCGCTGTCGAAAAATCCGCACCTCCATCTGATCGAAGCCTGGATTCTGCCCAGCCAGAGTCTGGTGCTGCGGGCCAAGCGCGGCGACGGGATCATCGCGCCGCCCCAGAATTTTGACTCGTGGCAGCCGTTCCCGCCGGTGGAACCCTACGCGCTCGGCGCCTTCGTCTGGCGCGACTAGGCATGCCCGGCATCCCGCTCTCGATGGCCTACCGGGGCGTCGTTCTGCTGCTATGGGTCCTGGTCGTCCACAATGCAGTGGAAAGCCGCGGGCTCTTCTGGGATGGATCGTCCTTCCTGGTGAACCTGCTCGACCGCGAGCGATTTCACGATTTCTATGCCGCCCGTGCTCACATCGATTGGCTGACCCAGGCGCCCATGCTGCTGCTGGCGGATGCCGGCCTGCGCGATACAAGGCTGCTGGCCATGGCCTATTCGGCGACGCTGTTCGCCGTGCCAGCCGCTCTCTACCAGCTGGCGCTGGCGCGCGTGCGGCATGACCCGCTGCTTCTCTCCGCCGCCATCGCCATCATCGTCCTGGTCTATCTGCCGACCTCGTTCTTCATCGTCGGCGAGTACAATGCGACCTTCGCGGCCGTGACGGCCGCGATGGCGGTGACGCTGACGATGGGCGGCAGAAAGCTGCTCGACGCGGTGATCCTGTGTGCGCTCGGCGCCCTTTGCCTGCGCTCCTACGAGGCCATGATCTATCTCGGGCCGCTGCTCGCGATGGCCATTGTGTGGACCTCGCGGCGCGCCGCTATTCCCGACTTCGGTTTCCGCGTGCTTTGCGCTCTTGCAGCGCTCACCTTCATCGGCGCGGCCGTGGTGTCGGCCTCGACGATCTTCGATTATTGGGAACACCCGCATTTCCTGAAGGTCCGGTCGACCAGCGTCGATTTCTGGCAGAACATGCAGTTTGCCATCCCGCTGTCGGGCTTCGTGATCTGCGGCGTGGCCGGCCTGCGCCGGCCCGACTGGCTGCAGGGGCGAGGGCCGTTCATCGTCCTCGGGACGATTGTCGTGCTTCTCGCCCTGTCGCCGTGGTGGCGCGTAGTCCACCCGCCGTCGATCCTCTATCCGCCGTCCCACTACGTGGCGCGCCAGGCAGCAGGCATTCTGCTCGCGGCGTTGCTGGGAGGTATGTGGCTGCACGCCGGTCGGCGGCGCAATCCGCCCGTCGTGCTTACAACCTTGCGGCAGGCGGTGGTTTCGCGACGATTGCTGACGCTCGTCACGGCGCTGACTTTCGCCGCAGCGATCCCCGACATCGCGCTCACGCGGCTGTGGTCGGGCTATCTCGACGGTCTCCGTACCCTGGTCAACGAGCGCACCGGAATCATCCGCGCCGAGACGCTGCCGCTGCACGAGTGGCCCAACAAGCTGTTCTTCCAGGACTGGTCGTTTCCGGCGCTGAGCGCGATCGTCAGCCGCACGCCCGGCAAGGCCTATGTCGTTTCCGACCAGGACTATCTCAGCAACCCGCCGTTCGAGCCGGAGTGCGGCCTGCTGCCCAAGCTCCGCGGCTATGGCTGGGACGATCCCGGGTGAAGAGCTAGGGCCGCATCCAGGGGCTGCTGCGCCCCGAGCCGCGGATAGGGGCGGCGAGCTCGACGAACTCGCACAGGATCTTGCGGGTATCGCGCGGGTCGACGATTTCCTCGATCCAGAAGGTCTCGGCACTGCGGAAGGGCGAGCGCAGCTTGTTCAGCCGCTCTTCGATCTCCGCCATCTTGGCTTTGGGATCGTCCGCGCCGTCGATGTCGGCGCGATAGGCGGCCTCGATGCCGCCTTCCAGCGGCAGCGATCCCCAGCGTCCCGACGGCCAGGCATAGCGCCAGTTGACCCTGGAGCCGTTCTGGTGCGCGGCGCCCGCCACACCGAAGGCATTGCGGATGATGAAGGTGCACCACGGCACGGTGGTCTGGAACATCGCCGACATGGCACGCACGCCTTGGCGGATGACGCCGCTCTTCTCGGCCTCGAGACCGATCAGGAAGCCGGGGCAGTCGCAGAAGTAGACCACCGGCATATGGAAGGTCTCGGCCATGTCGAGGAAGCGCGCCACCTTCTGGCAGGCATCGGCCGTCCAGCCGCCGCCATAGAACATCGGATCGCTCGCCATCACCGCCACCGGCCAGCCGTCGATGCGGGCAAAGCCGGTGACGACCGAGCGGCCATAGAGCTTGCCCATCTCGAAGAAGCTGCCCTGGTCGACGACCTTCTCGACGAGCGGGCGGATGCGATAAACCTTACGGATGTCGCGCGGGATGACGTCGAATAGCGACTCCTCGCGTCGCGCCGGATCGTCGGTCACGGGTCCGCGCGGCGGTGCGTCATGGACCGAGGAGGGCAGGTAGGAGAGGAAACGGCGTGCGGCGGCGAAGGCCTCTTCCTCGCTGTCGACCGCTTCGTCGATGGCGCCGGCGCGAAGGTGGATCTCCCAGCCGCCCAGTTCCTGCTTGTCGTACTGTTTGGAGCTGAGCCTGTTCACCACCGGCGGGCCGGCGACGAACATCGCCGAGATTTCCTTCACCATCACCGAATAATGCGTGGCGGCGAGCCGCGCGGCGCCGAGCCCCGCGACGGAGCCGAGCCCCAGCCCGACGGTCGGGACGGTGCCCATGTTCTGCACGACCCATTCCCAGCCGCTGACGCCTGGGACATTGGCGCGGCCGGTCGTTTCGATGGTCTTCACCGAGCCGCCGCCTCCCGAGCCCTCGATCATGCGGATCACCGGCACGCGGTACTGGTTGGCATAGCGTTCGATGAAGTTGGATTTCTCCTTGATCGTGGCGTCGGCCGAGCCGCCGCGCACGGTGAAGTCGTCGCCGCTGACGGCCACCGGCCGGCCGTCGATCTTGCCGCGACCCATCACGGCGTTGGCTGGCGTGAGCTCGACCAGGTCGTTGCGGCCGTCGTACTCGGCCTTGCCGGCGATGCTGCCGAGCTCGCGGAAGGAGTCCTTGTCGAGCAGCCGGTCGATGCGCTCGCGCACGGTGAGGCGCCCGCCGTCATGCTGGCGCTTGACCTTGTCGGCGCCGCCCATGCGTTTCGTCATTTCCTGACGCCGGCGCAGCTCGTCCATCTCCGGTTGCCAACTCATCGCGCGATTCCCCGGTCCGGTTGTTTCAATCGTCTCAAAACGGTCGAGTCTCGTACCAATGCCCGGCTTGACCGGCTACACTGAAAGCATCCGAGCCGGGGAGCTGGGCCGATGGACGAAACGGGCAACAGCAGCGTGCTGCTGGTGGCAAGGTGCCTGCTGGCCGGCCTTTTCCTGTGGTCGGGAATCGGCAAGATCGTGGGCTACGACGCGGCCGGCCAGTTCATGGTTCAGCACGGCACGATCGGCCTGCTGCTTCCGCTGGCGATCGCGGTCGAGATCGGCGGTGCGGCTCTCCTCATCGTCGGCCTGAAGGTGAGGTTCGCGGCGCTGGCGCTTGCTGGCTTCTGCGTCGTGACGGCCCTGCTGTTCCACGCCAACTTCACCGACCGCGCCCAAATGACCCACTTTCTCAAGAACGTCGCGCTGGCAGGTGGCCTGCTCGCGCTCTACGTCTCGGGACCCGGCCGCATGTCGTTCGATGGCGCGGGCGAGGAGGCCAGCTGAGCGCCTTCCGCGGCGGGCCCAACTTGCCAGCCAGAAAAATTGGCTCTCCGCATGCCGGAAAGCCGATAACGACGGGCCTTTCGCCCAATCATTGTGGACGCTCGAATGTAACGCGTGTTGTCCGGAGCGGTGTCCACAAATCCGAGATAAGCCTGATTTTATTGGCTTTTACGCGTCTCTCGGTTTCTTTGCTTGCAAGCGCCCCATCGCGCTCTGTTTCCAGGCGTCGTTAAGTGTCTGTTCGCACGTCGTTATTCGGCGTGGCGTTGGGACGGGGTCGTTCTTGGGACTGTCCACGGGTCAGGACCCGCGGCGGCTGCACCAGGCCATAAGGCGAATCCGCAGGCGGCTGCGGGAGGTCGTGCCGGTCATAAAATGGCCGGCGCAGTCCATGCGCCAGCCTATCGAAATAGTGGGCATAATCTTGCTGAAACGTCAACTTTAGTGCGATCACGATCAAGTGAGGTGCGCCGCCGTCGCTACAAACGACCGGGCTTTCAAGCCTCGCCAAACCGCGCGTCGAGCCACGGTTTGACCTCGTGCGTCCAGCCGCCATATCCGTATGAACAGAACAAGAGACGGTTCTGCTGCCTGCTCGCGACGATGAAGCGCGGGGTGTAGTGCGCTTTCAGGCCTTCCGAATAGGGAGAGGCCAGGAACAGGTCGAGGGCCCAGCGGTGCTCCGGCGGCCACTCGCCGCGCAGGGGAAGCACCCTCGAACTGGCAACCTCCACGCGAAAATATTCGACCTGCTTGAATTGTGTCGTCATACGCCACACGGGTTCTACCTGGGCACGCCAGCGTAGGCAGGGGCCTCAACGGGTATGATGCGCGTTGATGACGGTCGGGCGTTCGGCTGTCTGCGCGGCGGTCTGCATGCCGGGTACGATCGACCCTGCCGCCGGTGCGATCACGGCGGAGACAATGCCGGAAGCAATGGTGCTGCGTCTTGAAATCACGGCTTTCTCCAAAGGTAGCGTGCAAACCTTCCGCCCACACCGCTCGTCACGGCGCGGCGCCGCGCGTCAGAGAGGCCGAGGCGCGCGCACCAGGACCGCTGATGGCGATCTGCATCCTGCCGTCGGAGATCCGGCCCGAGACCGACGACGGGATCCGGCCGCAACTGCGGTCGAAAACCGCGCCGTCGCCGGAAACGTCACCCGTAGGCGACACCCGGATCGACACCGGCACCGTACCGCAGGAGCTGTGTACGAAGGCTCCCGTGCCGCTGGCGCCGGCGACCCGGATCGTGATGGCACTGGTCGGGTTGTGACCAGAAAAGGCCGGCTGGGTTAGCGACCCGCTATAGGTACCGTCGAAGCCGCCACCGACTGGCGCGGGCGCCGTGGCCGGAGCTGCGACGTTGGGCTGCGGTACGGCCGCGGCCGGCTGCGCTGGAGCGGCGGCGCCGCGTGCCAACGTGCCCGAACCACGGACGCCTGGGCCACTGATATTGAACTGGATCTGGCCGTTGGCCACCCTCCCGCTGATCGACGACGACACGCGTGAGCAACTGTTGTCGAACGCCGTCGCATCCCCCGAGAGATCGCCTGCCGGCGACACCCGGACCGTCAGCGGGGCGGCGCCACAGACCGGGTGAGTCATCGTGCCGCTGCCGGTGGCCCCGGTGATGCGGATCGTCATCGGTCGGGTGCCGCCGGGAACGCTGACCGATCCACCGTAGGCGCCATCGAACCCGGTGGGCGGAGAAGGGGCGGCCCCCGCGGGGCCGGCCGGCGCGGCGGCCGGAGGCGCAGGTGCTGCCGCCGCCGTGCGGGCCTTGGCCTCTTCGTCGGCTTTGCGCTTGGCGTCCTCGGCCTTCTTCTTTTCCTCCTCGACCTTCTTCTGCTCTTCCTCGTACTTCGAGAGCGCCGGGGTGGCTTCGCGGAGAAGCGCCTGATGCTGTGTGCCGTTCAGGAACCCGGCGTCGGGATGGTTGCGGGACTTCTGCCAGGCCGCGATCATCTCGCGCGAGCGCGGACCGAAGGTACCGTCGCTGCCGCGGGTGTCGAAGCCCAGAGAGGTGAGGGCGACCTGGATGCGCTGGCGGTCGGTCTGCGCAAGGCGCAGGCCGGTCTCCGCCGTTTCCGCCGCCTTCTTCGCCGCAGCTACGGACTCCGCTGCGGTCCTGGCTTCGGCCTCGGCCTTCGCTTTCACGTCGGCCTCTACTTTCGCCTTGGCCTCCGCCTCGGCGACCTGCTTGGCCGAGGCCTCGCCCTTCTCCTTCGCCTCGGCGGCGGCTTTCACCTTGGCTTCCTCGTCGGCCTTCTGGCGTTCGGCCTGCGCCCTGGCCAGAGCCTCGTCGGCCTGGCGCTTGGCTTCGGCCTCCGCCGCGGCTTTCTGGCGGGCGTCCGCCTCGGCCTGTCGAAGCGCCGCCATCTCGGCCTCGGCCCTGCGCTGCGCCGATTCGGCCTCCGCGCGCCGGGCCAGCGCCTGCGCCTGGGTATCTTCCAGACGCCGCGTCTCGATCTCGGCCTTGAGCTTGGCGAGTTCGGTCTCGGCCTGCTTGCGTGCGGCCTCTGCCTTGGCGAGGTCGGCGTCGGCGGCGACCTTGGCGGCCGCCTCGGTGTCGGCCTTGCGCCGTGCCTCGTCCTCCTGACGCTTCTTCTCGGCCGCGGCGGCATCGGCGGCGCGGCGCTCGGTCAGAACGCGCTCGAGATCCTCGACCTTCATGTCCTGCAGCGTGGACGCCTGCGCCTGCGCCTGTGCTGGTGCCGGTGGCGGCGCCGGTTTGGATGGCGAGAGCGCCAGCCAGCCGCCACCGCCTGCCACTAACAGGATAGCGACCGCGACGCCGGCATAGAGCGGCGTCCGGCTTTTGGGTGCGGCGGCGGGTGGCGCCTGTGTCGGCGGCGTGCGTGCGGGCGAAGGCTGCGGCTGCACGGTCTTCGAGCGCGTCACGACGGTGGCTGACGGGTCGCTCGTGCGCGAGATGTTCCGCGTGACATCGTCCGCGCCGGCCGAAACCATCGAGAGCAGGGGCCGCCAGCCCGCGATCGATTGCGGACGATCGCTGGCACGCACGGCCAACCCGGCGTCGATGCCGGCCAGCAGGCCGCGCGAGAAGCCCGGCGGCGCGGCCTTGCCCAGCGGTTCGTACTCGTCGTCGAGCATGCGGTCGAAAGCGTTGGGCGGCGCCTTGCCGGTGATCGCGTGATGGAGCGTGGCCGACAGGGCGTAGATGTCGGTCCACGGTCCCTGCTTGGCTGACGTCATCTGCTCGGCGGCGGCATAACCCGGCGTGAAGACCGCCGTCATCGCCACGCTGCGCCCCGCCATCGCCGCGCGGCTGGCGCCGAAGTCGATCAGGGTGGGATCGCCGTTGGCGTTGAGCAGGATGTTGGCGGGCTTGATGTCGCGGTGCAGGAAGCCCGCCTTGTGCACCTCTTCGAGGCCGGCGAGCAGCGGCGTCAGGACCCGGTCGATCGCCGCCGCATCGAAAGGCCCCTGCTTCTTGATCCGGTCCTCGAGCGTCTCGCCATGGAGCAGCTCCATGACGATGTAGGCGGTGCCGTTGATTTCGAGGAAGTCGAAGACGCGCACGATGCCGGGTGCATGGTGCAGGCTGGCCAGCGTGCGGCCTTCGGACACGAAGCGCTCGCGGCCCCAGGTGAAATCCTCGGCGACCTTGGTCGAGCGCGGCAGCACGGTCTCGCCGCCCTGGCGAACGGCGATGGCGGTCGGCAAGTATTCCTTGATCGCGACCTCGCGGTCGAGCTGGGTGTCGCGCGCGCGGTAGGTGATGCCGAAACCGCCCTGGCCGAGAACGGAGACCACCGTGTAGCGACCGATGGTTTGGCCGGGCTGCAGCGCGACGAAATCGACCTCGGAAGGGTTCGCCGCACCCGTGTCAACGACCTCGCCAGTCATGCGAGCACTCTCACAGCTTGTCGGGGTTGCCCGCAGCCATCTTGTAGGTCGGAAGCCACTTCATGTCGGTGGACTGCAACTGGAAAGTGTCGCCGTCCTTCTTGTTCACCGTGTAGCACTTCCGCTCGGACGACAGGTCGTGGCAGATCGTGTTCTTGTCGATCGTCCAGGTACCGCCGCGAACCTTGCCGCCGCTCTCGGTGATGCGCGCCTTGCCGTCGGCCTCGAAGAAAGCCTTCTGCGTCGAGCCGTTGCGATGCGTGATGTAGGCGGTCTTGCCGGCGAACACGGCGCGGACTTCGTCTCCGGATGCCAACGTCTGCGCCTCGACCGTACCGACAGACAACCCGAGCGCGACGACCGCCGCGATCCCCAATGCACTGCTTTTCATTGTCTCTCTCCCCCAAGTTGGCAATCACAACCTTGGCGTTGGCGACCCCAGCGTCAGCGCCAATCGGACCTTCCGCATCTCCCGAGCAAATAGTTGCCAGACTCAGCCGGCTAATCAAGGGGCTTCTGGTAGACGACGCCGTCGATCAGGTTTTCCTCGTAGAGCCGCGCGAGGTCGATGCCGCCCGGCGGACGGGCGACCTTGAAGTCGGCGATGGCGCGCGCGATCCGCGATTCCTGGTCGTGACGAAGCTTTTCCGCCTCTTCCACCGGGACGGGCTGGAACCGCACTGTCTGGCCCGGCAGCAGGCGGCCGAGCCGTGGTAGGTCGACCGAGGCGACGGTGGCGATCTTCGGATAGCCGCCCACGGTCTGGCGGTCGGCCAGCAGCACGATGGGGAGGCCAGCGCCCGGCACCTGGATGGCGCCGGGCCCGATGCCGTCGGAGATGATGTCTGCGCCTTTCGAATGTTCGATCGTCGGTCCCTCGAAGCGGATGCCCATGCGATCCGCCTCCTTGGAGACGCGATATTCGGACTCCGTGAAGGTGCGCCGGCCGTCGGCGGTGAAGTATTCCTCCTGCGGACCCCAGACGATTCGAATAAGGCCGCTGCCGTAATCGAAGGGGGCCGCGAGCTTGCGCTCGTCGCCCGGTGTCGCCTGCATGCGGGCCAACGGCAGACTGTCACCCTGGCCGAGCTTGCGGCCATCAAATCCGCCGACGCCGGCGCGCGCATAGGTCGACAGGCTGCCCATGAAGGGGGGCAAGGCGAAACCGCCGGCCACGGCGAGATAGGCCGTGCTCGATCCCTCGATCATGCCGACCCGCAGGATCTGGCCGCGCTTCAGCAGGTGCGTGCGGTCCGACTCCAGCGGCTTGGGCGGGGCATCGGGCCCTTCGATGAGCGCGGGCGAGAGCGGGCCGACCAGCGCCACGCGCACGCTGTCGGCCTCGACCAGCAGGTCCGGACCCATGACGCCGATCTCGATTGCCGCCATGCCGGGTGGATTGCCCAGCAGTGCGTTGGCAAGGCGCAGGCCGATGCGGTCCATCGCGCCCGCCGTCGGCATGCCGAGCGCCATGAAGCCCGTGCGGCCGAAATCCTGCAGCGTGTCGAACAGGCCGGGCCGCACGACCTTCAGCGCGGCGGTCATGTGCGCACTCCGCTGCGCAAGCGCGAGAGTACCTTCCATCGCAACAAAAGCACCTCATGCTGAGGAGGCCGCGTAGCGGCCGTCTCGAAGCATGGGCCGCGGGCACTGGTCGGTCGCCCACCCTTCGAGACGCGGCCCTGCGGGCCGCTCCTCAGGGCGATGTGGTTTGGTGGAGGAAGGGCAGGGCTCATCGCGTCAGCGACCCCTATTCACCAAGGTTGCCCAGTCGAACGTGCCGGCATCGACGTCGCGGGCGATGCGGTCGAAGGCCTTGCGGTCGATGCGCTGGAACGACAGCGAATCGCCCGGCGCCAGGAACACCGGCTGCTCGCGCCGCTTGTCGAACATCCAGAGCGGCGTCCGGCCGATCAGATGCCAGCCGCCCGGACTCTCGAAGGGGTAGATCGTCGTCATGTCCATGGCAATGGCGACCGACGAACGCGGCACCCGCACGCGAGGCTGATCGCGCCGCGGCAGAAAGAGTGTCTGATCGAGTCCGGCGACATAGGCCAGGCCCGGCATGAAGCCCAGCACATAGACCTTGAAGGCCGATGCGAGGTGGGCGGCGATCACCTGCTCCACGGTCTTCCTGGTCCGCTTGGCAACCTCGGCCAGATCGGGCGCGAATTCGGGATCGTCGTAGCAGCAGGGCAGCGCGATGCGGCGGCTCGTCCTGCCAGCCGACAGGCCGCGGGCGATCAGCGTATCGATCCGGGGCTGCAGGTCGGCACGGGAGGTGGCGAGCGGATCGTAGGCCACCATCAGCGAGCGCATGGTGGGCACCGTTTCGATCACGCCGGGGAGGTCGCCGGCTTCCTTGGCGCGGCCGACGGCGGCATGCAGCGCCATCACCCGGCCGTTGATCTCGGGCGAAATTTCATTGCCGAATTCGACGGTGAAGGCGGTGTCGCCGCAGGATAGGTACCGAACGCTCACATCTGCTAGGATAGCGCCTTCGATTCAGGGAGTCTCCCATGGCCGCGACCAATGCCGGATTCGTCAACATCAACTCCGACCTCGGCGAGAGCTTCGGGCCCTGGACGATGGGCAACGATGCCGAGGTGCTGAAGATCGTGCGCTCGGCCAATGTCGCTTGCGGCTTCCACGCCAGCGATCCCGTGGTGATGATGGATACGGTGAAGCTCTGCGCCGCGAACGGCGTCTCGATCGGTGCTCATCCGGGCTTCGCGGATCTGCAGGGTTTTGGCCGCCGCGTGATCAACCTCTCGGTCAAGGAGATCGAGGCCAACATCGCCTACCAGATCGGCGCTCTCCAGGCGATTGCCGCCATGCATGGCGCGAAGGTCACGCACATGAAGCCGCACGGCATGATGGCCAACATGTCGGCCGACAATGCCGAGATGTCCGAGGCGATCGCGCGCGCCACCAAGGCGGTCGACCGCGACCTGATCTTCCTCTGCCAGGCCAATACCGAGCAGGGGAAGGCCGCGAAGAAATACGGTCTGCGCGCCGCCGAGGAGGTCTTCGCCGACCGCACCTACACCGATGCCGGCATGCTGACGCCACGCAAGGAAGCCAACTCGATGATCAAGGACGCCGCAACCGCCGTGGCTCATGTCCGGCGCATGGTCGACGAGCAGGCGATCTATTCGACCTCCGGCAAGCGTATCCCCTGCCAGGTCGATTCGATCTGCGTCCATGGCGACGGGCCGACCGCGGTGACGGTGTCCAAGGCGGTGCGCGAGGGCCTGGAAGCCGCGGGCATCCGCATCGTGACGCTGCCGGAAATGCCCAGCCTGCGGCACTGAACCTTTCACCGGAATGTGACCGGCGCCGGGCGTGTTCGGCGCGTTCGCGTTGGGCATAGTCCCGGGACCACTCGCAGAGGTGGCACAACCGGGAGTTAACGCCATGAACAGACTGATCATCGCGGCTGTAGCCGCGGCAATACTCATGTCACCGCTTGCCGTCAGTGCCCAAGCGCCGCCGCCGCCGCCCGCCTACGGCATCGGTATCTCGATGGATGCCGCCAAGAAGGCGCTGGCCGCCGCCGAAGCGGAAGCCAAGAAGAACAACTGGCCGGTGGCCATCGCCATCGTCGACAGCGCCGGCAAGCTTGCGGCGTTCTCCAAGATCGACAATACGCAGCATGCGAGCGTCGACATCGCCATCGGCAAGGCGGTGACAGCCAACAATCTCAGGCGACCGACCAAGGCCTTGCAGGACGTCATCGCGCAGGGTGGCGGCGGTCTGCGCCTGCTGGCGGTTCCCGGCGTGATGCCGCTGGAGGGTGGCGTGCCGATCATCGTCGACGGCAAGATCATCGGCGCCATCGGTGTCTCGGGCGTAACGTCCGAACAGGATGCCCAGGTCGCCATGGCGGGAGCCGCGGCGGCGAAATAGCCGCCTGGAACAGGCTTAGGACCATCCGTCGCGCTGCCTTGTCGGAAGCCGCGCCGCCGCTATAGTCCGCCCCTCCAAAGGGTAGATTATAGTGGCGGGAGTGGCGTATGGCGGTGTTCGGTAAAGCCCAATATATCAAGCGTGTAGAGGACGACCGACTGCTCACGGGCAGTGGTGGCTTTACCGACAATCTCGCCCGTCCCAACCAGGCCCATGTCGTGCTGGTGCGCTCGCCACACGCCCATGCCCGGATCGTGAAGATCGACACTGAAGCGGCCCGCAAGGCGCCGGGTGTGGTCGCTGTCTACACGTGGCCCGACATGGAGACGGAAGGCAGCGGCTATTTCGTGCTGCCCGCGATGTTCCCCAATGCGGACGGCAAGAAGCCCGACATGACGCCGCGCCGCCCGCTGGCACAAGAGGTCGTACGCTATGTCGGCGAGCCGGTGGCCGCGATCGTGGCCGACACCCGGGCGCAGGCCCAGGATGCCGCCGAACTGGTCGAGGTCGAATACGAGCAGCTGTCGTCGGTGACCGAGATCGACGATGCCCTGGAGCCGGATGCGCCACAGGTCTGGAAGGGCGCTCCGGGCAACCGCGTCGGCTTCAACCGCTTCGGCGATTCAGCCAAAGCCGATGTGGCCTTTGCGGCCGCCGCCCACACCGTGGAAATCGATATCGTGCATCAGCGGCTGATCGTGAATGCAATGGAGCCGCGCGCGATCATGGCCGAGTGGGACGGCGACCGCATGGTCGTGCATATCGGCAGCCAGAATCCGTCGGCGACGCGCGACATCCTGTGCGACGTCATCCTCAAGATGCCGAAGGACAAGGTGCGCGTGCTGGTGCGCGACATTGGCGGCGGCTTCGGCATGCGGACCGGCATCCAGCCCGACGAATCGGTCGCGGTGTGGGTGGCCAAGGTGCTGAAGCGTCCGGTGAAGTGGCGCGCCGAGCGCAGCGAGGAGTTCGCCTCGGCGACCGCCGGCCGCGACCAGCTGCATAAGATGGCGCTGGCGCTCGACAAGGACGGCAAGATCCTGGCGTTGCGCATGGAAGCCTTCGCTAATGTCGGCGCCTATCCGTCGGGCGCCGGCATCGCCATCCCGCTGTTCGTCGGGCCCAAGGTCTCGACCGGCACCTACGTTGTCCCGCTGGTCGACCTCAAGATCACCTGCGTGCTGACCAACACTGCGACGATCGGCGCCTATCGCGGCGCCGGCCGGCCGGAATGCCTGCTCGACCTCGAGCGCCTGATGGACACGGCGTCGCGCCAGCTCGGCATCGATCCCGCCGAGCTGCGCCGCCGCAACTTCGTGACGCCGGCGCAGATGCCCTACACGACGGCGATGGGCGAGAAATACGACACCGGCGACTTCAACCTGTTCCTCACCAAGACGCTCGAGGCTTCCGACTGGAACGGCTTCCCGGCCCGCAAGGCCGAGGCCGAGAAGCGCGGCAAGCTCTACGGCCGCGGACTCGCCTCCTACGTAGAATGGACCAGCGCCATGGTCATGAATGAGATGGCGCACTACGAGGTGAAGGCCGACGGCAAGATCACGATCTGGATGGGCACCCAGGGCATGGGGCAGGGGCTGCAGACCAGCTTCACCCAGCTCGCCTCGGAGCTGCTCGGCGTCGACGCCTCCCAGATCGAGATCGCGATGGGCGATTCGGATCGCGTGGGCGGCGTCGGTTCGATGGGCTCGCGCTCGGCCTATATCGGCGGCTCGGCGGTGCTGTCGGGCAGCGAGAAGCTGGTGGCCAAGGGCAAGGACCTGGCCGCCGACGCGCTCGAGGCCAGTGCGGCGGACATCGTCTATGCCGCCGGCAAGTTCACCATCGCCGGCACGGATCGCGGCATCGGCCTCGGTGAACTCGCCGCCAAGCAGCCCGACAAGCGCATCTACATCGAGAATGTGAACACGGTGGACGGCATCGCCTGGCCGAACGGCGCCCACGTCGGCGAGGTCGAGATCGATCCCGACACTGGCCAGGTCGAGCTCAAGCGCTACACGACGGTCGACGATGTCGGCCGCCCGCTGCATCGTCCGATCGTGTTCGGGCAGATTCACGGCGGCTGCGCCCAGGGCATCGGCCAGGCGCTGCTTGAGGAGAATGTCTACGATCGAGACTCCGGCCAGCTCATCACCGGCTCGTTCATGGACTATGCGATGCCGCGCGCCGACACCTTCCCCGACTTCAACAACACCCTCGACGACAGCGTGCCAGCCAAGACCAATCCAATCGGTGCCAAGGGCGTGGGCGAATCGGGCACGGTCGGTTCGACACCAACCGTGATGAATGCGATCATGGACGCGCTGTGGCCGCTCGGCGTGCGCAGCATCCAGATGCCGGCAACACCGCACCGCGTCTGGCAGGCGCTCCGCAGCGCCAAGGATAAGGCCAAGGGGTGACGGGTAGGCGATGAAGCAGCGAATCTTCGGCTGGGTGTCGGCCGTCATCGGCATCGTCCTCGCCCTTGCCGTGGTCGAGGTGACGGCGATCGCCTGGCTGTACCTCGAGGATGGCCGCTACACCCCGGCCGCCCAGCTCTACGAGCGGACGCAGAACACCTACGTGCGCGATTCGACCAAGGGATCCTCGTGTCGCTACGTCGACACGCTCTTTCCGCACCCCTATGTCGCCTTCGTACACCACGCCAACCCGCCCTGCGGCATACCTTGGGTCAACAATGTCGGGCTGTTCGGCGACGACTTTGCCGTCACGAAACGGCCCGACCGCTACGTCGTCCTGCTGACCGGCGGATCGGTCGCCTCGCAGCTCGGCCAGAACGGCAAGCCGCCGGCGCCGCGCTATTTCGAAGAGGAGCTGAACGCCAAATACGTCAGCCCCAACGGCAAGCCGTTCCTGGTGTTGAACGGCGGCGACGGTGCGTGGAAGCAGCCGCAGGCGTTCATCCTGTTCTCGCTCTACGCCACGTCGGTCGATGCCGTGGTGACGCTCGACGGCTTCAACGAGCATTATTTCTTTTGGCCCGGCGCGCAGGAGCGGCTCGAGCGGCCGCTCAGCAACTTCATCGACGTCAATCCCTTCGTCGCCGACGAGAATTTCGGCGATGCGGCGATCGGCTGGGTGATGGGCCGGCTGGCCGGGACGCTCGCTCTCAACCCCATCCTCGGGCAGTCGCATGCCGCCTACATGGTGATCCGCGGCATCGAGGCCGCCGCCAAGGGCAAGGACAGCTTCAAGTCCAACAAGAAGACGACCCTGAACGGCATGTTCACCATGCCCGAGGACATCCGCCGCGATCACGAGCGTGCCTTCGCCGTCCAGCTCGGCCTCTATCAGAAGTATGTCCGCGGCATGGAAGCCGTCGCGCGCGACAATGGCGTGAAGACTGGCTACTTCCTGCAGCCGTCGCCGGCCTGGGGCAAGGTGCTGACGGAGGAGGAAAAGCGCGTCGTGGGCGATCTCTCCTACCGCGACCTCTACCGGAAGATCGTGGTCGGGATGATGACGCTCCGGGCCAGCAACCTGCCGATTTTCGACTTGGGCGAGGTATTTGCCGACGAGAAGGGCCCGATCTACGCCGATCACATCCATTTCGACCGGGACGCCGCCGCCGAAAGCCGCGGCAACCGACTGATCTCCGCGCGCATGGGCCAGCTGCTGGCGGAAACCTGGGGGCTGCAGCGCAAACCCTGAGAATGGTCACAAATCAGGGATTTCCCCGAATTGTGACCGTTTTTTGTTGATTCAACCGCGCGGGCGAGTTTCACTATCCGAGACGCACAGCAATAAGCAGGCGCTCAAGCGCCTCATAAGCGTCGTTAGGGATGGAGCTGCTCATGGCCGTGTCACGTCGGCAATTCATGAAGGTGAGTGCCGCTGGCCTCGCCGCCTCTTCCGTCGGTGCGCTGGGATTTTTCGGGGCGGGCGAAGGGCTCGCCGCGGGCGTCCGGCCCTTCAGGCTCGAAAAAGCAACCGAAACGCGCAACACCTGCCCCTACTGCGCGGTGGCCTGCGGTGTCCTCGTCTATTCGACGACCGGTGGCACCAAGGACGCCAAGCCGACGGTCGTCCATATCGAAGGCGACTCGGACAACCCGATCAATCGCGGCACGCTCTGCGCGCGCGGCGCCGCCTCGCTCGGCTTCATGCACAGCCCGAACCGGCTCGAGTATCCGATGCATCGCAAGCCGGGCTCCAACAAGTTCGAGCGCGTGACGTGGGATTTCGCGATGGAGCGCATCGCCAAGCTGGCCAAGGAAGACCGCGACAAGAACTTCATCGCCAAGAACCGCGACGGTGTCACGGTCAACCGCTGGCTGAGCACCGGCTTCCTCGCCGGCTCCTCGTGCAGCAACGAAGCGGGCTATCTCACCTACAAGGCGGTCCGATCTACCGGGATACTCGCCCTGGAGGACCAAGCTCGGATTTGACACGGTCCGACGGTGGCCAGTCTTGGCCCCACATTCGGACGCGGCGCGATGACGAACAGCTGGAACGACATCAAGAACGCCGATGTCGTGCTCATCATGGGCGGCAATGCCGCCGAGGCCCATCCGTGCGGCTTCAAATGGGTCACTGAAGCCAAGGCCAACAACGGCGCCAAGCTGATCGTGGTCGACCCGCGTTTCACGCGCTCGGCGGCGGTATCGGACATCTACGCGCCGATCCGGCCGGGCACCGATATCGCGTTCCTGTCGGGCCTGATGCGCTACCTGCTGGGCAACGGCAAGATCCACCAGGAATACGTCAAGGCGTTCACCAACGCCTCCTACATCATCAAGGAAGGCTTCAAGTTCGAGGACGGGCTGTTCACGGGCTATGACGAGTCCAAGAGAAGCTACGCCGACCGTTCGAGCTGGGACTACGAGTTCGACGAACAGGGAATGGCCAAGGTCGACGAGACGCTGCAGAACCCGCGCTGCGCCATCAACCTGCTGAAGGTCCATGTCGAGCGCTACACGCCCGAGATGGTCGAGCGCATCTGCGGCACGCCGAAAGGCAAATTCCTGCAGATCTGCGAGCTGATCGCCACGACCGCCAACGGCGAGCGCTCGATGACGTCCCTCTACGCGCTCGGCTGGACCCAGCACACGACGGGCGCGCAGAACATCCGCAGCATGGCCATGATCCAGCTCCTGCTGGGCAACATGGGCGTCCCGGGCGGCGGCGTGAACGCGCTGCGCGGCCATTCCAATGTGCAGGGCATCACCGACATGGCCCTGCTGTCGACCTCGACGCCGGGCTACCTGGTGCTGCCGACGGAGAGGGAAACCACCTACGCCGACTATATGAAGTCGCGCGCCTTCAAGCCGATCCGGCCGGGCCAGACCAGCTTCTGGCAGAACTACGGCAAGTTCTTCGTCAGCCAGCAGAAGAGCCTGTTCGGCGCGGCCGCGACCAAGGACAACGACTGGGCCTACGACTATCTGCCGAAGTTCGACACCAGCTACGACGTGTTGAAGATGGTCGACATGATGGCGGGCGGCCAGATGAACGGCCTGTTCTGCCAGGGCCTCAACATCCTGATGGCCTCGCCCAACAAGGCCAAGACCCAGAGCGGCCTCGCCAAGCTCAAGTGGCTGGTCATCATCGATCCGCTCGAGACCGAGACCGCGCGCTTCTGGGAAAATCACGGCGAGTTCCACAACGCCGATCCCAAGGCGATCCAGACCGAGGTGTTCCAGCTCCCAACCACGGCCTATGCCGAGGACGAGGGCAGCTTCACCAATTCCAGCCGCGTCGTTCAATGGCACTGGAAAGCCGTGGAGGGACCGGCCGAGTCGCGGAGCGACATCCATATCATCGCGGATCTGCACACCCGCCTGCGCACGCTCTACACCAAGGAAGGCGGCGCCTTCCCCGATGCGATCCTGAACACGGCCTGGAACTACGCCAAGCCGTTGAGCCCGGATCCGGTGGAGCTGCTGAAGGAGATCAACGGCTTCGCCATCGAGGATCTGCCGGATCCCGCCGATGCGACCAAGACGTTGCTGAAGGCCGGCCAGTTGCTGCCGACCTTCGGTCTGATGCGCGACGACGGCAAGACTTCGGGCGGCTGCTGGATCTACACCGGCGTCTACACAGAGGCCGGCAACATGTCGATGCGTCGCGACGCCAGCGACCCGACCGGCCTCGGTATCCATCCCAACTGGGGCTTCTCGTGGCCGGCCAACCGGCGCGTGCTCTACAACCGCGCCTCGGCCGATCCGGCAGGCAACGCCTGGAGCGAGCGCAAGAAGTACATCACCTGGAACGGCTCGCGCTGGGTCGGCGGTGACGTGCCGGATTACGCGCCGACCATGGCACCGGACAAGTCGGTCGGTCCGTTCATCATGAACCAGGAAGGCACGGCGCGGCTGTTCTCCCGCGGCGCCATGCCCGACGGCCCGTTCCCCGAGCACTACGAGCCGATGGACGCCTACATCGCCAACCCGCTGCATCCCAAGGTCACCACCAATCCGGTGGTGCGGGTGTTCGCGGCCGATGCCAAGTCGTTCGGCACGCCCGACAAGTTCCCGATCGTGGCGACCAGCTACCGCCTCGCCGAGCACTTCCACTACTGGACCAAGAACGTCCACGACAATGCGGTGCTGCAGCCGGAGATGTTCGTCGAGATGGGCGAGCGGCTGGCCAAGGCCAAGGGCATCAAGAACGGCGACTGGGTCGAGGTGTCGAGCCAGCGCGGCATGATCAAGGCCAAGGCCTCGGTCTCCAAACGCTTCCGGCCGATCATGGTCGACGGCAAGCCGTGCGACGTGATCGGCCTGCCGATCCACTACGGCTTCATCGGCCTCACCCGGAAGTCGTACCCGCTCAATACGCTGACGCCGTCGGTCGGCGACGCCAGCGTGAATACGCCGGAGTACAAGGCGTTCCTGGTCGATGTGAAGAAAACCACGCCACCGGCATCTTCGCCGGCAGTGGCCTGATCGGGGAGGGTGAAATGTCCGTCCTGCAAGCCCTCGATCTCCGCCGCCGATCCGCCTCGAGCGTGCCGACGCTGCCGGCCAGCAAGCCTGCCGCCGTCGCTGTCGCCAAGCTGATCGATGTCAGCAAGTGCATCGGCTGCAAGGCCTGCCAGACCGCCTGCCTGGAGTGGAACCAGCTCGATCAGGCGATCGGCTACACCGATGGTAGCTACGACAACCCGACCGACCTGACGCCGGCCTCGTGGACCGTGATGCGCTTCACGGAGTACGAGCAGGGCGCCGATCTGGAGTGGCTGATCCGCAAGGACGGCTGCATGCACTGCGACGATCCGGGATGCCTGAAAGCCTGCCCGGCGCCAGGTGCCATCGTGCAGTACACCAACGGTATCGTCGACTTCATCTCGGACAACTGCATCGGCTGCGGCTACTGCGTGAAAGGTTGCCCCTTCAACATTCCGCGCATCTCCCAGGTCGACAGCAAGGCCTACAAGTGCACGCTCTGCTCCGACCGCGTCGTGGTCGGCCAGGCGCCGGCCTGCGCCAAGGCCTGCCCGACCCAGGCGATCTATTTCGGCACCAAAGCCGAGATGATCGCCCATGCCGGCAAGCGCATCGTCGATCTGAAGTCGCGCGGCTACCAGAACGCCGGCCTCTACAATCCGCCGGGCGTCAACGGCACGCATGTCATGTACGTGCTGCAGCATGCCGACAAGCCGTCGCTCTATGCCGGGTTGCCCGACAATCCGCACATCAGCCCGCTCGTCGGGATCTGGAAGGGCGTGATGAAGCCCCTGTCGCTGGCCGCGATCGCTTTCGCCGGTGCCTTCGGCCTGCTGCACTACGTCACCAAGGGACCCAACGTGGTCTCCGATCACGATGAGCAGAAGGCCGCGGAATTGAGCGGGAGCGACAAGGCATGAGTGCCGAAGCCAAGGCGGTCAGCCGCTACACCACCGCGGCCCGCATCAATCACTGGATCACTGCCGTCTCGCTGGTCCTGCTGGCGTTGAGCGGCTTGGCGCTGTTCCATCCCTCGCTGTACTTCCTCACCTACCTGTTCGGCGGCGGTCAGCTCACGCGCATCATTCACCCGTGGATCGGCGTCGTCCTCACGATCAGCTTCCTCGGCCTCTTCATCCGCTTTTTCACGCTCAACTTCTGGAATCGCGACGACACGGTGTGGATGAAGAACCTCGGCACGGTGATCAACAACAAGGAAGAGGGCCTGCCCGAGCTCGGCAAGTACAACGCCGGCCAGAAGCTCGTCTTCTGGGGCCAGTCGATCCTGATCCTTCTGCTCCTGGGCAGCGGGTTCGTGCTGTGGGACACCTATTTCGAGGCCTATACGACCATCGACCAGAAGCGGCTGTCAGCCGTCGTCCATGCGCTCTGCGCAATCGGCGCCATCCTGATCTGGATCGTCCACGTCTACGCGGCCATCTGGGTCAAGGGCACGCTCAGGGCCATGACCCGCGGCTCGGTCAGCGGCGGCTGGGCCTGGAAGCACCACCGCAAGTGGTTCCGCCAGGAAGTCGGCAAGCCCTGAGTTCCGACCCGGGCAGTCCACCCACCGGCTACGGCGAAAACGTCCTGGGCGAGGTCGCCGAGGGCGATCGCGTTCGCTTGCCCGATCTCGCGACGATCTTCCAGCGCCGTGCGCAGCGGTTGCAGGCGCTGGCGCCGGGGCACGAGCTGGAAGGCTTTCTCCGCCTGATCGCGGCCCTCGTCATGGCCCAGCACGAGGCACTGACGGGACTGCCGCCGGGCTCGCTTCCAGGGCCGGCGGAGATCGCCAAGGCGAAGTTGGTGAAGCGGGCGCCGCTCGATCCGTCGACCTGGCGGCGCGACGTCAGCTGGCGCGTGGCCCTTTCGCGGATCCTGGAGAAGGTCGATGGCAGCGTCCTGCCGGAACCGGCGCAGGACGCTCGCCGGGCACTCGGCCAGGCGAGCCCTCAGGATCTCGAGGCGCTGGCCGATCGTTTCCTGGGCGGCGACATCGCGGCCGGCGAGGCTGCCCGGGCGGTCTTCGTCGCGGCCGCCCTGCAGGTCGCCTGGACGCGCATGGCGGCGCTTCTGGACAAGGACGATTTCAGAACCAGCGAGACCGAAGGCGGCGAATGCCCTGCCTGCGGCTCACCACCGGTATCCGGTCTCATCTCACCCGGCGGGACCAAGTTCGGCCATCGGCATCTTCATTGCTCGTTGTGCGCCACGTCTTGGCGTTACGTCCGGGTGCGCTGCGTTCACTGCGGCAGCACCGACAAGATCTCGTTCCGCAACCTCGCCGGCACGGCATACCTCCGGGCGGAGTGCTGCGAGGTCTGCCATGGCTATTCGAAGGTCTTCTATCTTGAGGCCGTCCGCGTCCTCGAGCCGTTCGCAGACGATCTCGCCTCCCTCGGGCTCGACGTGCTGGTCGGCGAGGAAGGCTTTTCCCGCGTTTCCAACCCGTTTGTGCTGGGCGTCATGGAGCCGGCCGACGGGTAATCAGCCCACGGGCTTTGCCGAAACATCTGATACCAAACGGCCGATGTTGAGACACCAACGTTACGATCACACGGCGTATACGTTTGCCCGCGGTGAACGGGAGGGGTCCCGGTCGCCGCGGTAAGTTGGGGTTTGGATAAAGTCTTGGTGTTGCGATTCGCCCTGACGCGGAAGCGTCCGGGCTGTGTGGGATGATGCTCCGCCGTGCGCGGTGAGGGCGAGGGTGCTGGCCGAAGAGAGCGAAGGGGTTCGCTCTCGGCTGGCGGGGTTGTTAAACTTGGGGATGTCATCATGAAGTTCATCAATTCGCTGTTCGCGAACGATTTCGGCTCATCGTCGACGAAGCTCGCTCTCATGATCGGCCTGTCGTCCTCGATGGTGCTGGTCCTGGCCCGTCTTGGCGTGGCGGTCGCCGGCCAGTAACGGCCGGCCGGACGGCCAGCCTTTCGTTTGATTGGCGGCCCGAGCTGAGCCATCCTGCGGACCTGCCCGACGCTTCGTCCGGCAATGCCGTTCTGGGGGACTGACCTGTGTCGCGTGTCGACCGCGCCCAAGGCGCCTCCGCCTTCCGTCCGCTGTCCGTCGATCGCATGGCCAACTGGCCGGCGCTGGCGCCGTTGATCGCGCGTGCCGGCCGTCCGCTCGTCGTCGAGGCGTTGCGCGCCTGGGCCGATGCCAGCCGGGGCAAGCCTGACGTCGCTGACGAGGGAGCCTGCGCCCGCTGGTGCGAGGCAAGGCTCTCGGCTCTGGTAAAGCCTTCCCAGCGCCGCGTCTTCAACCTGACCGGCACCGTCCTGCATACCAATCTCGGGCGGGCCGTGCTGGCCGAGGAAGCGATCCAGGCCGCCGTCGAGGCCATGCGCTCCCCCACCACCCTGGAGTACGACCTGGGCGGCGGAGCCCGGGGCGATCGTGACGACCATATCGCGCCGTGGCTGTGCCGCCTCACCGGCGCCGAGGCCGCGACCGCCGTCAACAACAACGCCGCCGCCGTGCTGCTGGTGCTCAACGCGCTGGCGGGCTCTCATGATGGGAGAGGCCGTGAAGTCATCGTCTCGCGCGGCGAGCTGATCGAGATCGGCGGCGCCTTCCGCATTCCCGACATCATGGCGCGGGCCGGTTGCCGCCTTGTCGAAGTCGGCACGACCAACCGCACGCACCTGAAGGACTATGCCGCCGCCATCGGTCCCGACACGGCGGCGATCATGAAGGTCCATCCGTCGAACTACGCCATCCACGGCTTCACCAACTCGGTCCCGGCGGCCGAGCTGGTGCCGCTCGCCCGTGAAAAGGGCCTGGCCCTGGTCGAGGATCTCGGCAGCGGCACGCTGGCTGACCTGGAAACCTGGGGCCTGCCGCACGAGCCCACGGCGCGCGAGGCGATCGAGGCCGGCATCGATGTCGTGACCTTCTCCGGCGACAAACTCCTGGGCGGCCCGCAGGCCGGGCTGATTGTCGGACGAAAACACCTGATCGAGCGCATCGCACGCAACCCGATGAAGCGCGCGCTGCGCCTCGACAAGGTGCGGCTGGCCGCGCTCGAGGCGACGCTCCGGCTCTATGCCGATCCCGCGCGGCTGGCCGAACGTCTGCCCACCATCCGTTTCCTGGCGCGGCCGGCGGCCGACATCCGCGCCCAGGCCGAGCGCCTGTTGCCGGACCTGCGCAAGGTGCTGGGAAGTGTGGCCGAAGCCGGGGTCGAGGCGGTGCGCGGCCAGATCGGCTCCGGTGCGCTGCCGGTCGATCTGTTGGAGTCATTCGCGTTGGCGATAAGGGGCAAGAGACTCGACAAGCTGGCCGATGCCTTTCGCCGCCTGCCCATTCCCGTCATCGGCCGCATTGCCGACGACACGCTGCTCCTCGACCTGCGCACGCTGGACGACGAAGCGGCCTTCACCTCCCAGTTGGGCCAGCTCGATGTCGTGGCTGGGTAGACTCTTCGAACGGGAGGCCCCCGTCGAGCAGCGCCTGGCCGAAGCGCTCGTCGCCTGGCACGCGGCCGACTATGGCGTTGCGCTCGATCTCTGGGCGCCGCTCGCGCAGGCGGGCGTGGCGCGGGCGCAGAGCAACATGGGCGCGGCCTTCCTCGAAGGCCGCGGCGTCGAGCGCGATCACGAGAAGGCCGCGGCCTGGCTGCGCCGGGCGGCCGAGCAGGGCGATGCCGGCGGCCAGCGCAACCTGGCGCTTTGTTACTACGAGGGCTGGGGCGTGCCGCAGGATCAGGTCGAGGCGGCGCGCTGGTACGAGAAGGCGGCCGAACAGGACGATCCGGACGCCCAGGACATGCTGTCGTGGATGAAGCTGGTCGGCGGCGGCTGCCCGCAGGACTACGTCGGCGCCCGGCACTGGGCCGAGAAGGCGGCGGCGCATGGCCGGGCAGGCGCCATGGCTCGCCTGGGCGACATTTATCACAACGCATTGGGCGTCGAGCGCGATCCCGCGATGTCCGTCCAATGGTGGGGCCGCGCCGCGCGGCTGGGCCAGGCCGAGGCGCAGGCCATGCTGGGCGCCGCCCATCTCGCCGGCAAGGGCGTGGCGCGCGACCCGGTCGAGGCGCTGCACTGGCTGCTGCGCGCCGAGGCCGGCGGCGTCGGCGAGCTTGCCACGGGCTTCCTGCACGAAGCGCAGGCCCACACCAAGCCATCGCAGCGCGCCGAAGCCGCGCGCCGCGCATCGGAGCCCCTCTCATGACTCTTCTGGACCGCGGGCGTCCCGCCCGCCTCATGACGAAGAGCGGGCGGGACGCCCG
>CAMARK010000066.1 GCA_945860205.1 Reyranella massiliensis 521 | reverse complement strand
TTAGGTGGCTTTTCAATTGGTGATCTCGGTCGTCGGCGTTTAGACCGCGGTCGCGACGCCAGACCCGGTCGCCAGTCGTGATGAGCCTCAATGAGGCGCAGGCAGCGTGATGTGCTGTGGGGCGGCGAGGGTGCGGACCAACGGAGATGGTTTGTTCAATGGCGCGAGACGTCGGCGCCCCGTGATCAATTGACGACGTGAAGACTCCGAAGTCGTCCGTATTCGTCGTTTTCAATCCAGCGCCGAGATTGGGGCCCATATTGGGGCCGCAGATAGAATGTTTCCTAAAAGTCCAATTAAAATAGCATTCTAACGACTCGCACTGGCGGACAGGGCGGGATTCGAACCCGCGGTGGCTGTTACACCACGCACGCTTTCCAAGCGTGTGCCTTAAACCGCTCGGCCACCTGTCCGGGAAGCGCGGTTGGCCGCTCTTATAGCGCGACGAACGGCCAGAGCAACGACAAGGCGCAGCGAACAAGGCGTAACGGCATCTTCCCCCGGCCCGCCGTCTTGGCTAGGGTACCCACCGCCATTTGGGGGATCGATGGTGGTGTTTCGCGTATTGGGATGGCTGCTGCTGGCCATGGCTGTGGCGGCGGTCGTCCATGACGGCCTGGCCTGGTGGACCGAAGGGACTTTCCACCTGCTGGGCCTGGGGGATCTCTGGTCGCATCTCGACGTCCGTTCGCTGGGCGATGCCCAGAACGCGATCCAGCGCCACCTGTCGGTTTCGCTGTGGAACTGGCTGGTGCGGCCGATCCTGATGATCCCGGCGCTGCCCGCCTTCCTCGTCCTCGGCACTATCTTTCTCTGGCTTGGCGGGCGCGAGGGCGAGCCGGCCGACGGCGGCGGCTTCGTCATCGGCTCCAGGCCGCCCCGGCGCCGGCGCAGCCGCGGCCTCTGAGGCCGTCCAGCAGCGGACAGAGTGCACGCACTGCCAGCATCGGTTCACGCAGATGTGATGTGCAGGTTTAGCAGGTTTATGCTATGAATTCTGTCAGGCTGACGCTTAATCCGCGTCGGCCTTTCCTTTGACCATGCCCCGTCCGGCGTGAGGAGGTTTCCCGACACGGTTCGCATTCTTCGACACGCGGGTGTCGGAAAACGGCCGGCGAAAAGCCTTGCCGATCAACGCCCTGAATTTTCCGACAGGATTTTCCCGACACCGGGGCGTCGGCAAAAAACCTCGGCATCCCTGGACTGGCCCGCTCTAGCGGTTGTCCATCTTCAGGGCGGCGATGAAGGCCGATTGCGGGATTTCGACCTCGCCGATCTGGCGCATCCGCTTCTTGCCCTTCTTCTGCTTCTCCAGGAGCTTCTTCTTGCGGCTGATGTCGCCGCCGTAGCACTTGGCGAGCACGTCCTTGCGCATCGGGCTGATGGTCTCGCGCGCGACCACGCGTCCGCCGATCGCGGCCTGGATGGCGATCTTGAAGAGCTGGCGCGGGATCAGGTCTTTTAGCCGCTCGCACAGCGCCCGGCCGCGGCTCTCGGCGGCGTTCTTATGCACGATCATCGACAGCGCATCGACCGGCTCGGCGTTCACCAGGATGGCGAGCTTCACCAGCTCGCTCTCCTCGTAGCCGTCCATCTCGTAATCGAAGCTTGCATAGCCGCGCGTCATCGACTTCAGCCGGTCGTAGAAGTCGAACACGACCTCGTTCAGTGGCAGGCGGTAGATCGCCATGGCGCGCGTGCCGGCATAGGTGAGCTCGATCTGCTGGCCGCGGCGGTCCTGGCAGAGCGTCAGCACGGAGCCGAGATGCTCGTCGGGCGTGATGATCGTGGCTTTGATCCACGGCTCCTGCATCGTCTCGATCTTCATCGGGTCGGGATAGTCGGCCGGATTGTGCAGCTCCATCGACGAGCCGTCGGTCATCCTCACCTTGTAGACGACCGAGGGCGCCGTCGTGACGAGGTCGAGATTGAACTCGCGCTCCAGCCGCTCCTGCACGATCTCGAGATGGAGCAGGCCCAGGAAGCCGCAACGGAAGCCGAAGCCCAGCGCCGCGCTGGTCTCGGCCTCGAAATGGAAGGAGGAGTCGTTGAGGCGGAGCTTGGAGAGCGACTCGCGCAGCGTCTCGAACTCGGCGGCATCAGCGGGGAAGAGACCACAGAACACCACCGGGACGCTCGGTTTGAAGCCGGCCAGCATCTCGGTCGCGGGCTTGCGGTCGTCAGTGATCGTGTCGCCCACCTTGCAGTCGGCGATGGTCTTGATGCCGGCGATGATGAAGCCGATCTCGCCTGGCCCGAGTTCCGCCATGTCGGTGGCCTTGGGCGCGAAGATGCCGACCTTGTCGAGGTCGTATGCCGCCGCGGCCGCCATCATACGGATCTTCATGCCCTTCTTCAGCACGCCGTCCTGCACGCGCACCAGAGTGACGACGCCGAGATAGGGGTCGTACCAGCTGTCGACCAGCAGGGCCTTCAGCGGTGCCTCGCGGCTGCCCTTGGGTGCTGGTAGGCGCTTCACCATGACCTCGAGGAGGTCGTCGATGCCGAGGCCGGTCTTGGCCGAGACCATGACGGCTTCGGACGTGTCGATGCCGACAACGTCCTCGATCTCCTTGCACACGCGCGCGGGATCGGCCGAGGGCAGGTCGATCTTGTTCAGGACCGGGATGATCTCGTGATTGACCTCGATCGCGTGGTACGCGTTCGCGAGCGTCTGCGCCTCCACACCCTGGCTGGCATCGACCACCAGCAGCGAGCCCTCGCAGGCCGCCAGCGAGCGGCTGACCTCGTAGGCGAAGTCGACGTGGCCGGGCGTGTCCATCAGGTTCAGGACGTAGGTCTTGCCGTCCTTGGCATTGTAGTTGAGGCGCACGGTCTGCGCCTTGATGGTGATGCCGCGCTCGCGCTCGATATCCATCGAATCGAGCATCTGATCGTGGAAGTCGCGCTCGCTCACCGCACCACAGGCCATCAGCAGCCGGTCGGCCAGCGTGCTCTTGCCATGGTCAATATGGGCAATGATCGAGAAATTGCGGATCAACGACAGATCGGTCATTTCAATTGAACTCTACCCACGCAACACGGCGCCGGTCGCCTTGGTGACGGCGGCGACGATCTTGGACGACACCGCCTCGATCTCCGCATCGGTGAGCGTGCGCTCGACCGGCTGCAGGGTGACGGCGATGGCGATCGATTTCTTGCCCGCAGGGACCCCCTTGCCGGCGTAGAGGTCGAACACCCGCGCCGCCGAGATCATCGCCTTGTCGGCGTTGCGCGCGGCGCGGACAATCTTCTCGGCCTCGACGGCGGTATCGACCATGAAGGCGAAGTCGCGTTCGACCGGCTGGAAAGGCGAGAGCACCAGCTTCGGCCGGGCCTTGCTGGCTTTCGCCTTGGGCGGCGGCGGGGCGTCGAGGAACACCTCGAAGGCCGCGACCGGACCTTTCAGATCGGCGGCGGCAGTGATCTCTGGATGCAGTTCACCGAAATGCGCCATCACGCGGTCGCCGAGCTTGATCGCGCCGGAGCGGCCGGGGTGATACCAGTCGGGCGCACCCGCCTGCGCACTCATGTTCTCGACCGGCGCACCGATGCCGGCCAGCACGGCCAGCGCGTCGGCCTTGGCGTCGAAGGCGTCGACCGTGCGGGCGGGGCCCGCCCAGTTGCGCGGCACGGCCATGTTGTGGCGGAGACCGGCGGCCACGGTGCGTTGTCCGGTGGGGCTCGCGTCCTTGTATTGCGGGCCGACCTCGAACAGCGCCGGGTCGGAAAGCCCGCGCGCCTCGTTGCGTGTCGCCGCCTCGATCAGGTTGGGCAGGATCGACGGCCGCATGGTGTCGAGCGTGGCGTCGATCGAGTTCAGCAGGCGCAGGTCGGCCTGGCCGCCGCCGAAGCGTTCCGCCTTTTTGAAGGGCAGGAACGACCAGGTGACGGCCTCGTTCATGCCGCGCGCGCCCAGCGCCCGGCGGGCCTGCGGCACGCGGCGCTGCATCGGATCGCGCACCGGCTTGGAAGTCACCGAAAGCCGCGGCAGCGAGGTCGTCGGGATCTTCTCGAAACCCCACACGCGGGTGACTTCCTCCACCAGATCGGCTTCGCCCACGATGTCGGGACGCCATGAGGGAACGGCCGCGGCCCAAGGGCCCTGGCCGTCGACCTTGAAGCCGAGCTTGCCCAGAATGGAAGCGGTGTCGGCGCCCGGTACATCGATGCCGGTGAGAGTCTTCACGCGATTCGAGCGCAACGTGTAATTCCGCTGCCAGGTCGGCATGACGCCACTGGAAACAGTCTCGCTCGCCTCGCCTCCGCACAGTTCCAGGATCAGCCGGGTCGCCACCTCGGCGCCCCACAGGCAGGACTCGGGATCGATGCCGCGCTCGTTGCGGTAGCGTGCGTCGGAGAGAATGCCGAGCTTGCGGCCCGAGGCCGCGATGCCGATCGGCTGGAAGTAGGCGGCTTCCAGGAACACCTCGGTGGTGTCGTCGCGCACGCCGGTATCCTCGCCACCCATGATGCCGCCGATGCCATGCACGCCCTTGGAGTCGGCGATGACGGAGATCGAGGGATCGAGCGTATAAGTCTTGCCGTCGAGCGCCAGGATCTGCTCGCCCTCATGCGCCTGGCGCATGACGAGATCGCCACCACGCCCATCGTTGAGCTTGCCGGCGTCGAACACGTGCAGCGGCCGGTTGAGATCGAAGGTCACCAGGTTGGTGATGTCGACCAGGATGGAGATCGGCCGCAGCCCGATCGCCTTCAGCCGGCGCTGCAGCCAGTCGGGCGAGGGCCCGTTCTTGAGATTGCGGAAGTGCCGGCCGACCACGAGGGGGCAGGGGCTGTCGGGCTTGGCCTCGTAGCCGTGTGTCCACTTGATGGGGCTCGGATAGCCGCCCTTGATCCTGTCGGCCTTCACGGACTTCAGCGAGCCGAGGCCGGCGGCCGCGAGATCGCGGGCGATGCCGTGCACGCCCAGGCAATCGCCGCGGTTGGGCGTCGCCTTGATCTCGATCACGGCATCGTCGAGGCCGAGCGCTTCCGCCGCCGGCTGGCCGATCACGGCCTCAGGGGCGAGGTCGATGATGCCGCTGTGGTCGTCGCCGAGCTGCAGCTCGCGCGAGGAACAGAGCATGCCGTTGGAATCCTCGCCGCGGATCTTGCTGGCCTTCAGCGCGAGGCCGGTGCCGGGGATGAAGCTGCCGGACGGTGCGAAGATGCCCTTCATGCCGGTCCGCGCGTTGGGCGCGCCGCACACGACCTGGACGATGGTGCCCGTGCCGGTATCGACCTTGCAGACGCGCAGACGGTCGGCGTTGGGATGCTGGATCGCCTCGACGACATAGCCGACCACGAAGCCCTTCAGCGACTCGGCCGGATTGGTGATGCCCTCGACCTCGAGGCCGAGCATGGTCAGCGTGTCGCGCACCTCGGCGAGCGTCGCCTTGGTGTCGAGATGTTCCTTCAGCCAGGAGAGCGTGAACTTCATCGCACGGCCTCCAAAGCGGAGAAGCCGTAGTGGCGCAGCCAGCGCAGGTCGGCGTCGAAGAACGAGCGCAGGTCGGGAATGCCGTACTTCAGCATGGCAATGCGGTCGATGCCCATGCCGAAAGCGAAGCCCTGATAGACGGCGGGATCGAGCCCGCAGTTCCGGATCACGTTGGGATGGACCATGCCGGAACCCAGGATCTCCAGCCACGAATCGCCGGCGCCGATCTTGAGTTCGCCGTCTTTCCACGAGCAGCCGATGTCGACCTCGGCCGACGGCTCGGTGAAGGGGAAGTAGGAGGGGCGGAAGCGCAGCGGCAGGTCGTCGATCTCGAAGAAGGCGCGGCAGAAATCGACCAGGCAGCCCTTGAGATGACCCATGTGCGTCGTGCGGTCGATCACCAGGCCTTCGACCTGGTGGAACATCGGCGTGTGCGTGGCGTCGCTGTCGATGCGGAAGGTGCGGCCGGGCACGATGATGCGGAGCGACCCGCCGTCGGCCAGCATCTTCTGCACGTCCTTGCTCAGCATGGTCCGCGCCTGCACCGGCGAGGTGTGCGTGCGCAGCACGACGGGCGTGCCGTCGGCGCGCGGCGGCAGATAGAACGTGTCCTGCATCTGCCGCGCCGGATGGTCGGGCGGGATGTTGAGCGCGGTGAAGTTGTGCCAGTCGTCCTCGATGTCGGGGCCGTCGGCCCAGGTGAAGCCCATCTCGCCGAATATGACACCGAGTTCGTCCATCACCTGGCCGATCGGGTGCAGCGTTCCTTCGCGGGCTGGCCGCGACGGCAGGCTGACATCGATCTTCTCCGCCGCCAGCCGCGCTTCCAGCGCCGAGGCGCCCAAGGTGCCCTTGCGCGCGTCGAGCGCGGCCTCGATCTCGCCCTTGAGTTGGTTGACCTGGGCACCGAACTCCTTGCGCTGCTCCGGCGCGAGACCGCCCAGGGTCTTCATCAGGCTCGTGACGCTGCCCTTCTTGCCGAGCACGGCCACGCGCGCGGCCTCGAGCGCCGCCAGATCGGCGGCGGCCGACACGGCTTCGAGTGCCTCGCTGCGTATGGTCGAAAGATCACTCATCCGTCGCTCCAAACAAAAGAAGGGAGCCTGTACAATCAGGCTCCCCCTTTTGGATCTCCTGGCCCTGCCGCACGGCGGCAAGACTAGTTTTACTTGAGGGCGGGCCCTACTTCAGAGCCGCTTGTGCCTGGTCGACCAGGGCCTTGAACGCCGCCGGCTCCCGCACGGCGAGATCGGCCATGACCTTGCGGTCGACTTCGATCCCGGCCTTGAGGATGCCGTTCATGAACTGCGAGTAGGTGAGCCCATGCTCGCGGGTCGCCGCGTTGATGCGCTGGATCCAGAGACCCCGGAACGCGCGCTTCTTGTTGCGGCGGTCGCGGTAGGCATACTGCAGGCCCTTCTCGACTTTCTCGATGGCGACGCGGAACGCCGCATTGGAGCGGCCGCGATAGCCCTTGGCGAGCTTGAGAACCTTCTTATGACGAGCGTGTGCAGTCACGCCCCGCTTAACGCGTGACATGGTCTACCTCTCGTACGGAAAGAAATTGCGCTTGATGATCCTGGTGTCCGCATCGGACACGATGGCCATCCCGGTCGCCTGGCGCAGGAAGCGGTTACCCCGCTTGCTCATGCCGTGCCGCTTGCCGGCCACGCCATGCTTGATCTTGCCCGTGGCCGTGAAGCGAAAACGCTTCTTGGCCCCGCTCTTGGTCTTCATCTTGGGCATTTTTGTTCCTTTTCAAAGGGTTAGCGCCTAGGCGCAGGTCCCGACCCCCTCGTGAAAAGAGGTCGAAAAGTCCTTACAAAGCGGCCGAGGCAATGCCCTTATTGGCCAGGCCACTCGAAGGAACGGGGCTTATAGCGGCGGGGGTTCGCCCATGCAAGCACGGGCGGATGTGCCAAAGTCGGCGCTTACAGGGGGATTTTGCCATGAAACTGGCAGGTAAAGTGGCGCTCGTGACGGGCGCCCAGCAGGGCATTGGGGCTGCTATTGCCGCGGCGCTGGCCGGGGAGGGAGCGGACGTGGCGCTCACCTGGCTCGACGACCGGGCCGGCGCCGAAGCGGTGGCGGCCAAGGTGCGGGCTGCCGGACGCCGCGCGCACCTGATCAAAGTCGACGTCGCGAAGCTGCCTGAGGTCGAAGCCATGGTCGCCGAGACCTTTCGCCAGCTCGGCGCGCCCGATATCCTGGTCAACAATGCCGGCGTCTACCCCCGGGTGCCGCTGCTGGAGATGCGCGAAAGCGACTGGGACCTGGTCCTTGACATCAATCTGAAGGCCGGCTGCTTTGCAACCATTGCGATGGCCAAAGCGTTGATTGCATCAGGCAAACAGGGCGGTTCGGTGATCAATCTTTCCTCGTCGGCAATCCGCGGCGCCGTGCGCGGCGTCCACTACAGCGCCAGCAAGGGCGGTGTGGTGTCGATGACCCGGGCGCTGGCTCTCGAACTCGCGCCGCACAACATTCGGGTCAACGCCATCGCACCCGGCCTCACCGACACCGCGCAGCCGCGCTACGGCAACAGCTCCGACGAACTCGTCGAAATGGCGCGAACCACCATCCCGCTCGGCGGCCGTCTGCTCACGCCGGAGCAGATCGCGCGCACCGCCGTGTTCCTCGCCTCCGACGAATCGAACGCCACGACGGGCCAGGTGCTGCACGTCAACGGCGGCTCATACATGCCGTGAATCGCATGCTAGTCGCCACACGGCACCTGCTTCTTGCGCGTCTCGACGAAGGCCACGATGCAGGGACCGAACTTGCGGGCGAAGCCCGACTCGGCGCCGGCGCCATGGCCCTTGAAGCCATCGGGATCGTCGATCACCAGGCCGGTGACGCCGGAAGCGATGAAAGCGGCCTTGGCATCGGCCATGCGGCCGCCGACGTCGTAGGTATCGTCGGCGAAATTCACCACCACGATGGCGGGTCCCGGCTTCAGGCCTTTGATGACCTGCTGCCATTCCGAACGCGCTCGCGTGGTATCGCGCATCTTGTCGACGGTGCCGTGATGGGCGGCCGCGATCGAGATCACGCCATCAACCTTGGCGCCGCGCATTGCAGCGGCCAGCGACACCCAGGCACCGGCCGACTGGCCAGCCAGCACGACCCGGCGATAACCCATCTCGCGGGCCTTGCCGACCGCGGCCGCCAGGGCCGTGGCATCGCTCGCCCAGTCGGAAATCCACTCGCGGTCGAAGCGGTAGAGATCGTAACCCAGTCGGGTGAAGCGGCCGACCCAGGATTGCGGCGCGCTGTCGGTGGCGTTCTTGCCCGCCATGTAGCCGTGGCTCCACACGATCAGCCCGGTGGCGAGCTGCGGGCCGCGCATCGACCAGTAGGGCTGCGGCCGCAGACGGCCGATATCGGGCGCGTCGGCGGCGCGGGCCGGCACCAGTTGCCGCCAGTCCTGGTGCGTGACGGTGTAGTTGTTGACGACGTGCAGGGTGCAGGGTTGCGAGCCGCGTTCCTCGCAGCGTTTGATCGCCGAGGCGATGGCATTGGTGGGATCGGGGCCGCTGACGCCGGCCCACCAGCTTGCCTTGCCATCGGCACCGACCACGAAGGCGCGGTGCGGCGCGAAGTTCTGGAAGTCGTTGAAGAGGCGGGCGGCCTCAGTATTGAGCGGCTGGCCAACGGGTTGAGGAGTGGCGGGCTGGGGTGCGGGCTGCGCGGGCGCCTGGGCCTCGGCCGTCGTGATCCACGCTGTCAGGACGAGTGTCGCTATCAACCATCTCATACGGGCTTCTCCGGAGGCCGAGGCTACCATCGCCGGATGTGGAAGGCCGCAACGATCGTCGTGGCGGCCGTGGTCGCGGGTTTTGCCGCGGCGTCGCCGGCGGTTGCCCAGACGGCCTCAACCGCGCCCAGCCCGCCGCAATCCAGCTCGGAGCGCGTGCGTGACAATCCCTCCAGCCAGTATGTGCTGATCAAGACCGTGGTCGGGCAGTCGATCGGCGTCGTCGATGCACGGGCGCTGCCGGTCGAGCCCGAGGGTTATAACCTGCTGAAATACTGCTGGGTCGTGGGCAACGTGCTGGGCGACTGGGCCGAGCATGCCGGTCTCACCGGCGCCATGGTCACGCGGGCGCTGGAAACCCATTCTTGGGCGCGCGACCTGGAGCGCGGCGGCTATCCGGCGGCGCCGGTCGGCGAGGCGATCGGCCAGTACGAGGCGGCGCTGATTGCCACGGGCTTCACCGACGCAGGCCGCGAACGTGCTCTCGATGCGTTGACGGCCAGCCTGGACGAAATCCGCCGGACCGCGACGGGCGCGGCCAAGGTGTTCAAGACGAACCGCTGCGGCCGGCAGCTCCGCTCGATGGCGCTCAACCACAAGACCGCCCCCGAAGGCGGCCGCGTACGGTTCATTCCCTACGTGCTGCACCAGATCTGCCAGGGGCAGAACCTCGATGCCAACGACGCCGTGCGCTGCGACTACTGGATGAACGCCAAGGCGGACGGTCCGATGTCGTTCGCCGGCGAGATGGTCTACAGCGTGCGCTGGCCCGACGGCATCGTGGCCACTGGCCGGTTCGATCCCGACGCCTCGCGCAGCGTCGGAATCGTGACGCTTCGCCAGCGCCAGTAGGGCGCCAACGCTAGCAGGGCAGAAGCCGGCGCCTGGAAACTGGCGCCTACTTGGGCGCCAGCACCATGATCATCTGCCGGCCTTCCATGCGCGGCATCGACTCGATCTTGGTGAGCAGGTCCATCTCGCCACGCACGCGGTTCAGCACCTGCATGCCGAGGTCGGAATGGACCATCTCGCGACCGCGGAAGCGCAGGGTGACCTTCACCTTGTCGCCTTCCTCGATGAAGCGTTTCATCGCCCGCATCTTCACTTCGTAATCGTGGTCATCGATGTTCGGGCGCATCTTGATCTCTTTGACCTCGATGACCTTCTGATGCTTGCGCGCCTCGTGAGCCTTCTTCTGCGCTTCGTACTTGTATTTGCCGTAGTCGGAGATCTTGGCGACCGGCGGAACCGCGTTGGGCGAAATCTCGATCAGGTCGAGACTGGCTTCCTCGGCCATCTCGATGGCCTCGCGGGTGGTGACGACGCCGACCATCTCACCATTCTCGTCAATCAATCGGACTTGCGGCGACTTGATCTCGGCGTTGACGCGCGGACCCTCGCGGGTGGGCGCGCTTTGTTGAGCAGGTCTGGCTATGGCTTTCTCTCCTTGGTTGAAGCCCCGATTTGGGGGCGGGATGCGAAACCGCGGGCGCCCTAGAAGGGCGGCCGGGCCTCCGTTGAAAGTGTAGTGACGGCGGCCCCGAGTTCAAGGACCTCCTGCTTCTCCGAGCCGAGGCGCCGGATGGCCACTGTGCCGGCCTCCATGTCGCGCCGGCCGACCGCGATGATCAGCGGCACATGGGCCAGCGAGTGCTCACGGACCTTGTAGTTGATCTTCTCGTTGCTGAGGTCGGTGTCGACCCGCATGCCGGCAGCACGGAGCGCGTCGGCGACTTCGTTGGCATAGGAGTCGGCGTCGTTCACGATCGTGACCACCACCGCTTGCGTCGGTGCCAGCCACAGTGGGAAGCGGCCGGCGTAATTCTCGATCAGCACGCCGATCATGCGCTCGAAGCTGCCGAAGATGGCGCGGTGCAGCATGACGGGCCGCTTGCGCGATCCGTCCTCCGCCACATAGGCCGCGTCCAGCCGCTCGGGCAGCACGAAGTCAACCTGCAGCGTGCCGCACTGCCAGTCGCGGCCGATCGCGTCTCGCAGGACGAACTCAAGCTTGGGACCGTAGAAGGCGCCTTCGCCGGGATTGAGGATGACGTCGAGGCCCGCCGCCTTCGAGGCCGACAGCAGCGCGCCCTCGGCCTGGTCCCACACCGCATCGGTGCCGGCGCGGACCGGCGGCCGGTCGGAGAACTTCACGAAGTAGTCGGCAAAGCCCAGGTCGCGGTAGACCTCGTCCAGCAGCTTGCAGAAGCGGATCGTCTCGCTTTCGATCTGCTCCTCGCTGCAGAAGATGTGGGCGTCGTCCTGCGTGAAGTTGCGCACGCGCAGGATGCCGTGCAGCGCGCCCGACGGCTCGAAGCGATGGCACGAGCCCATCTCGGCCATGCGCAGCGGCAGCTCGCGGTAGCTTCTGAGGCCGACGTTGAAGATCTCGACGTGGCACGGGCAGTTCATCGGCTTCAGCGCGAAGATGCGATGCGTCGGATCGGCCATGTACTCGCGCAGGCCGTCCTCGTTCTCGCTGAGATACATGTTCTCGCGGAACTTCTCCCAGTGGCCCGACTCTTCCCACAGCTTGCGGTCGACGAGCTGCGGCGTCTTGACCTCGACATAGCCGCCGGCCTCGAGCTTGCGCCGCAAGTAGCTTTCGAGCGTGCGCCAGAACGTCCAGCCCTTGGGATGCCAGAACACCATGCCGGCGGCTTCTTCCTGCTGGTGGAAGAGGCCCATCTCGCGGCCGATCTTGCGGTGGTCGCGCTTCTCGGCCTCCTCGATGCGGTGCAGGTAGTCCTTCAGGTCCTTATCGGAGAAGAAGACCGTGCCGTAGACGCGCTGAAGCTGCGCGTTGTTCCTGTCGCCACGCCAGTAGGCGCCCGACACCTTGGTGAGCTTGAACGCCTTGCCGAGCTTGCCCGTCGAGGGCAGGTGCGGGCCGAGGCACATGTCGAGCCAGTCGCCCTGCTTGTAGACCGTGATGATCTCGTCCTTGGGCAGCTCGTCGGCCCATTCGGCTTTGAACTTCTCGCCGTGCTGGACGAAGTAGTCCTTGATCCTAGCGCGGTCCCAGACCTCGCGCTCGATCGGCAGGTTGCGGTCGACGATCTCGCCCATCCGCTGCTCGATCCTGGCGAAATCGTCCGGCGAGAAGGGCTCGGCGCGCACGAAGTCATAATAAAAGCCGTCCTCGGTCGAGGGGCCGAACGTGATCTGCGTGCCGGGGTAGAGTTCCTGGACGGCCTGGGCCAGCACGTGCGCCGCGTCGTGGCGCAGCAGCTCCAGCGCCTGAGGATCCTTCGACGTCACGATGCCGATCTTGGCGTCATGGTCGACGACATGGGCAAGGTCGACCATCTTGCCGTCGACGCGGAGCGCGAGGGCCGCCTTGGCGAGGCCGGGTCCGATCGAGGCGGCGATTTCGGCGCCGCTGACCGGTTTGTCGAATTTCCGGACCGAGCCGTCCGGCAGGGAAATATTGATCATGGCAACCACCGCTTGAGAGTCCGAACGCACTTCATCGGCCGACGCAAAGCGTCGGTCCTAGACGGCCGGGAAGCGGCACAAACGCGCGCGCCCGGCCGAATCAAGTTCGGTCGGTGGTCGGGAAAGCCAGGAAGCTGGAGAACAGCCGGTCCATGAGCCCGGAGATAGTTGCGCGGCGGTCTTGAGTCAAGTTTAGGGATTATCCGCCGGTAGCGCTCCGGGGTACAAAGCCGCGGCGCGGAAGACCGATATCATGCGGTCGATCCCGACAGGCGCTCATAGAGCTGCAGCAGCCGGCTGTTGGACTGGGCCAGGCTGTAGCGGCTGCGTGCGTGTTCCTGGGCGGCGCGGGCGAGTTCAGCACGGCGTTCGGTGGACAGCGACAGAGCGCTCCGCAGCGCCTCGGCCAGCGCCGCCGCATCGCCCGCCGGCGCCAGCCATCCGGTGACGCCGGGGCGCACAGTCTCGGCGGCGCCGCCACCGTCCTCCGCCACCACCGGCCGGCCCATCGCCTGGGCCTCGACCAGCGTGCGGCTGAAACCCTGGCGGCTGCCGCCGGTTGCCACCACCACGTCGGCCAGCATGTAGGCCGCCGGCATGTCGTCGACATAGGGCCCGATCTGCATGCGGCCGTGCAGCTCGGCGGCCTCGATCGCGCGTTCGAGTTCGCGTTCGAACGGAGTCGGCTGGCCGACCGAGCCCAGCAGCAGGCAGAAGACGTCGTCGCGGCCCAGCCGCTTCAGCGCCTCGATCAGGATCTTCTGGCCGTTGTCCTCGCCGAAGCGCGCCGGACACAGCACCAGGTGGCTGCCGTCGGGCACGCGCAGCTCGCCGGCGAGGCGGATCAGCCGGTCGGCGCGCACGATCGCCGGATCGAAGCGATCGAAGTTGATGCCGGGCGGAATGGTCTCCAGCCGATCTTCCAGGCCGGGAATGCGCTGCAGGGCATCGCGCGCGACATGGTCGGACACCGCGATCGCCGCATCGGCGCGCCCCTGGCGTCGTTCGAGGAAGCGTCCCATCAGGTCGGGGGCGATGAACGGCCGATGCAGCGTGGCGATCCATTTGACCTCGAGCCGGCGGGCGAGCGCGCGGGCGATCCAGGCCGTGGCGGGCGAGCGGGCCTGCACGAGGTCGACGCGGGCATCGCGCAGCGAACTCGCGAGCTTGGCGGGCAGAGTGAGCCGGCCCCACAGCCGCTGCCCGCTGATGGACATCTCAATGTGGGTCGCGCGCAGCCGCAGCAGGTCGGGCACCATCGCGCCGCCCGGCGAGGCGACAAGGGCCGAGCCGCCCGCGGCGATCACGGCCTGCGCCGCATCGAGCGTGGCGCGGGCGAGGCCGCCACCGGCGAGGGTCGGCACGATCTGCAGGAGCGTGGGCGCGGACACGGTGATTTATTTTTCGTATGAGTGGCGAGGAGACGGAGCAGGTAACACGGGAGCGCCAACGTGGGTAGAGTCGAGCGGCTGCAGCGGCCCGACGGCAACAGCGTTGCCTATGCGAAAACCGATGGAAGCGCGCCGACGGTGGTGTTCCTGGGTGGCTTCCGGTCCGACATGACCGGCACCAAGGCCGTCGCGCTGGAAGCCTGGGCGCGCGAGGCCGGCCGCGCCTTCCTGCGCTTCGACTATCTCGGTCACGGCCAGTCCTCGGGCCGTTTCGAGGACGGCACGATCGGCCGCTGGCTCGACGATTCGCTGGCGGCGATCGATCAGCTCACCACCGGCAAGCTGGTGCTGGTGGGATCGAGCATGGGTGGCTGGCTGTCGCTGCTGGTGGCGCGCGCGCGACCGGAGCGCCTGGCCGGTCTGGTGTTGATCGCCGCCGCGCCCGACTTCACCGAACGCATGCTGCTGAAAGGGCTCTCGCCCGAGGATCGCGTCGCGCTCGAACGCGACGGCCGGCTGGAACGGCCTTCGCAATATTCACCCGAACCCTCGGTCTTCACCTGGAAGTTGATCGAGGAGGGACGCAACCATCTGCTGCTCGACAAGAAGCTTTCGCTGCCCTGCCCAGTGCGCCTGCTGCACGGCCAGAGCGATCCCGATGTGCCTTGGGACTATTCGCTGCAGATCGCAGCCCATCTCGAAGCGCCCGAGGTCATCACCACACTCATCAAAGGCGGCGACCACCGCCTCAGCACGCCGGCCGACATCGCCCGCCTGATCGCCGCCGTCGAGGAACTGGCGCGCTAGCCCAAGTTTGCGATCGCCTTCAGCCCTTCGCGATAAGTCGGATAGCGTAGCACGACGCCGAGCTCGCGCTTGAGGCGGTCGTTCCGCACGCGGCGGCTCTCGCCATAAAAGGAGCGCGCCATGGCGCTCATCGTGGGCGCGATCTCGTCCCACGGGATTGCCGGCGGCACCGGTTTGCCCAACAACTCGAAGGCGTAACCCACGACGTCGCTGTTGGGCGCCGGCAGGTCGTCGGCCACGTTGTAGACGCCGCCGGGATGCGGCTCGGTCATCGCCTTCAGCACGGCACCGGCAATGTCGGCGACGTGGACGCGCGAGAAGAATTGCCCGGGCTTGTCGATGCGCCGTGCGGTGCCGGCCTTCACCTGGTCGAGCGTGCTGCGACCCGGGCCGTAGATGCCGGGCAACCGGAAGATATCGAGCTTGGCACCGGCCTCGGCCGCCATCGCCTGCCAGCCGCGCTCTGCTGCCAGGCGTTCGATGCTGCGCGGCTGGCCGGGAGTCGGCGGCGTGTCCTCGTCGACCCAGCCGCCGCCGTGGTCGCCGTAGACGCCGGTGGTCGACAGATAGCCCAGCCAACGCGCCTGCCGCAGCAGCGGCCCGCAGAGGCTCAGCGCCGGATCGCCCGTCGTACCCGGCGCAATGGTGCAGAGGGTGTGCGAGGCGCCGCCCACGGCAGCAGCGGGGAGCGGCGCCGTGCCGTCAAACAGGTGCGTCTCGATGCCTTCAGCGCGCAGGTTTTCGGCCTTCTCCGCGCCGGTGCAGGTGCCGGCCACGGCCCAGCCGCTGGCTTTCGCAAGCTGGGCGATTTCAAGGCCGCTATAACCCAGGCCGAAGATGAAAAGGCGTTTGGTCATCTTGTCAGGATCGCTCCGGCGCGCTTCTTTTCAAAGATGTCGTTTCGTCCCCTGACGCTCCTCCTGTTGCTCGGGCTTGCCCCGGCCCTGCCGGCGGCCGGCCAGACGCTGAGCCCGTTCGAGAACACGCCCGATCACCTGCAGCGCTATACCGAGTGCATGAAGCTGGCGCGCAAGGAGCCGCTTCGGGCTTTGCCGGTGGCCGAGAAGTGGAGTGTCGAGGGCGGCGGACTGGGGGCGCGCCATTGCGTCGCCGTCGCCATGTTCCAGGCCGGCAAATACCCCCAGTCGGCGGCGCAGTTCGAGGCGATCGCCCGCGACATGGGCCTCGACCGGCCGGGGTTGCGGGCCGAACTGTGGGCCCAGGCCGGCCAAGCCTGGATCGAGGCGGGGCAGGCCGACAAGGCAGCCCTCGCGCAGACCCGGGCGATCGAGCTCAAGGGCAACGACCCCGATCTGTGGATCGATCGCGGCCTCAGCAACGCCGCCATGCTGGCCTGGCCACGGGCCATCTCTGACTTCGACCAGGCGCTTCGCCTCAGGCCGGATGACGTCGAGGTCCTCGTGCTGCGCGCCGCCGCCTGGCGCAACGCGCGCAACACGAGCCAGGCCCTGGCCGATGCCGGGCGGGCGCTCCGGATCGCGCCCGAGCATACCGAGGCGCTGCTTGAGCGCGGCTTCGCCAACCTGGCGGGCGGCGACCGGATCAAGGCCAACGAGGACTTCAACCGGGTGATTCGCATCGTGCCGCCCGGCTCCGACAGCGCACGGCGGGCAGAGGCGGGGCTGCGCGGCGAGCAGCCCACCCCCGCTGCGGCCGGCGCCGCGCCCGCCGCTCCAGCGGCGCCAAACGCCGCGCCTAAAGCCGGTGGGAAGCGGTAGTATGCCGGCGACCACTGAGGTAAGAGCCACAGCAATGACCCGAATTTTCTCATCGATCGCGCTGGTCGCGCTGTTTGCGACCCAGGCGTCTGCCCAGACGCCGCCCGCCGGCCAGGCCGCGCCGCAGGCGCCTTCCGCTTATTATCCCGCGCCGCCGCCGCTGCAGGCGCCGTCGGTGCAACAGGGTGTGCCGACCACTGGTCTCTCCTCGCCGCTGCCGCCGACACAGAAGGTCGAGCGCACCGAGATCGCCGCCGAGACCGAGGCCCAGCTCTTCATCGATGCCCGCAAGATCGTCTGGGGCCGCCACGCCAAGATCAAGGGCGCCAAGGCGGGCGACGTGACGGTAACGAAGCAAGGCAACCTCTGGACCATCAAGGGCCGCATCGACAGTGTCGCGCCCGGAACCGAAGGCGACTGGGCCTCGATCGACGGCGTGGTCGAACGCATCTCCGCCGGTATCGTGCAGATCCGCGGCGAAGTCGCCTTCCGCGTCGCCAAGGTCGAGAAGGGCACGCCGTGCAAGGTCGCGGGCACGCTCACCTTCCGCCGCTCCGGCAAGTCGCAGGTATGGCGCCTGGCCGAGGGCGACAATCCCTGCGACGGCACGCGCGAGGCCTTCGACCTGGTCTATGAAAAGCCGGTCGAGAAGAAGCCCGTCCCGACGCAGCCAAAACGCAGCTAACGCAGCTTCGTCACCTCGTCGCGCGCGAGCTGATCGGCGCGCTCGTTCTCGGGATGGCCGCTGTGGCCCTTCACCCAATGCCAGTCGACCTTGTGCAGGGCATGCGCGGCGTCGAGACGCTGCCATAGCTCGACGTTTTTCACCGGCTTCTTGTCGGCGGTCTTCCAGCCGTTCCTCTTCCAGCCCTTGATCCATCGGGTGGCGCCGTCGAGCACGTACTTGCTGTCGGTGAACAGGTGCACTTTGCACGGCCGCTGCAGCGCTTCGAGGCCGGCGATCACCGCCATCAGCTCCATGCGGTTGTTGGTGGTGGCGGGATCGCCGCCCGATACCTCGCGCTCGCGTGCTCCGATGCGCAGGATCGCGCCCCAGCCGCCCGGTCCGGGGTTTCCGCTGCAGGCACCGTCGGTGAAGATCTCGACTTCCGGCAGCTCGCTCACAGCTCCACCTTACAAGCCATAATCCGCCAGCGACGTGGCGTTCCTGTGGAAGCGCAGATAGGCGAGATATTCGAGCGGGTCCTTGCGCTTCACGAGGGCGTCGGCCGGCGTGTGGAGCCAGTCGTAGAGGCGCGTCAGCAGGAAACGCAGCGCGGCCCCTCGCGCCAGCAGGGGCAGGACGCGCCGTTCCTCGTCGTCCAGCGCCCGCACCTTGTCGTAACCCTGCAGCAGGGCGCGTGCCTTGGTGGCGTTGAACGAGCGGTCGGGCTCGAAGCACCAGGCGTTGAGGCAGATGGCGACGTCGTAGGCCAGCGCATCGTTGCAGGCGAAATAGAAATCGATCAGCCCCGACAGCCTGTCGTGCAGGAAGAACACGTTGTCGTTGAACAGGTCGGCATGGATCACACCCGCCGGCAGGCCCACCGGCCAGTTGGCTTCGAGGTCGTCGATCTCGGCGCCGAGCTCGCGCGCCAGGCCCGGCGCCACGCTGTCGGCGTGGGCGCGGCTGCCATCGAACAGCGGCCGCCAACCCTCGACCGAAAGCGCGTTGGGTCGCTTCAGCGCAAAGTCGCGCCCGGCGAGATGCAGCCCGGCCAACGCCTCGCCGACCGGCCCGCAATGCTTCACGCCGATCCGGTGCGGCGACAGGCCATGCAGGAAGCTGGTGATGGCGGCGGGCTTGCCGGCCAGCGTCCGGACCGAGCCGCCGTCGCGGCCATGGATCGGCTGCGGGCAGTTGATGCCGCGCGCCGCCAGATGGTCCATCAGGCCGAGGAAGAACGGTAGATCCCTAGGGTTCACGCGCTTTTCGTAGAGGGTGAGGAAATACTGCCCCTTGGTCGTGGTCAGCAGGTAGTTCGAATTCTCGACGCCTTCGGCCACGCCCTTCAGCGCCTCGGCCTCGCCGATATCGTACTCGGCCAGGAATGCGTCGAGCTCGGTGTCGCCCACCTCCGTGTAGACAGCCATGTTACGCGACCAGCTGACGGGGCAGCTTGAAGACGACGTTTTCCTCGGTCGTGCGTACTTCCTCGACGCTGACGTCGTAGCGCGCGCGGCAGGCCTCGATCAGCTCGTCGACCAGCAGCTCGGGCGCCGAGGCGCCGGCCGTGATGCCTAATCGCCTCGCATCGCCCAGCCAGTCCCAGTCCATGTCGATGGCGCGCTGCACCAGGCGCGACTTGGCGCAGCCGTAGTTGGCCGCGACCTCGACCAGTCGCATCGAGTTGGACGAGTTGGGCGCGCCGATCACCACCAGCGCATCGCAGCGCTCGGCGATCGCCTTCACTGCGGCCTGGCGGTTGGTGGTGGCGTAGCAGATGTCCTCCATCTTCGGGCCCTGGATGGCGGGGAAGCGGCGGCGGAGTGCTGCCACGATCGCGGTCGTGTCGTCGACTGACAGCGTGGTCTGCGTCGCATAGGCGAGATTCTGCGGATCGGGCACTTTTAGCGTCGCGACCTGAGACACGTCCTCGACCAGCAGCACCGCGCCGGGCGGGAGCTGGCCCATGGTGCCGATCACCTCGGGATGGCCGGCATGGCCGATCAGCACGACCGTGCGGCCCGACTCGTGATGGCGCTCGGCCTCTCGGTGAACCTTGGAGACCAGCGGGCAGGTGGCGTCGACGTAGAGCAGGTTGCGCTGGGCAGCCTCGGCCGGAACGGACTTGGGCACGCCATGGGCGGAGAACACCACCGGCCGGTCGTTGGGCACTTCGTCGAGTTCGTCGACGAACACCGCGCCCTTGGCCTCGAGGTTCTCGACCACGTAGCGATTGTGCACGATCTCGTGGCGGACATAGACCGGCCGGCCATAGCGTTCGATCGCGCGCTCCACGATCTGGATGGCGCGGTCGACGCCGGCGCAGAAGCCGCGCGGGCTGGCGAGCAGGATTGTGAGCGGCTTCTTCGCGGGCATGAGAATTCGTTATAGGGGATGCCGACCCGCTCGCTTGCGGGTCTGCGGACCATTGCCTAGACTCCGTCCTCACGAGATCGATCAGAGCGGATTGGCGCGGCACCGTAACAAAGCCGCCGCAACGGGGAAAGCAACATGACCGAGCCGGTTGTCGCGGGCAGGGTGCCTGCGAAAGTGACGCTCGAGGCGGGCAAGGACTACTGGTGGTGCGCCTGTGGGCTGAGCAAGAACCAGCCGTTCTGCGACGGAACCCACAAGGGCGGCAGCTTCGCGCCGATGAAGTACACGGCCGAGAAGGCCGGCGATCACTGGCTCTGCGCCTGCAAGCACTCCAACAAGAAGCCGCTGTGCGACGGCTCCCACAAGACCCTGCCATGAGCCCCAGAAATTCTGTCTTGGCGAAGTTCATCGCCGGCGTACCGGCAGCGGGCCTGCTCGCTTTCGCTCTTGCAGGCTGTGGCGGCGGGGGGCCGCCGCCGCCCTCCATCGTCTGCCCGCCACCGCTCACGGTGCAGGACGCCAGCCGCATCACTCATTTCAGGGATGGCGCGGGCCGCGATCCGCGCGACATCGCCTACGAGGCGGCGCTGGTGAACTCCGGCTCGTCCTGCCAGCTCGGCCCCCGGGCGCTCGACGTCACCGTGGTGATGATCGTGGCGGTCAGCGCCGGGCCCGCCGTCACGCCCGGCCAGACGCGCGTGCCCTATTTCGTGCGCGTGCTCGACGGCAACGGCACGGTCCTGCAGGGCCAGGATTTCACCGCCGACTTCAGGTTGTCGAGCGCCAGCCCGCGCGGCGAGTCGCGCGAGGAGCTGGCGCTGTCGATTCCCTTCAATGAGATCAAGGATCTCACGGGCTATCGTATCGCGGTCGGGTTGAAGCCCACGCAAGAGGAACTCAACTACAACCGGCGGGCGGCCGGTCGGTGAGCGCCTATGCCGACAGGCTGGAAGCGCTCGCCGCTGACGCGGCCGATCGCTGTACCGGCTGCGGCAAGTGCTTCGAGGCCTGCCCGACAGCGCGCGAGATCGGCCTCGACGCCGGCGAGGCAAAGGCGCGCGTCGGCGAACTCTCGGCCCTGACCCTGAACGGCGGCCCGGCGGCGGAAGGCCTGCAGAAGTGGCTCAACGCCTGCGACGGCAGTGCCCGCTGCTCCGCGGCCTGCCCGGAGGACATCAACGTCCGCCAGTGGGTGACTATCGCCAAGATGAAGGCGCTCGATGCGGCACGGCCGCGCGAAGTCGGCGCCGCCAATGCGGCCGGCCGCTTCCGCCACATGGCGCAGGCGGTACGGTTGCTGGCCAGCATGCAGCTTCCCTCGGAGACGCTGAAGAAGATCCTGCAGCCGGCCGAGCGGCGAACCGCCGAAATCCTGTTCTATACCGGCTGCAACGTGCTGCGCACGCCGCACATCGTGCTCAACGTCATGGACATCCTCGACGCGCTCGAACTCGACTTCGACGTGGTCGGCGGCACCTCGCACTGCTGCGGCGTCTACCAGTTCCAGGAAGCCGATCTGCCGACCTATGAACGCATGGGCCATCGCACCTTCCAGCGCTTCGGCCAGTCCGGTGCATCGAAGGTGCTGACCTGGTGCCCGACCTGCACCAAGAATTTCGACGAGCTGGAAAAGGACGTTGAGGAGCCGTTCTTCGATCTCGGCCACGTCAGCGAATTCCTCGCCGCCAACCTCAAGGCATTGAAGGCGCGCTTCGTCGATCAGCCGAAACGCCGTGTCGTCATCCACGAGCATCTCGGCATCGGCGCCACGGTCGACAGCATCCGCAAGCTGCTGAGCGCCGTGCCCAACCTCGAACTGGTCGAGCTGGTGCAGGATTCCGGCTTCTCCTATGCCTGCGGCGGCCAGGCGGCGAAGTTCAAGGATCGTGAACGGGCCATCCATCGCGGGCTGGCCGAGGGCGCGGTCGCGGCGGGCGCGGACACCATCGTCACCATGTACCATTCCTGCCATCGCGCGCTGGCCGGCGCCGAGGCGGTCTATCCATCGCTCAGGGTCGTGAACTTTACCGACATTTTGGCCGAAGCGCTCGGCCGCGGCGGCCATCCCGACTACTACCGCCTCTACAAGGCAGGCGGCTCGATGGACGAGGCGGTCGCGGCGGCGCGCCAGTTCCTCAGCAGCAACGGCGTGCGCGTCGACGAGGCCTCGGTGCAGTCGCTGACCGCCGATATCTTCGACGAGACCGGCCTCGCCGGCTCACGCGACGCCTTCGCTCAGGCGTTTACGGCGCTGGCGAAAGAGGGTTGAGCAAGCCCCTCGGCTGCTAATTTTGAAATTCGTTCAATTGGGATCAAGCTGGCACGATGAACGCCATGCTGATGAATGAATTGTCGAAGCTGAGCATCGAGGAGCGTCTAGCGCTGATCGATGACCTGTGGGACAGCATCGATAGTGAACTCGATGCAGGTCCTATTCCGCAAGAGATTGCAAAGATGCTTAATGATCGCGCCGAGGCGCTGGCGCGCGACCCGAACCAGAAGAAATATTCGCTCCAGGAAATAGCCGCGCGTCGCAACGTCAAGCTATGACTTTTGGGGGCCGTCCGCTCACGAAGATCGCCAGGCCTACGACAAGAAGACTGAGGGTGCTGAAGGCGGTGCGCAGCGTGTTCCACCAGGTCCACGGAACCGAGAAGTCGGACCAGAGTTTCAGGGCCGCCTGTGGATCGGCGGGCACGGTCGCGATCGCGAGCGCCTCGTTCATCGGCACGTTGACCAGCGCCGTGGGCAGGAGTGCGCCCAGGAAATAGACCAACCCGGCGATCAGGAAGAGTGCCGCCGCAATCGGTCGTCGTGCGACGAGGAAGACCACGGCGCTCAAGAGGGCGGCGACCGGCGTTCCGAAGAAGGCCATGAAGAAGACCGGATTGCGGATCGTGAGGTTGATGGCCTGCATCGCCGGGATGGCGTGGGCGGCGCCGGCCGCATCGAGGCCGAGCATGACGGAACTCGAATAGGCGAAGAAGAATCCCGCCATCGTTCCGGTGAGGAGCAGGGTTATGGCTGCGGCCACGTACGCGATGACGAGCATCGTCCGGACCTAACCCGCCTTCACCGATAGCACCGCCCAGGCGGCGTCGGCAAAGAAGCGGACATGGGCGGTGAGGGGCCCTTCGAAGCGGCCATAGACCTTGTAGGTGGCGGGTTGCATCACCGCGCCGATCGCCGAAGCGGCCGCCAGGTCGGCGTCGCGCCGCGGGATCTCGCCCGCCTTCATCGCCCGGCCGATCACCTCGCGCACCACGTTGACCGGATTGGGGGCACCATCGGGCACCTGGATCAGGAAGGAATGCTGGTTGAGCAGGTGGTAGGCGAACAGGGTCCAGTCGCGGTCCGCCCACTCGCAATAGCAGCGCACGATGGCGTCGATCTTTTCGCGCAAGGTGGCGGCCTTGCCCTGCGCCTCGTCCAGCGCCTCCGCCAGGGCGCGGTGATGGCGGAGGAACATGTCGACCGCCAGCTGCTCCTTGCTCGGGAAGTAGCGGTAGATCGTGCCCTCAGCGATCGACGCCGCTAGGGCGATTTCCCGGGTCGTGGTCTCGGCCACGCCGCGCGCCACGAACAACGTGAGCGCCGCGCGCTCTATTCTCTGCTTGGTGTCTTCGGCCTTGCCCATGCCGGCCAGTCTATGAGGGAGCGCTCACTTCCGGAAGCCTCGTCATCAGGGGCGGACGTGAGCCAGCGCCAGTCGATCACCCAGTCGCGGGCCGCGGGGGCGGGCTCGGCGAGACTGTGCAGCTTCAGGAACTCGTCGAACGTACGGCGGATGAACATGCGATCCTCCAGGAGTGAGTAGACACGCACTTATTAAGTGAGCGATCACTCAATTTCAAGAGCTGTAGTTGACAGGGATAGTCCTATTTGATAGGAGTGCACCTATGAGAAAGCCAGTCCCTTCCTGCGTCCGGATGTTGCCCGCCCGTCCAGGTCGAATGTCGCAGACGCCGCGATTTGAAAATGTCGCGTTCTCCGCGACATCGAGCGACGCTGGCCGGGTCTCGGATCGGCAGGGAAATCAACGGCTTGAGCGGGGCGCGCCGCGACATCGCCCTGCCGCCTTAGCGCTCCGGAAAATGTCGCGTGTCGCGGCGACATTTTTCCCCGGGATTCAAACGTGTGGCACGGCTTTGTCCGTGGACGGCCTGGAAACGGGTCCCTATGGTCGGCTCACCCAGACGATACCTGTGGGAGAGCCCGCCTTTCTCTTGTTCACTTAAGAGGGGGCGGCGCCGAAGGAGCAACCGGCCCCGGAAACTCTCAGGCAAACGGACCGCAGGAGGATGGGTCTCTGGAAAGTGGCGGGCGCCTCATCTGGCGCACGCCCACCGACGAAGTAAGCCGGAAGTTTTTCATCCCGGCGAATCTTTCAGGTCTCCGGACAGAGGGGGTCGCGAACGGCGCAGTTTTTGCGCCGGGGAATCGCGACTCTAGGAGACCGTTTTGAGTGAACCCGCTGCCGGCCCTCTAAAGCGTACGCCCCTGTATGAACTGCACCGTGAACTCGGTGCGCGCATTGTGCCGTTCGCCGGCTACGAAATGCCGGTGCAGTATCCGACCGGCATCCTGGTCGAGCATGCGCACACGCGGAACGCCTGCGGCCTGTTCGACGTCTCGCACATGGGCCAGGTGCGGCTGACGGCCAAGCCCGGCCACACCACGGCCAAGGCGCTGGAGACTCTGGTGCCGGGCGACATCGCGGGCTTGCAGCCGGGTCAACAGCGCTACACCCAGTTCACCAACGGGGCCGGCGGCATCCTCGACGATTTGATGGTGACCAGCACCGGCGATCACCTGCAGCTGGTCGTCAATGCCGCCTGCAAGGACGCCGACCTGGCGCACATAAAGGCGAAGCTCTCCGACGCCTGCGAGATCGAGCCGATGTTTGCGCGCGGTCTGCTGGCGCTGCAGGGGCCGCAGGCCGTGACCGTGCTGTCGCGGCTGGCGCCTTCGGTCGCCGGCATGAAGTTCATGACCGGCACCTTCGTCGTGATCGACGGCGCCCGCTGCTACGTCACGCGTTCGGGCTACACCGGCTGCGACGGCTACGAGATTTCGACGCCAGCCGATGCGACCGATGCCATCGCCCGCAAGCTGCTGTCGCATCCCGAAGTGAAGCCGATCGGCCTCGGCGCCCGCGATTCGCTGCGCCTGGAAGCGGGCCTCTGCCTCTACGGCCACGACATCGACACCACCACGACACCGGTCGAGGCGGTGCTGCTGTGGAGCGTCGGCAAGGAGCGCCGCATCCAGGGCGGCTTTCCCGGCGCCGCGGTCGTGCAGAAGCAGATCGCCGAAGGCGCGCCACGCAAGCGCATCGGCCTCCTGCCCGAGGGCAAGGCAATCGCGCGCGAGGGCGCGGAGATCGTCATCAGCGGCAAGACCGTCGGCATCGTCACCTCGGGCGGCTTCGCGCCGACCCTCGGGCGCGCCATCGCCATGGGCTACGTCGAGCGTGCGCAGTCGGCCAACGGTACCAAGGTCGAGCTGCTCGTGCGCGGCAAGCCGGTGCCGGCCGAGATCGTGCCCATGCCTTTCGTCAAACACACCTACTACCGCGGATAGGAGCGCCTCATGGCCGACGTCAAATACAGCGAAGAACACGAATGGATCCGCGTCGAAGGTGACACCGGCACGATCGGCATCACGCAGTATGCGCAGGAGCAGCTGGGCGACGTGGTGTTCGTCGATGTGCCCGCCGCCGGCCGCAAGGTCGCCAAGGGTGAGGCCGTCGCCGTGGTCGAATCGGTAAAAGCCGCGTCCGACATTTACGCGCCGGTCTCGGGCGAGGTGATCGAAAGCAATGCCGCCCTCGCCGACACGCCGGGCGACGTCAACGCCGAGCCGATGGGCAAGGGCTGGTTCTTCAAGATCAAGATGTCCGACAAGGGCGAGCTTGCCGGCCTCATGGATGAAGCCGCTTACGCCGCCTTCGTCAAAGGCCTCGGCTGAGGAGCCAACGCATGCGCTATCTTCCGCTCACCGATGCCGACCGCCGCGAGATGCTGAGCGTGATCGGCGCCAAGTCGGTCGATGAACTCTTCCGCGACGTGCCGACCTCGGCCGTGCTCGGTGCCAAGATCGGCGGGCTTCCTGATCACCAGGGCGAGCTCGAGGTCGAGCGCGCCTTCCAGGCCTATGCGACGAAGAACCTGTCGCCGGCCACGACGCCCTTCTTCATCGGCGCCGGCGCCTATCGCCATCACGTGCCCTCGACCGTCGACTACATGATCCAGCGCGGCGAGTTCCTGACGTCGTACACGCCCTACCAGCCCGAGATCACTCAAGGGACTCTGCAGTATCTGTTCGAGTTCCAGACTCATATCACGCTGCTGACCGGGATGGAGGTCGCCAACGCCTCGATGTACGACGGCTCGACCGGCACCGCCGAGGCCGTGCTGATGGCCAACCGCGTGACGCGCCGCCACAAGGCGCTGATCTCGGGTGGGCTGCATCCGCAGTACCGCAGCATCATCGAGACCACGGCCAAGTGGGAAGGTTTTGGCGCCGTTATCGGCAAGCCGGATGTCGATGGGTTGGAAGACCTGATCGCGGCGGTCGACAAGGACACATCCTGCGTCGTGGTGCAGAACCCGAGCTTCTTCGGCCATGTCCGCGACTTCGCCAAGCTTGCCGCTGCCTGCCATGCCGCCGGCGCGCTGCTGATCGTGGTCGTGACGGAGGTCGTGTCGCTGGGGCTGATCAAGCCGCCGGGCGAGATGGGTGCCGACATCGTGGTCTGCGAGGGCCAGTCGATCGGCAACGGTCTCGGCTTCGGCGGGCCCTATGTCGGGCTCTTTGCCACCCGCGAGAAGTACATGCGGCAGATGCCGGGCCGCCTCGTCGGCGAAACCGTCGATGCCGACGGCAAGCGCGGCTTCGTGCTGACGCTCTCCACGCGCGAGCAGCATATCCGCCGCGAGAAGGCGACGTCCAACATCTGTACCAATGCCGGCCTCTGTGCGCTGGCCTTCACGGTGCACCTCACCCTGCTGGGCGAGGCGGGTTTTAAGCGCTTGGCCGAGATCAACCACGCCAAGGCCTCGGAGCTCGCCGACCGCGTCGCGGCGATCCCCGGCGTAAAACTGCTGAACGACAGCTTCTTCAACGAGTTCACCGTGCGGCTGCCCAAGCCTGCCGCGCCGGTCGTCGAAGCGCTGGCCGCCAAGCGCATCCTGGGCGGGCTGCCCGTGTCGCGCCTGATCCCGAACGATCCCTCGGTCGAGAACCTGCTGCTGCTGGCCGCGACCGAAACGGCGACCGAGCACGGCATGGGCCCACTCGTCGCCGCGCTGAAGGAGGTGCTGTGATGGTGCAGTCGCTCGACCGTAGCCAAGGTCGTGCCGGTGGCGTTGCTGCCGGGCCGACCAACACGCATGGCACCTTCACCGGCAACCGCGCGCTGCAGATCGAGGAGCCGCTGATCTTCGAGATGGGTCAGGCCGGACGCTGCGGCGTCGACCTGCCCGAGCCGCCCAAGGTGAAAGACCGACTCAACGGTCTCCGCCGCGCCGGCGAGATCGGCCTTCCAGGCTTGAGCGAGCCGCAGGTGGTGCAGCACTACACACGACTGAGCCAAAAGAACTACGCCATTGACATGGGCGTCTATCCGCTGGGCTCGTGCACCATGAAGCACAATCCCCGGATCAACGAGAAGGTGGCGCGCTTCCCGGGCATCGGCGATCTCCATCCGCTGCAGCCGGTCTCGACCGTGCAGGGCGCGCTGGAGCTGATGAACCAGCTCAGCCATTGGCTGATGACCCTCACCAATACCGCTGCCGTGGCGCTGACGCCCAAGGCCGGCGCCCATGGTGAGCTGCTGGGCATGATGGCGATCAAGGCGGCGCAGGATGCGGCCGGCCAGAGCCACCGCAATATCGTGCTGGTCCCCGAGAGCGCCCATGGCACCAATCCCGCCACGGCTGCCTTTCTCGGCTATATCGTCAAGCCGATCCCGGCCCGTGACGACGGCACTGTCGACGTGCAGGCGGTCAAGGATGCGCTGTCATCCGATGTTGCCGCGATCATGC
>CAMARK010000065.1 GCA_945860205.1 Reyranella massiliensis 521 | reverse complement strand
CTGGCGCCCGACGCCACGCTCACCGAAATCGTGGCCGAGATCAACGCGGCGCTGGACTGGCTTGCCGCCAACGGCCGGGCACACGGCATCGACGGCAAGGTGGTCCTCTCGGGCTGGTCGGCCGGAGGTCACCTGACCGCCATGTGCCTCGGCCACAAACGCGTCAGTGCCGGCCTTGCGATTTCCGGCGTCTACGAGCTGGGACCGATCCGCGACACCTACCTGAACGAAAAGCTGAAACTCAGCGACGGCGAGATCGAGACGCTGTCGCCGATGCGCCTGCCGATGGTGGCCAAACCGATGCTGATCAGCTACGGCACGGCGGAGCTGCCGCCGCTGGTCCTAGACAGCCGCCATCTCCACGCCAAGCGCGCTGCGGGCCATCTGCCAGGCGCGCTGCTGCCGATCGCCGGCGCGGACCATTTCACCATCGTCCACGAATTGCGCGACACCGACGGCGCCCTGACCAAACAGGCTCTTCTGCTGGCCGACTGAAGACTCACTCCGGGCATTTCTCCGGATAGGCGCGAATTCCATCCGCCAGCTTCACCCAGCCGAGGCCCGAGGCGCGCCAGGTATGGGACCGCGGCGGCACCTGCTCCGGGACGTCGAGCGAGCAGATCGTGACATCGATCTCGTCGGGATAGCGCGCGGACTGGAAGCTGAGCGGCGTGCCGCAGGCGGGACAGAACGTGCGCGTCGCGTGCTCGGACGACGAGATGCGTGTGGGCTGACCCGAGACGATCCGGAATGCCTCGGGCGTCACCGTGAACCAGGCCACGAACGGCGCCGCGCTCGTGCGTCGGCAGATCGAGCAATGGCAGGCTGTTGCCTGCGTCGGGGTGTCATCGGCCTCGTAACGAATCGCCCCGCAGAAGCAGCCGCCTTTCAGCATCACGTCCTCCGTTGCGGTTTGCGCAGCATCGGCACCAAAGTCGGCGAGCTGCCGTTCTGGATACGGCCGAGGCGTTCAAAACCGTGCCGCTCGTAAAGGCCGATGTTCCGCGGGTTGGAAGATTCGAGATAGGCCGGGACGCCGTCGCGATCCGAGAGGGCGAGCGCATGATCGAGCAGCGTGCCGCCCAGGCCCTTGCCCTGATGCTGCGGATCGATGCCGATCAACGGCAGGTACCAGTGCGGCTCGTGGGGATGAAAGGCCATCATCTGCTGCATGATGCCGGCGCCATCCATCAGCGCCGGGCCCTTGAGTGTGCTCTGCATCAGCGCGCCCATCGCCTCCCCGTCGGGTTCGACGCCGGGCGGCAGCCACAGCGCCACGCCGGCGCCGCCGTCGACGCGGTGCGCGGTGCCCTTCAGGAATGCCGCACCGCCAAAGGCCCTGGCCAATTTCGGGAAGGCGTCGAGATAAGTCCTGGGGTCAGGCCAGCTCCAGCGCGTCATGGGATCGGCGGCGAAGGCCAAGGTAAGCGTGGCAATCGCTGCCGCCTCGTCGTCTGGGGTCGCCGTCTCCACCGTCTTCGCTATCACCGTCTTCGTCATCGTCCCCTCGCCTGATCGCTGCGGTCCCTCAAGATGGGAACCGCAGCGATCCGTGCAAGGTTTCCGTTATTTTCCGCAATAGGCCTCGATGCGGTAGCCATCGGGGTCGATGGCGAAGGCGGCGTAATACTTGGGGCTGTAGTCGGCCCGCACGCCGGGCGTGCCGTTGTCCTTGCCGCCGGTCTTGAGCGCGGCGGCATGGAAGGCGTCGACCGCCTTGCGGTCGGGCGCCACGAAGCAGAAGTGCAGGCCCGACTCCATATCGGGTTTCACCGGCTTGGTGCTGGCGCTGATCCAGAGGCCGACCGCCTTGCCGCCATAGCCCAGCGAACTCTCGCCGTCGCTGAGCAGCGTATAGCCGAGCGGCTTCAGCGCGGCGTCGTAGAATTTCCGGGTCCGGGGGATGTCGGCAACGCCGATGGAAACGTGGTCGAACATGATCTATTTCTCCTGTAACTTTATAACTGGTTATATGGTTATTCTGCCACGTCAGCCTTGTCAACCACCCAACCGGTTACTAAGTCCTGATCATGAATCGCCCCGACCTGTGCCTGGAGTTCGCCAACACACGCTATTGGCGGGGGCAAGACGTTCCGACCGAGACGCTGAACGCGCCCGAGGATCTCGCTGCCTGGACGGTGGCCAACGAGGGGCTGAAACCGTCCAAGCCGCCGGCTCGGCGCGAGTTCGAGCGCGCCATCGAGCTGCGCGAGCTCGTCCATCGGCTGTTCGATGCCCACGCCCAGGCCAAGGCCCCGGCGGCGCGCGACGTCGAGAGCCTGAACGCGGCCCTGGCGGAGGCGCCGGCGCGCACGACGCTAAAGCGCGAGCGCGGCGGCTATGGCTGGGATTTCGATGTCAGGTCGGGCACGGCGCTGGCGCTGCTGGCGCCGGTTCTGTGGACCGCCGGCGATCTGCTGACAGGCCCCCGCCTCGATCGGGTGCGGCGCTGCGCCAACCCGGAATGCAACTACCTCTTCCTCGACGACAGCCGCGCCGGCAAGCGGCGCTGGTGTTCCATGCAAAGCTGCGGCAACCGCGCCAAGGCGCGGCGCCACTATCACAAGAGCCGCGAGGAGTAGCGGCGGCAACAAAAAAGGGGCCCGTGGGCCCCTTCTCGTTCGTGGCAGTCGCTCGCTCTAACGAAGGATCGACTGAAGCTTCATGGCGACGCCCATGTCGCCTTCGATCTTGAGCTTGCCGGTCATGAACGCGGTCATGCCGTCGAGCTTGCCGTTGATCAGGTCGTCGAAGTCGCTGAAGTCCATCTTGATGGTGCAGTCGGCGGCCTTGTCGTCGTTAGTGACGGAAGGCGGGGTCTGATTGCCGTCGATGTGGACGAAGCCCTGATCGGTGGCAAACTTGACGCTGTTTCCGAAGGCCGACTTCTTCGAAGCACCTTCCTTCATTTTCGCGGTGATTTCCTGCAAGGTCATGTACGAGTTCCTCCAGTCGGCCAATGGTCTGGGGGCTTACTTGACCTTTACGTAAACGTCAAATACGGGCCGATAAACGGCCGTTCAGTCAGGAGGAAACATGATGTATCGCTCGGTCTTCAAACCGGGGTTGTTTGAGGGCCAGACCGTCGTCGTGACCGGCGGCGGCAGCGGCATCGGCCGCTGCACGGCGCACGAAATCGCAGCCCTTGGCGCGCATGTCGTCATCACCGGTCGCAACCCTGAAAAGCTCGACGTCGTGAAGGTCGAGATCGAAGCGGCCGGCGGCACCTGCGAGACGCACACTTTCGATATCCGCGAGGAGGCGCAGGTCAAGGAAGCGGTCGCCACCATCGTGGCGAAGAACGGCCGCATCCACGGCCTGTTCAACAATGCCGGCGGCCAGTTCCCCTCGCCCGCCGCGAGCCTCAGCGCCAAGGGCTTCGACGTGGTCGTGCGCAACAACCTCACCGGCGGCTTCATCGTCAGCCGCGAGGTTTTTACGCAATCCATGCAGAGCCACGGCGGCTCGATCGTCAACATGACGGCGGACTACCGTAACGGCTTCCCCAACATGGTGCACACCGGCGCCGCACGCGCCGGCATGGCCAATCTCACCATGACGCTGGCCTACGAATGGGCGGTCGCGGGCGTGCGGGTGAACTCCGTGGCGCCGGGCTGGATCGCTTCCTCGGGCATGGACACCTACACCGGCGACTTCAAGGAACAGATCCCCAAACTGAAAGCCTATTGCCCGCTGGGCCGCCTCGGCACCGAAAGCGAGGTCTCCGCCGCGGTCTGCTTCCTGCTGAGCGACGCCTCGGCCTACATCACCGGCACCGAGATCAGGATCGACGGCGGCGTGCCGCTGGCCAACCGCTCGGTCGACCTACCGGCGACCGACAAGTCGCAGGCCTTCAACGGCTTCCATCTCGCCAAGACGCCTAAAGTTCTTGGAGGCGAGTAGCCGTGCCGGTCCTCGAAAGCCAGGTCGACGCCAACAGCGACGAATTCAAGCGTAACCGCGAGAGAATGCTGGCGGCGATCCAGGAGTTCCGCGACGCCGAGGCCATCGTGCAGGCTGCCTCCGAAAAATCGCGCGCCCGCTTCGTCAAGCGCCGCCAGCTGATGCCGCGCGAGCGCATCGCGCTGTTGCTCGACCGCGGCGCGCCATTCCTTGAGCTGATGAGCCTGGCCGGCTATCGGATGTACGACGACAAGGACGGTACCGGCGCGGGCGGCGGAGCAATCGTCGGCATCGGCTACGTCCAGGGCGTACGCTGCATGGTGTCGGCCTCCAACAGTGCGGTGAAGGGCGGCACCATCTCGCCGTCGGGCCAGCGCAAGGGCCAGCGCATGCAGCAGGTGGTGATGGAGAACAAGCTGCCGCTCGTCTACCTGGTCGAATCGGGCGGCGCCAACCTGATGTACCAGGCCGAGATCTTCATTCCCGGTGGCCGCGGCTTTGCCAACCAGGCGCGCATGTCGGCACGCGGCATCCCGCAGGTGACGGTGGTGCACGGTTCCTCGACGGCGGGCGGCGCCTACCTGCCGGGCCTCTCCGACTACGTCATCATGGTGCGCAACCAGGCCAAGGTCTTCCTGGCCGGCCCGCCGCTACTGAAAGCCGCGACCGGCGAGATCGCGACCGACGAGGAGCTGGGTGGCGCCGAGATGCACGCCACGGTCTCGGGTGTCGCTGAATGGATGGCCGAGAACGATTCCGATGGCATCCGCATGGCGCGCGAGGTGATCGCCAAGTGGCACTGGAACGACAGACTGCCGCCGCGCCGTGACCGGACGTTCAAGGAGCCGCTCTACGACATCGGCGAGTTGTGCGGCGTGGTCCCGCCCTCACACAAGGATCCCTACGACGTGCGCGAGGTGATCGCCCGCCTGGTCGACGGCTCCGACTTCCTCGAGTTCAAGGGTCTCTTCGATCAGCAGACGATCTGCGGCTGGGCCGAGATCGAGGGCGAGCCGGCGGCCTTCATCGGCAACAACGGCCCGATCACCACCAAGGGCTCGGTAAAAGCCGCGCAGTTCATCCAGCTCTGCTGCCAGCAGGGCACGCCCATCGTCTACCTGCAGAACACCACCGGCTACATGGTCGGCACCGAGGCCGAACGCGGCGGCATCGTCAAGCACGGCTCCAAGATGATTCAGGCGGTGGCCAATGCGACGGTGCCGCAGATCACGATCGTGATCGGCGGCAGCTTCGGCGCCGGCAACTACGGCATGTGCGGACGCTCCTACGATCCCCGCTTCATCTTCGCCTGGCCCAACAGCCGCACCGCGGTGATGGGCGGCGAGCAGGCGGCGGGCGTGATGAAGACCGTGACCGAGCAGAAATTCCGGCGCGAAGGCAAGGAGCCGCCGGCCGAGCAGATCGACAAGATGTTCAAGGGCATCGTCGACCAGTTCGAGCGCGAATCGACGGCGCTCTACGGCACGGCACATCTGTGGGACGACGGCATCATCGATCCGCGCGACACGCGCCGGGTGCTGGCCTTCACCCTGTCAATCGCCCGCGAATCGCTGGTGCGGCCGCTCAATCCCATCACTTTCGGCGTCGCCCGTATGTAGGGGCAAGGATGTAACGAGATGAAGTTTACCCCCGAGCATCTGGCGTTGCGTCAGACCTGGAAGACGCTGATCGAGCGCGAGGTCAATCCCTACGTCGATCAATGGGAGGCCGAGGGCCAGTTCCCTGCCCACGCGCTGTTCAAGAAGATGGGCAACGCCGGTCTTTTGGGTGTCGACAAGCCGGTGCAATTCGGCGGCTCGGGCCTCGATTTCTCCTACGCCATGATGTGCGCCGAATCGCTCGGGCTGGTGAACGGCGGCTCGATCCCGATGGCGACTGGGGTGCAGATCTCCATGGCGACTCCGGCGCTCGCCCGCTACGGCAGCGACGAGCTGCGCCAGGAATTTTTGACGCCGGCGATCAGCGGCGACTACGTGGCCTGCCTCGGCGTGTCGGAGACCGGTGCGGGCTCCGACGTGGCCTCGATCAAGACCACGGCAACCCGCGTCGGCGGCGACTGGGTGATCAACGGTGGCAAGATGTGGACGACCAACGGCGCCCAGGCCGACTGGATGTGCCTGCTGGCCAACACGGGCGACGGACAGGCGCACAAGAACAAGTCGTTGATCGTGGTGCCGATGAAAGCCAAGGGCATCACCGTCGCCAAGAAACTCAACAAGCTCGGCATGCGCGCCTCCGACACGGTGCAGACCTTCTTCGACAATGTGAAGGTGCCGGTGCGCAACACGATCGGCCAGCCGGGCTCGGGATTCATCTATCAGATGCAGCAGTTCCAGGAGGAGCGGCTGTGGGCGGGCGCCGGCACGCTGATGGGCTGCGACCGCATCATCAACGCTACCATCGACTACACGCGCGAACGCAAGGTGTTCGGCAAACCGCTACTCGATAACCAGGTCGTCCATTTCCGCCTGGCCGAGCTCAAGAGCGAGGTCGAGGCGCTGCGCTCCCTCGTTTACCGGGCCTGCGAGGAATATCTCGCCGGCACCGACGTCACCATGCTGGCCTCGATGGCCAAGCTCAAGGCCGGCCGACTCCGCCGCGAGGTCTCCGACGCCTGCCTGCAATACTGGGGCGGCGCCGGCTACCTCTGGGACAATCCAGTGGCGCGCAGCTATCGCGACGGCCGCCTGGGCTCGATCGGCGGCGGCGCCGACGAGGTCATGCTGCAGATCATTTCGAAGTTGATGGGCACCTTGCCTCGTCTCGGGAATCGTTAGATGCAATTCACCCAGGAACACGACGAGATCCGCCGCACGCTGCGGAAGATCATCGACAAGGACATCAATCCGCACGTCGACAAATGGGAAGAGGAAGGGATCTTCCCCGCGCACGAGGTTTTCAAGAAGCTGGGCGACGCTGGCCTTCTGGGCGTCAACAAGCCCACCGAATACGGCGGCATGGGGCTCGACTATTCCTACGCCATGGTGATGGCCGAGGAGCTGGGCCACATCAATTGCGGCTCGGTGCCGATGGCGATCGGCGTGCAGACCGATATGGCGACGCCGGCGCTCGCCCGCTACGGCAGCGACGCGCTGCGCAAGGAATTCCTGGCGCCCTCGATCAGCGGCGATTACGTGGCCTGCCTCGGCGTCTCCGAAGTGGGCGCCGGTTCCGACGTGGCCTCGATCAAGACCACGGCCCGCAAGGTCGGCGGCGACTGGGTCATCAACGGCGGCAAGATGTGGACGACCAACGGCACCCAGGCGGACTGGATGTGCCTGCTCGCCTCCACCGGCGACGGCCCGGCGCACAAGAACAAGTCGCTGATCTGCCTGCCGATGAAGACGAGGGGCGTCGAGGTCGTGAAGAAGCTCGACAAGCTCGGCATGCGGAGCTCCGACACCGCGCAGATCTTTCTCGACGAGGTGAAGGTGCCGGTGGGCAACCTGATCGGCCAGGAAGGCATGGGCTTCGTCTACCAGATGCAGCAGTTCCAGGAGGAGCGGCTGTGGGGCGCGATCAGTTCCGTGGTCGGCATGGGCCGCCTGATCGACCAGACGGCGGAATACACCCGCGAGCGCAAGGTGTTTGGCCGCCCATTGCTCGACAACCAGGTCATCCATTTCAAGCTGGCCGAGCTCAGCACCGAGGTCGAGCTAGTGCGCTCGCTCTGCTACCGCGCGTGCGAGGAATATCTCGACGGCGCCGACGTGACGATGCTGGCTTCCATGGCCAAGCTGAAAGCCGGCCGCATGGTCCGGCTCGTGACCGACGGTTGCCTGCAATATTGGGGGGGTGCAGGCTACCTGTGGGACAATCCCGTGGCCCGAGCCTTCCGCGATTCGCGCCTGGCCTCGATCGGCGGCGGCGCCGACGAGGTCATGCTGCAGATCATTTCCAAGCACATGGGCACGCTGCCGCGGCTCGAGAATCGCTGAGGACCCGATGGCCGAATTCGCCGACAAGTACCAGACGCTGCTGCTACATCGCGAGCGCTCGCGCCTGCACGTGACGCTCAACCGTCCCGAGGTGAAGAACGCGCTCAACCCGACCTTGATCGGTGAGCTGCGCGCCGTCTTCGAGATTCTAAAAGATCGCCGCGACATCAAGGTCGTGATCCTGCGCGGGGCAGGCGGCACTTTCTGTGCCGGCGCCGACCTCAAGAGCATGGAACAGAGTTTTACGGACAAGCCCAAGCCCGGCGAGAAGGATCCGATCGCGGTCTGGAACCGCGGCTTCGGCACCTTCCTGGAGATGGTCAACACCAGCCCGCAGGTCGTGGTGGCCGCGGTCGAGGGCTACGCCATCGCCGGCGGCTTCGGCATCCTCTGTGTTTCCGACGTCGCGATCTGCACCGAGGACGCAGGCTTCGCCATGAGCGAGACGGCGATCGGCATCGTGCCGGCTCAGATCGCACCCTTTGTCGCGGCTCGCATCGGCGTGCCGCAGACCCGCCATCTCACGCTCACGGCGGCGCGCTTCAAGGGCCCCGAGGCCCTGCGCCTCGGCATCGCCCACTACCTTGTGAAGGACTCCGTCGCCCTCGACGCCAAGCTGGAAGAACTGCTGAAGCAGATCGACCGCTGCGCGCCCATCGCCAATGCGCTCACCAAGCAGGTGGTGATGAAGGTGGGCACCGAACCGCTGTCGCAGGTCCTCGACTTCGCCGCCGACAAGTTCGCCGAGGCGCGGCGCGGGCCCGAAGCCTCCGAGGGCCTGCGCGCCTTCGCCGAGAAGCGGCCGCCACGCTGGGCCACGGAATGACGGACTTCAGCAAGATCCTGATAGCCAACCGAGGCGAGATCGCGGTTCGCATCCACAGGACGGCCCGGGAGATGGGCTATCGAACAGTCGCGGTCTATTCCGACGCCGACAAGGCCGCATTGCACGTCTCGACCTGCAGCGAGGCCGTGCGCATCGGCCCGGCGCCGGTCGGTGAGAGCTATCTCAGCATCGACCGCATCCTGGAAGCGGCCCATAAATCCGGCGCCGACGCGGTCCATCCGGGCTACGGCTTCCTGTCCGAAAATGCCGAGTTCGCAACCGCCTGCGAAAAAGCGGGTCTTGTGTTCATCGGCCCCCCGCCAGCCGCCATCGCGGCCATGGGCAACAAGGCCGCCGCCAAGCGACGCATGATCGATGCCGGAGTCCCTTGCGTGCCAGGATATCAAGGCGCGGACCAGAGCGACGCCAATCTCGAAAAGGAAGCGCGCAAGATCGGCCTGCCGGTGATGGTGAAGGCGGCCTCAGGCGGCGGCGGACGCGGCATGCGCCTCGTGGAGCGCGACGGTGATCTCCTGGAGGCCATCCGCACCGCGCGCGCCGAGGCCGAGAGCGCCTTCGGCTCGGGCGAGTTGATCCTCGAAAAGGCCGTAGTCGATGCCCGCCATGTCGAGATCCAGGTCTTCGCCGACGCCCACGGCAACGTCATTCACCTGGGCGAGCGCGACTGCTCGGTGCAGCGGCGCCATCAGAAAGTGATCGAGGAGGCGCCCTCGCCCGCCGTCGATACCAACCTGCGCGAGCGCATGGGCGCCGCGGCCGTCGCAGCCGCCAAGGCGAACGGCTATCGCGGCGCCGGCACGGTCGAATTTCTGCTGGGCAATGACGGCGCGTTCTACTTCCTCGAGATGAACACGCGCCTCCAGGTCGAGCATCCGGTGACCGAAGAGATCACCGGCCTCGACCTCGTCGAATGGCAACTGCGCGTCGCGCGCGGCGAAAGCCTGCCGCTCACCCAGGAGCAGGTGAAGTTCAAGGGCCATGCCATCGAAGTCCGCCTCTATGCCGAGGACCCTTACAATGGCTTCCTGCCGCAGGCCGGCCGCGTCGATGTCTGGCGGCCAGCCTCCGGCGCCGGCGTGCGCTTGGACTATGGCGTGACGAACGGCTCGACGATCTCGCCGTTCTACGATCCAATGATCGCCAAGGTGATCGCCCACGGCGCCACCCGCGAGGAAGCCCGCAGCCGGCTCGTGCGCGCGCTCCGCGAGACCGTGATCCTGGGCCCCACCACCAACCGGCATTTCCTGATCCGCCTGCTGGAGCATCCCGACTTCGCCGCCGGCAAGGCCACGACCGCCTTCCTCACCAAGCACGATTTTCCCGCGCCTGCGATCAGCGACGCTCACTGGGACACCGCCGCTCGACTGCTGTGGCGCGCCTCGGCGGCGCACTATCCGGCGCCGCTACGCGGCTGGCGCAACTCCAATCCGGAACCGGCGCCGATCCGGCTGGCGGCGGGCGGCACGGAGCGGCTGCTGCAGGTCGCGAGCGGCGACGGCATCGACACACTGTTCCACATCGATGGCGACGACGTCATCGTCGATCTCGATGCCTTCGCCGTGCGCTTCACCGACAAGACTTATGCCCCGCCCGCGACGGCGGCGGCCGGCAGCGACGGCAAGCTCCGCGCCCCGATGGATGGGCGGATCGTTGCCATCAAGGTGGCAGCCGGCGACACGGTCGCGCGCGGCCAGACGCTGGTCGTGCTCGAGGCAATGAAGATCCAGCACCAGCTAAAGGCCGTGCTGGATGCCAGGATTGAATCGATTTCGGTGCAGGAAGGCCAGCAGGTCGCCAACCGCACCGTGCTCATCACAATGGCGGCCGATGCCGCTGCACATTGAGAAAGTCTCGCACAGCTATGGTGCCGTCGAGGCGCTGAAGGACATCGATCTCGATATTGCCGACGGAGAGACCGTCGTCCTGATCGGCCCTTCGGGCTGCGGCAAGTCCACCCTGCTCGGCATCATTGGCGGGCTGCTGGAACCCACCGCGGGGCGGGTGAGCCTGTCCGGCCCGCCGCCGGCCGATTCGTTCAACCCCTTCACTTACATCTTCCAGGATTTCGCGCTCCTGCCGTGGCGCAGCGTGGCAGCCAATGTGGCCCTGGCGCTCGAACACCGCGGCCTCGGCGCCGCGGAGTGCCGCGAACGGGTGGCGGCGGCCTTGGCGCTGACCAGCCTCGCCGAGTTCGCCGCAGCCTACCCCAAGCAGCTTTCCGGCGGCATGCGCCAGCGCGTCGGCATTGCCCGCGCCCTTGTCGTGCGGCCGGCGGTGCTGCTGCTCGACGAGCCGCTGTCGGCGCTCGACGCCCAGACACGCGAACTGCTGATGGAAGACCTGCTCGCGATCTGGGCGCGTGAGAAGAGCACGCGCGTCTACGTCACCCACAATCTCGAGGAAGCGGCCCGCCTCGCCGACCGCGTCGTGGTGCTGTCGCGCCGGCCGGGCTGCATCCGCGAGGTGCTCAGGATCGACGTGCCGGTGGCCGAGCGCGGCCGGCTGGAACACGCCGCGTTGCTGATCGACGTCCATCGCAGGCTGTGGTCGCTGATCCGCGACGAGGCCGCCACCGCCGAGCGCGAGATGCTGGATGTCTGAACGGCGCCCCGTTCCCTTCCGAGGCGGCGGCTTCGCGCCGACGCCGCGACGCGTCGTGCCATGGATCGTGTTCGCGGTGCTGATCGGCCTGTGGCAGGCGGCATCGAGCAGCGGGCTGCTGCCGCCCCTCTTCATGCCGAGCCCTGCCGCCATCGTGCGCGCGCTCTACGCTTTGTGGCTCGACGGCACGCTGATGGAGCATGTGACGGCCTCACTCAAGCGCATCGTCCCGGGCTGGATCATCGGCACCGCGGCGGGGCTGGCCTTGGGCCTCGCCATGGGCATCTTCTCGTCCGCGCGCGCCGCTGGGTTGCCCATCGTGTCGGCGCTGTTTCCGATCCCCAAGATCGCGCTGCTGCCGGTGCTGATCCTGTGGCTGGGCATTGGCGAGCCTTCCAAGGTCGCCACCATTGCCTTGGGAGTCTTCTTTCCCACCGTCATATCGGCCTACACCGCCTGCGATTCCGTGCCGCGCAACCTCATCCGCATGGCCCAGAGCTTCGGCCTGCCGGCGCGGGACATCGTGGCCAAGATCGTGCTGCCCGGCGCCATGCCCGGCATCCTCGCGGGCTTCCGCATCTCGGCGTCGGTGGCGTTGCTGCTGGTGGTTGCGGCTGAGATGATCGGCGCCCAGCACGGCATCGGCGCCTTCGTGCTGACGGCCGGCAACTTGATGCAGACCGACCAGCTCCTGGCCGGCGTGGTCGTGCTGTCGATCCTGGGCCTGCTGATTTCCTGGGGTCTGGGGCGGGTGGAGCGCTCGGTCCTGCGATGGCGCTGAAGCGGCAGGACGGCTAATCTCTCCCTGAACGAGAAACCCAGGGAGGAATTGCCATGCTGCGTAGAGTAGCGCTTGCCGTGCTTGCGGTGGCGGCGACCGGCCCGGCCTTCGGCCAGGCCTATCCCAACAAGCCGATCTCCATGATCGTTCCGTTCGCCGCCGGCGGCCCGACCGACGTGATGGCTCGCATCATGGGCGAGCGCATGGGCCGCGAGCTCGGCCAGCAGTTCATCATCGACAATGTCGCGGGAGCGGCCGGCACCATCGCCATGGGCAAGCTCGCCCGCTCCACGCCGGACGGCTACACGATCGGCATCGGCCATCTCGGCACCAACGTGGTGAACAATGCGATCTACAAGAACCTGAACTATGACCTGCAGAACGACCTCGTGCCGGTCGCGCGGCTGCCGTCCAATCCGCTCCTGGTGGTGACGTCGAACCAGGTGCCGGCCAAGGACCTGAAGGAGCTGGTCGCCTACCTCAAGGCCAACGCCGACAAGATTTCGGGCGGCACCGCCGGCATGGGCTCGGGTTCGCACATCGGCGTGCTCGCCTTCTTCGCCGCCACCGGCACCAACTACCAGCTCGTACCCTATCGCGGCACGGGACCGGCCGTGCAGGATCTGATCGCCAACCAGATCCAGATCATGATCGACCAGTCCTCGAATTCACTGCCGCACGTGCGCGCCGGCAAGATCAAGGTCTATGCCGTGACCGCCAAGGAGCGCAATGCCGCCGCTCCCGATGTGCCGACGACGGCCGAGGCCGGCTTCCCCGGCATCGAGGTCGCGATCTGGCACGGGTTGTGGGCGCCCAAGGGCACGCCGCCGGAGATCATCGCCAAGCTGAATGCCGCCGCGGTCGTGGCGCTGAAGGACCCTGAGATCCGCCGCAAGCTCGAAGACCTCGGCCAGGACATCCCGACGCCGGAGCAGATGGCGCCCGCCGCCTTCACCGCCTATCAGAAGGCCGAGGTCGCCAAGTGGACACCGATCATCGAGAAGGCCGGCGTGAAGATCGAGTGACCTGGTAAATTGTCATCCTTCGCTACGCTCAGGATGACAGGTATTGCGGCGACACCGGACAGGGCGGCTTCGGCGAACCCAGCTTGCCGTTTCGTATGGCGCGTCCACGGCCGGTGGCGGTCTCGAAACAGCATGCCTCCCTTGCATGATGCCGAGACTAGTCGCCTCTCTCACACCCGGCTATAGAGCCCAAGGAATTCTTGGGGACGTCATGAGCCTAGCTAACAAAACACTGTTCATCACCGGCGCCAGCCGCGGCATCGGCCTTGCCATCGCACTGCGCGCCGCGCGCGACGGCGCCAACATCACCATCGCCGCCAAGACGGTGAAGCCCGACCCGCGCCTCGCCGGCACGATCTTCACTGCTGCCGAGGAGATCGAGAAGGCCGGCGGCAAGGCGCTGCCGATCGCCTGCGATATCCGCGACGAGCAGAGCGTCGACACAGCCGTCGCCGAGACCGTGGCCAGGTTCGGCGGCATCGACATCCTGGTGAACAACGCCAGCGCCATCAGCCTCACCGGCACGCTCGCCACGCCGATAAAGCGCTACGACCTGATGCACCAGATCAACGGCCGCGGCACGTATCTGGTCTCGCAGAAGTGCATCCCGCATCTCATGAAGGCGGCCAACCCGCATGTGCTGAACCTCTCGCCGCCGCTCGATTTCGACGTCAAATGGTTCGCCAACCATCCGGCCTACACGCTCGCCAAGTATTCGATGTCGGTCTACGCCTGGGCGATGGCGGCGGAATTCAAGGACAAGGGTATCGCCTTCAATTGCCTGTGGCCGCGTACCGCCATCGCCACCGCCGCCATCCAGAACGTACTGGGCGGCGATGAAGCGATGAAGCGGTGCCGCAAGCCCGAGATCATGGCCGATGCCGCTTACGCTATCTTCAACCGGCCCGCGCGCCAGACCACCGGCAACTTCTTCATCGACGACGAGGTGCTGACGGCCGAGGGCGTCACCGATTTCGACCAGTACGCCGTCTCGCCTGGCACGTCGCTGATCCCCGACTTCTTCGTGCCCGCCGCAGGCGCGCGCACCGTCGTCGGCCGGGGCTAGCGGCGATCGTGGCGACGTTCATGCTGGTCCACGGCGCCAGCACCGGTGGCTGGTGCTGGGAAAAGGTCGTGCCGCTGCTCGAGGCGAACGGCCACAGGATCTGCGCGCCGGACCTGCCGGGCCTCGGCAAGGACCACACGCCGCCCGCCAATGTCACGCTGGCCGACAATGTCGAGAAACTGTCCCGTCTGCTCGACAAGATCGAGGAGCCGGTCGTCCTGGTCGGCCATTCACTCGGCGGCATCACCATCAGCCAGGTGGCAGAGGCGCGCCGGCGCAAGCTCAAGGCGCTGGTCTACCTCTGCGCCCTGCTGCCGACGTCGGGCAAGTGCGGCAAGGACATGACCGCGCTGGAACCCGACGCCATGTTCCGGCTGGCGCGGCAGGTCAGTCCCGACGGCATGACCTACAGCTTCGCCCGCGACAAGCTGCCGAGCCTGTTCTACGCCGATGTCTCGCCGGAGGACCGCTACCGGGCCATGGAGCGCTTGCGGCCGCAGCCGCTCTCCATCTCGACGACGCCGGTGACGCTCACCGAGGATCGCTTCGGCTCGGTGCCGCGCTGGTACATCGAATGCACGCACGACAACGCCATCCGCATCAACCTTCAGCGGCTGATGGTCAAGATGACGCCGTGCAAGGTCCTGACGATGGAATGCGGCCACTCGCCCTTCTTCAGCAATCCCGAGGAGCTGGCCGAGCATCTCGAGGCGATCGCACGGGCCTAGTACTTCAGTCGAAAAACGCTAAAGCCCGGGTCTCGATGCTCTGGCGCGGCTTGGGGTTCCTGGGCGACGTCGGATCGTCGAACGCCGAGTGCAGCGAGAAGCGCGCCCGGCCGTCCTTCATCGAGTCGTAGCACTTGATCAGGATTGCCTCGTCGCGGGTCATCCTGGGGAAATAGTACCAGCGATGATCGGCGTTGTAGACGCCCTGGTAGATCTCGCCGGTGCGGTCGGCATAGACGAGATCGCAGACCGCAAGGTCGCGCGGTGCCAGGCTTTCGGAATCGACCAGACCCAATGGCGTCATCTCAACGGGCTCGAGCGCGATGTTGCGCCAGACATTGAACTCGGCGAAGCGCTTCTTGAGGCGCACCTCGGCCTCGTCCGGCGGCAGCAGGTCACGCACGCGCTGCGGCCCCGACTTTTCCGTGTAGTCGCAATGGACGCTGCGCACCGGCGTCCGCAATCCGCGCTCGACGGCGCGATCGGCCGTACGAACGGTGTGATCGAACACCACGACCTTGGCCGCGCCGGTCTCGCGCTCGATCAGCGCCTCGACCTCGGCGTAGTACGTCGTCTTGACCTCCCGCTCTTCGTAGAAGTCGACGACGGCGGTATCATGCGGGATCAGGATGAAAGCCTGACGGTCGAGCGACAGGTCCGTGGCCACCGGCCGGCCGTCATGCATCCGAACCGTGAAGTCGCGATAGTTGCCGACCCGGCGCGGCAGGCCGGTGCCGTGCGGCGGATTGTAGGTCACCGGCTTGACGCTGAGGTCGGCGAGGTAGTTAACGGCGGCTTCGACCATGATGAGCCTCCATGATATGTCACAGATTGTGCCGTTCCATATCGCCTTCAAGCGGCCGCAGCTCATGAAAAGAACTCATGGGGGCATGTCGCCCGTCATGCCGCCAGTTCGAGAATCTCCATGACCTCGGCCGGACCCTTGATCGGGCGCGGGTTGTTGAGCACGGCGCGGTCGTGCATCGACTTCTCGGCGATCTCACGGAAGCGGTCCTTGGCCACGCCCACCTCGGCCAGACGTCCCGGCAGGCCGAGCGATTTCACCAGGCCGGCGACGAGGTCGGCAGCGGCGACCTCCGGCTTGCTAAAAGCCTCGCTCACCCGCTTCTGGCGCTCGGCATTGACGGGCAGGTTCCAGCGCAACACCGACGGCAGCATCACGCAGGACGTGTGACCGTGCGGCACGTCGCAGGCGGCGCCCAGCACGTGGCCGATGCCGTGGCTGGCACCGACGCCGACCCCTGAAGTGCCGGCGCCGATCGACAGCCACATGCCGAACTGCAGGTTGAGCCGCGTTTCCATGTCCTCGGGCCTGGCCTTATGGCCAGGCAGCGCGCGCGACAGCAGCCGCAGCGCCTCGGTCGAGGTGCCGATGGCGAAGGGATTGGCCTGCTGCGAGCACAACCGCTCCACGGCATGGTCCACCGCCTTGAGCCCGGTCGAGAGCATGAGGTCCATTGGCGTGGCGAGGGTGGCGGCCGGATCGAGCACGATGACCCGCGGCACGACTAGACGATGGCCGAAGCTCTCCTTGACGCCGTAGCGCGGATCAGTGATGCCGGCGAAGGCATTGAACTCGGCGGCCGACAGCGTGGTCGGCACGGCCAGCATGCGGATCGCCTCAGCCGACGGCCTGATCGACTCGGCGGGTGGCGCCGCCCCTTCCTTGGGCTTGCCGGCGCGGTAGAAATCGAGATCCTCGATCGTGGTGGCGTTCTGCCACAAGGCAATGAGCATCACCTTGGTGGCGTCGATTGCCGAGCCGCCGCCCACCGCCACGATCAGATCGGCCTTGGCCTCGCGCGCGAGCGCCGCGCCTTCGATCACGCAGGGCCTGGGCGAATGGGCGGTGATGCCGGCATAGACGCCGGCGTAGCGGTCGCCGAGATCTCGGATCACGTCGGCCAGCAGCGCGCTCTGCGCCACCGACCTGGTAGTGGTGATGAAAACGCGCTTGGCGCCCAGCCGCTCGGCCTCGGCCCGCAGCGCCGCTCCCGCCGGCTTGCCATAGACCACACGCTCGATGTCCTGGTGTCCGTGGATGCCGTTCAGCATGTCAGTTACCCCTTGAACCCCTCACCCTGAGGAGCGCCCGCAGGGCGCGTCTCGAAGGGTGGATACAGCAACGGTGTTCCCATCCTTCGAGACGGCCGCTTCGCGGCCTCCTCAGGATGAGGTTAGGCGATTACCCGATATGCCGGCGATAAAGCGCCAGCATGCGCTCGTAGTGTTTTTCGCGGGCGGCCTCGTGGAGATTGCCGCGGTCGGAGAAGGCGTAGCCGTGATGGGTGCCCGTCTCGGTCTCGACGCGCGACGGGAACGGGGCCGAGGCCAGCAGCTTCTCGAATTTGGCGACGTCGGACAACGGCACGTAGGTGTCGTGCTCGGCGAAGGAATAATAACCCTCGGCGGTGATATCGCCCAGCATCAGGTGCGGCGAGTCCGGCTTGTCGGTGATCAGCCGCGTTCCGTAATAGGAGGCAAAGCAGGCGATGCGGTCGGGATGTTGGGCCGCGGCCGCCGTCACGAAGGCGCCGCTCATGCAGTAGCCGACCAGGCCGATCTTGCCGGGCCTGGCGTCGGGCATCGACGGCAGCCTGTCCAGGATCACGCCGGTGTCGGCCGCGACCCTGGCGTTGGAGATCGATTCCAGGAACCCGAACATCCTTGTCCGATTCGCTTCGGCATCAGGATGATCCCGCGTCGGCCCGCACACGAAGTCGCGGAGGGTGCGGTAGTAGAGGTTGGGCAGCAGCACGTAGTAACCTGACTGCGCGATCCTGCGACAGATCTCCTTCAGCCCCTCGCGCACACCGGGTGCATCCATCAGCATCAGCACGACCGGCAGCGGCCCGCCATCGTCGGGTCGCACGGTGTAGGTGTTCATCGCGCCATCTTGCGTGGCGATATCCAGGTCACGTTCGATCATGGCCGGACGGTACCGGCACCACGCCCCATGGTCTATAACCGCGGCCTCTCATTGGGTTCGAGGAGTGGAACGAAATGCCCGTCGAAATTGGGGGCGCTTTGGACGGCTTGAAGGTCATCGACCTGTCGCGCGTGCTGGGCGGGCCCTATTGCGGCCAGATGCTGGCCGACCATGGCGCCGAGGTGATCAAGATCGAACCGCCCCAAGGCGACGAGACTCGCACCTGGGGCCCACCGTTCGACAAGGAAGGCATCTCGGCCTACTTCGCCGGCATCAACCGCAACAAGCGCACGATCGCGCTCGACCTTTCCAAGCCCGAGGGCCGCGAGGTCCTGCTGAGGCTGCTCGCCGAGGCCGACGTGCTGATCGACAATTTCAAGACCGGCACGATGGAGAAGTGGGGCATCGGCTATGCCGCGACGCTGGCCAAGAAATTCCCGCGCCTCGTCCATGCCCGCGTCTCGGGCTTCGGCGCCGACGGACCTCTGGGCGGCTTCCCGGGCTACGACGCCATGGTTCAGGCCTCGTCAGGCCTGGTCTCGGTCAACGGCTCGGCCGAAAGCGGTCCGGTGCGCATCGGCGTGCCGGTGGTCGATCTGTCGACCGGCATGAACGCCACGATCGGCATCATGATGGCGCTCTACGAGCGCAACCGCTCCGGCAAGGGCCAGTTCGTCGATGCCACGCTCTACGACAGCGCCATCGCGCTCCATCAGCCGCACGCGCCCAACTACTTCACGGCGGGCCAGAAGCCCAAGCTCGTGGGCAACAGCCACGGCAGTCTGGCGCCCTACTCCAACTTCCCGACCAAGGGCCGCAACATCGTGGTCGGCGCCGGCAACGACGGCCAGTTTCGCAAACTGACGCAGATGCTGGGCAAGCCGGAGCTGGCCCAGGATCCGCGCTTCAAGACCAACAAGGACCGCATCGCCCACAAACCCGAACTCGAGGCCGAGCTGCGCGCGCTCCTGAAGGATCGCGATGCCGTGACTTTTGCCGACGAGCTGATGCGGGGCGGCGTGCCCTCGGGCGCCGTGCTGGAAGTGCCCGACGTAATGGAGCATCCGCACACCAAGCATCGCGGCATGGTGTGGGAGAAGGACGGCTACAGGAATGTTGGCAATCCCGTAAAACTGTCCCGCACACCGGCAGGCGTACGCAGCAAGCCCAAGAAGTTCGGCGCCGACACCAAAGCGGTGCTGGCCGAAGCCGGCTATTCGGCCGCCGAGATCGACGCGCTGGTCGCCACCGGCATCGCGCTCACCGAGATCAAGAAGGCCTGAGGAGACGACGATGTTCCAACCCGACCTCCTGAAGGGCAAGCGCATCCTGGTGACGGGCGGCGGCACCGGCCTCGGCCGCTCGATGGCACATCGCTACCTCGAGCTCGGCGCCAACGTGGTGATCTGCGGCCGCCGCGAGGATGTGTTGAAGGAGACAGCCGCGGAACTGGCCAAGGAAACTGGCGGCGAGATCGAGACGGTGGGCTGCGACGTCCGCGTAGCCGACGCCGTCGAGGCGATGATGGACAAGATCTGGGAAAAGCGCCCACTCGACATCCTGGTCAACAATGCCGCCGGCCAGATCCTGGCGCAGACCAACAAGATGTCCTCGCGCGCCATCGACGCCGTGCTGGGCATCGTGCTGCATGGCTCGGCCTACTGCACCGTGGCGGCGGGCCGGCGCTGGATCGACGCCGGGGAGCGCAACAAGGTGGTGATGTCGATCCTCACCGTCTCGTCGCTGACCGGCGCGCCGTTCACGGTGCCCTCGGCGATGGCCAAGGCGGGCGTGCTCGCCATGACCAAGAGCCTAGCCGTCGAATGGGGTCCCAAGGGCATCCGCACCTGCGCCATCGTGCCTGGCCCCTTCCCGACCGAAGGCGCGTGGAGCCGGCTGATGCCCAAGGAGCGCGGCGGCCAGGACGATATGATCAAGGCGATCCCGATGCGGCGCGTCGGCGAGCATATCGAGCTCGCCAACCTCGCCGCCTACCTGGTGAGCGATGGGGCCGCGTACATCAACGGCGACGCCATCGTCATTGACGGCGGCAAGATGCTGCAATCGGGCGGCGGCGGCGCCAACACCTCGGCGATGCTCGACTGGACCGACGAGCAATGGGACGCGATCCGGCCCAAGAAGAAGAAGTGAGCGCTTCTACGGGATCACGATCCGCGTCAGCGTGCGCTGCCGGCGGTGATCTCGAATTCTGGATACATAAGAAATACCTGCCCAAACGACCTATTCAAGGCGACCGCCTTCTGCCTCGCCCACTTCGACCTTCGCACCAGTTGCCACCCAGGCGATCAGCAGATCATAAAACACCGCCAGCACGACCGGACCGATGAACAGGCCGATCAGGCCCCCGGCCAGGGTGCCGCAGATCACGCCGGCTATGATCACAGCCATCGGGGTCTGCAGGCCCCGCGCCATCAGTATTGGACGCAGCACATTGTCCAGCAGCAGCAACGGCACCGTGTAGATGGTGAAGAGCACGGCCGAGAAGGCGGGCAGGTATATCCATGTCCATATGATCACCGGAATCATGACGATGTTGGGGCCGATCTGGACGATCGCCAACACCAGGCAAGCGAAGGTGATGGCGCCGGCAAAGGGAACGCCCGCCACCAGCATGCCGATGCCGAGCAGCGCCGACTGCAGGAGGGCCACACCGATCACGCCCTGCGAGACGTTGCGGATGGTCGAACCGGCGATCTCAACGAAATGCCGCCCCCTTGCATCGGCGACGCGACCGGCAAGATCGCTCACCGTATTGGTCAGCCGGTCCGAATAGGCGAGCAGCACGCCCGCCACGATGATCGCGCCGGCAAACTGCAGGACTTCGAAGAAGACGCCGGCCGCCAGTTCGCCGACCCAGCGGCCGACCGAGGCGATCTGGCCGACATGGGCCGACAGCAGGGCGCGGATGTCATGCGAGGCGTTCAGCCAGAAATCGTAGAGTCGCGCACCGACCAGCGGCCACTCGCGCACCGACTCGGGCGGCGGCGGCACCACCTGTTTACCGCTGACCAGGAGCCGGGCATAGGCATCGAGCGTCTCGATCGCGGAGGCCGACAGGATGACCACGGGCGCAAGAAGCAGCACCAGAAGCAGGATCGACAGCAGGGCGGCCGCCAGGCCGTGGTGCAGGCGCAGACGCCGGCGCAGCGCCGCGAACAGAGGATAGACCGCGACCGCCAGGATGATGGCCCAGATGATCAGCGGCGCCACGGGCCGCATCAGGGCAATACTCACATAGACGACGCTGGCGATCAGTGCGAGGCGGACCGCAACGTCGATCGTGAACCGCGTTATCTCCGCCCGTCCCTTTTCCGTCTCGATCATCGCCGCCTCCCCCCTGCAGGACGAGTAGTGTTCCTAGCGAGCAGGCGCGCCACCGTCCATCGCCGGCCCTTGTCGAAATACCGATAGATCGCCGATACTCGGCTCTTCCGGGGGGACGTCAGGCATGGATCAGTACGACTACATCATCGTGGGCGCTGGCTCGGCCGGCGGCACACTCGCCGCGCGGCTCACGGAAAATCCGGCGACCAAGGTTCTGCTGCTGGAAGCGGGCGCGGCCAGCCATCCCTACTCCCGCATGCCGCTTTCCTTCGGCCTGCTGATCGACAATCCGGCGGCCAACTGGCTCTACCAGTCCGAGCCCGAGCCCGGCACGGCCAACCGGGTCATCCCCGTGCCGCGCGGAAAACTGCTGGGCGGCTCCAGCTCGATCAACGGCCTGGTCTGGGTGCGCGGCCAGCCGCTCGACTTCGATACCTGGGCGCAGATGGGCAACCGCGGCTGGAGCTGGCGCGAGGTTGCGCCGCTGTTCACGCGCATCGAGAATTTCGTCGACGGCGACGGCTCCAACGGCCGCGGCACCGGCGGGCCGCTAAAAGTCTCGACCGTGCCCGACCAGAACCCGCTCTACGACGCGCTGTTCGCGGCCTCGAAGTCGGCCGGCTTCAAGCTCAACCCCGACTACAACAGCGAGGACCAGGAAGGCGTCGTGAAGACGCAGACCTCGATCTACAAGGGCCGGCGCATGAGCGTGGCCCACTGCTACATCGAACCGGCGATGAAGCGGCCCAACCTGCATGTCGTCACCAATGCGATGACCCTGCGCGTGCTGCTGGAAGGCAAGCGCTGCGTCGGGGTGGAATACGAAAAAGACGGCAGGATTGTCCAGGCCAAGGGCCGCGAGACCATACTGTCGGCGGGCGGCGTCGCCTCGCCCCAGATCCTCGAACTCTCCGGCATCGGCCAGCCCGATCTGCTCCATCGGCACGGCATCGAGGTGAAGCACGAGCTGAAGGCGGTCGGTGAGAATTTCCGCGACCACATCAATGCCCGCATCATCTGGCGCCTGAAGGTGGCCAACGTGTCCTACAATCACATGGCACGCGGCCTGGGCGCAGTGACGCAAATGATGAAATACCTGGCGACCGGCGGCGGCTTCATGAGCCTGCCCTCGGCGCCGCTGCTGGCCTTCCTCAAGACGAGGCCGGAACTGGCGACGCCCGACGTTCAGATGCATCTCGTGCCCTATTCGATCAAGGATCCGAAGACCCGCAAGCTGCAGGACTTCCCGTCGATGACGATCGCCTGCTACCAGCTCCGCCCCGAGAGCCTGGGCTCGATCCATATCCGCTCGCCCGATCCCAAGGCACAGCCGGCGATCCGCTTCAACTTCCTGGCCGACAGGATCGACCAGGACGCAATGGTGGGCGGCTTCCGCATGATGCGGAAAATCGTCGATGCCGCACCCATGGACGCCTATCGCGACGAGGAGTTCTCGCCCGGTCCTTCGGTCGGCACCGACGAGGAGATCCTGACCTGGATTCGCAACAACTCGCAGACCGCCTATCACCCGATCGGCACCTGCCGCATGGGCCCGGCGGGATACAACACCGTGGTCGACGACAAGCTCAAGGTGCACGGGATCGAAGGGCTGCGCGTGGCCGATGCCTCGATCTTCCCGACCATGCCCTCGGGCAATACCAATGCACCCTCGATCATGGTGGGCGAGAAGATGGCGGACATCCTGAAGGCCGCTTGAGCACCGGGCGGGGGCTGCGCGATCGCAGCTGATCACGGCTCCGTTCCCGGAAACGGGAGTAGACGGATTTTACGTGCAATATCTGAGGCGCCACGCCCTCCGGGTTTTCGCGTACGAGCCGATGCCCCGACTGTTCGGCTTCATCGAGATCGATGTGGAGGGCCATGAACAGGCCGTGCTCGACGGCGCCGGGCAGAAAGAGTTAGCCAAAGACAATCCATCGTGGCCTCCGAACTCCAGCCGGGGCACCAACGATAAGCGCGCTCGAATAGCTCCTTCAGTGACCAAGAAGTGATGCGATGGTTGCACTGCACCCACGACGCCGACAGTTCCCGGCAGACACAAAGTGACCACTGGCCGAGTCGAGGGGCGTCAACGCTTGATGGTTGGTACCGGACGGAACAGGGGTGTGACGCCGGTGCCGCGGGGTTCTCGCGAAGGAGGGAAAATGTCTTTGTCCGAACTTGAGGCGCCGTCCGTTGGGGACCAGCCCGGGCCGTCATTCACGGATGAATTCGTCTGCAAGACATCGGAGAACTTGTTTGCCGCCATCGAAAAGTGCCTCGATAACGGTCTTGGCACCTGTCTCGTCGTAGAAGGCGAAAATCGCCTGGTCGGAAGGATCTCGCTCGATGATATCGGGCGCGCCGTGCTGGACGGCGCCCTCCTCAACCCGTCGCTCGATAAGCATATGGCAACACTCGCCCATCAACGCCACAACGACACCTCCGCCGACAAGGACGTCCTGCACCCGGTTCTCGATCCGCAGGGCAAGCTCACGGGCGTTACGATCGACCGCTCCACGCAGCTCGTTCAAGTCGCCCGGCCAGACATGACACACCGCGAGTTCCGCTCCGTCCTTGACGCCTTCATCTCTTCGTGGATTTCGAGCAAGGGACCGTATGTCGAGAAATTCGAGGGAGAATTCCGCACCTTCGTCGGCACCCAGCACGGCATCGCCGTCTCCAATGGCACCGTCGCCCTGCATCTCGCCCTCGTCGCGCTCGAGGTTGGGCCTGGCGATGAAGTCATCGTGCCCGATCTCACCTTCGCGGCGACCATCAACGCCGTGCTCTATTGCGGGGCCACGCCGGTCATCGTCGACATCGACCGCGAGACCTGGTGCATGAGCCTCGAGGGTGTGCAGCGCGCCTGCACGCCGCGGACCAAGGCGATCATTCCGGTGCACCTCTACGGCCGCCCTGCCGAGATCGGCCCGATCGCGGCATTCGCCGCGCAGCGCGGCATCTCGGTGATCGAGGATTGCGCCGAGGCGCACGGCGCGCGCTATAACGGCCGGCCTGTTGGCCAGTTCGGCGACGTCGGCTCCTTCTCCTTCTACGCCAACAAGATCGTGACGACCGGCGAAGGTGGCATGTGCATGACCAATTCGGCACCGCTTGCCCAGTCGCTGCGCCTGTTGCGCGACCACGGGATCACGCCCAACCGCTCCTACTGGCACGAGCGCGTGGGCTTCAACTACCGGATCACCAACCTGCAGGCGGCGATCGGCCACTCGCAGCTCTGGCGCATCGACGGAACGCTGGCGCGCAACCGCCGCATCTCGGACCTCTACCACACCGCCCTGCGCGACATTCCGGGTGTCCGCCTGCCGCCGCCCATGGCCGCGGCCTACGAGCCCGTCGTCTGGCTCGCGTGCGTGCAGGTGCCGGCGGACAAGCGCAACGCCGTCATTGCCGCCGCCCTCGAGGCCCGACTGGAGATGCGGCCGTTCTTCCATTCGCTGTCGTCCCTGCCGCCCTACGAGAAATACGCCCGCGTCTGCCCCAACAGCGCCGAATTGTCGGCCACCGGCATCAATCTGCCGACGTCGCGATCGGTCGACGAACACGTGGTCGAGCGGGTCGCGCGGGTGTTCCGCGACGTGCTTAGCTGACTGCTCACCCACCGCAAAGACATGCTCTCGTCCATCATCATCGGCGGCGGTCCAGGCGGGCTCGGACCGCTGATCTGGGCGGCGCAACACGGCGTGCTGGCGAACTGGCTGGACCAGGGCATCGCCATCGTCGATCGCGAGGAACACCTGGGCGGCGGTCTCGGCCGCTATGCCATCAACTCGGACTCGCTCGGCGGCGCCTATCTCGAGTTCCTCGACGCGCCCGCCCTGCCGGACAGCCTGCGATGCCTGCATGACGATCCGGTCACGCGCGAAATGGCCCAGTATCGCGACGGATTTCCCCCACTCCCGCTGGTCGACCGCTTCATGCGCCGCATCGGCATGGCGATGGAAACGATACTGGCCGATCGGCCGGCCGCTGTGTTCCACCGGCGCACCGAGGCTCGCGCGTTGCAACTCCGGTCGGACGGGCTGGTTACCGTCGAGACCGTTTTGAGCGACGGCAGCCGCAGGATCCTGACAGCCCGATCAGCCGTCATCGCGCTGGGGGGCCGTCAGTCGCCTGAACATGCCCTGTTGCCAGACCTCACCCTCGCGGCATGCCAGCCGCGTCATCTCATGCCCTCGGACCACTTGCTTTCCCACGCCGGCCTCGAGCAGGCGGAGCATTTACTGGCCGCCGCCGGGCGGCGCCAGATCGTCGTGCTCGGCGGCTCGCACAGCGCTTATGCCGTCGCCTGGGCGCTGCTTCGGATGCCGGCGGCGGCAAGGCTCGCCCCCGGCCAGATCATGATCATCCAAAGACGGCCGCCGCCCATCTTCTATCCCGATCGCCAGAACGCCGAGGCTGACCTCTATCCTGTTGTTGTGGGCGACATCTGCCCACGCACCCAGCGGGTCAACCGGCTGGGTGGCCTGCGCGGTAATGGTCGGGAAATCTGGCGGCAGATCGCACAGCGACCGCAGGCGATGCCGGAGCCGCGGGTCGTCGCGTGGCCGCTGCAGCAATTCTCCGCCGCAAGCCTGCGTTTTGCGATCGAGGAGGCAGCACTCGTCATCCCGGCTTTCGGCTACCGGGCTGTGACGCTGCCGATCTTCCATCCTGAAGGTCAGCGCCTCGCACTCAGTGCCGACTGCAACCGCACGGCGGTGGACGACGATTGCCGGGTTCTGCTTGCCAATGGCGAGACGCTGCCGACCGTCTTCGGCATCGGGCTCGGCACAGGCTATCGACCTGCCAGCAGCATGGGCGGCGAACCGAACTTTGCAGGCCAGGCCAACAGCCTGTGGCTCTACCAGAACGACATTGGCGCGGTGATCTACCGGGCGGTCCAGGCGCTGTTGCCCGGGAAGGCGCCAGCATCGCTCCCTGAGCGGACTTCAGCCGCCCAATCGCCGCTTCACGTCGTCGGGGATGGCGATCGCCTTCAGCGATCGGGCGTCGCCGTCCTTGCGTGCCCAGATGCGCGTCTCCGTGCCTTCGGCGGCGATCTGGCCAGTGGCGTCGCGGAAAATGTGGCTGATGGTGAAGGAGCTGCGGCCGAACTTCGCGACCTGGCTTTCGATGACGAGTGCCTCGCCGGTCTGCGAGGCGCGCCTGAAGGAGCATTCCGAATGGACAAGCGGCGTGCCCTCTTTCCACTGCCCGCTCGTGATGTCGTCGCGCTTCAAGCCCGCGGCCAGGAACAGGCGATAGGTCGCCTGATCGAACCAGCGGAAATAGGCGGGATAGTAGACGATGCCTGCGGGATCGCAGTCGCCCCACTCAACGGTGACAGTGTGGCTGCTCTTGAGGGCCATGTTCCTAGGCCGCCGCCGGCCGGCCGGTTATGAAGGCCGTCCCCGACATGCCGGCGATCAGCGTGCCATCGGCACGGACGACATCGATGCGGTAGTTGGCGATTCGGGCGGAGCGCGCGATTTCCACGGCGGTGGCCGTCAGCATGTCGCCCACTCGAGCTGCGGTGTTGTACATCATGTGAACGTCGATCCCGGCCGACATGATGCCATAGGAATTGCAGGCATAGCCGAAGGCAGCATCGGCCAGGGTGAAGGTGAGCCCACCGTGGCAGACACCGTTGAAATTGACGTGACGCTCCTCGACCTGGACTCGGGTGACGGCCCGACCAAGTGCCGCCTCGACCACTTCGATGCCGAGTTCGCGCGTGAAGGTGTCGCGCCGCGCCAGCGCAGCGGCGTCGAATTTGGTCATTCAGCCGCGCTCCGCAGCGGCTGGGACGCCGATGCAATGGCTACCAGTGTCTTGGACAGCGACTCCCCGTCGGGATCGGCCAGAGCCGCCACGCGCGCGTTGGCCACGGCATCGGCGGCGGTGCGCGGAACCAGGCGGCCGGCCAATGCCGGCGCGATGACCTCGTCGGAGATGCGCCGGTAGTTTTCTAGGCCGCGCTTGTACGTATCGCCATAGCCCTTGATCAGGCGGGCCGATTCCGCGATCTCGCGGGCCAGATCGGTGCCGAGCGGGGCCGCGGCGCGGATCGAGGCAAGCCAACGCTCGATCTCGGCCTGCTCCTCGACGAAACGAAAGGAATGCGGCCGCCACCAGCGCAGGCCGGCGAGCAGGCGCAGGCGCAGGAATCCCCACACGGTCGTGCTGCGCACATGCATGGAGATGTGGAATGGTCGTTGCTTGAGAAGCCAGCGTGCCGCCGCAGGCGGCAGCATGGCAGCGATTTCCTCGTTGCCCGGCTTGAAGTGCTCGGTGATCTCCAGAGGTTCGTGCTCTCGCGCACGAACCTCCTTCCGCACGCGCTCGAGGCGTTCACGCGAGGTCTTGGCCTGGGCCACGCGGATCACGTCCTCGAAGGACATGCGCACGGCAAGATGGCGCGCCACCTCGCGCACCAGGTCGGCCGGCAGGCCTTTTAGCCGGTCGAGATAGAGCGCGGCATACTTGCGGTCCTGATAGGCGGCAAGCCTCCGGATGCCCTCCTCCGCCACGTCGAGGCTGGCGGCCGGGAAATCGCTGCGGGCACGCGCGATCAGATCCTCGACGCCTGACGTGGCGGCCTGGCGCTTGCGATGCTCGCGCACGGCCTGCTCCAGTTCGCCGCGCGCATGGCCACGGCCGAAGGCGAAGGCGGCAAGGTTGGTGTCGACGGATTTCCCGGCATGCCGGATCGCCGCCTCGAACGCCGCATCGGGGATCGGCAACCGGCCCGAGCCCGCCAGCGCGCCCAGCAGCACGGCATTGATGACGCCGCCGGATTCCTCGGCCGCCTGGTCCATGTCGAACAGGATCTGCGTCCGGCTGCGCTCCT
>CAMARK010000064.1 GCA_945860205.1 Reyranella massiliensis 521 | reverse complement strand
CCCCACCCACGCGACGACCTGCCGGCCGCCGGGAGCCACGGGCCGGACGGCGTTGGTGGCGCGGTGCGAGCGCTGGAGGAGCAGCATGGTCCGGCGAAGAACAGGCTCCTCGGGCAGCACGTAGGCTTGGGCCTGCGGATTGAGCGCCTCCGCGCCAACGGGAGAGAGTGGCCGGCTTCGCGTCACCGCTGGTACGGTGTCGCCGGCCGGCGCCAGTTGTACCGCTTCGGAGATTTTGCCCGATGCAATCAACCTAGACCCTATGCGTATTGTCGTGGGCAGATTATGCGGAGCAAATTAAGACGCTCGTGATTACTTTGTGACGGGGAGAATGCGGGCGGCGTTCGACGCCGACTTTTTGGCCGCGCCTGACGCGCTGCGTGTCGGCCGAAGCACCTTAGGGAGCCTCATGTTAAAGTCACTTACTGGTCACTGTTAGACCACGCCCATTTCCGCGACGTTTTCTGTGAGGATGAGGAAGCTGGAGGCGGTGAGTAGCCGATCCTTTCTTGTTCCCACCCCCGTCACGGATCCCGCCTCGGCCGGTTCATGAAGCAGGCCAGCGGCATTGCCGCGAGGGCGACGAAGGCCATCAGGTAGAAGGCGTTCAGATAGCCGATCATCGTGGCCTGCCGCAGGATCTCGTTCGACAGGCTCTGCAGGCTGGCGGGACCGTCCAGGCTCCACTGCGGCGGCAGGCCGCCCGGCACCGTCAGGGACTTGTTGTAGGGCGTGATGAATTCCGTCATCCGCGAATAGTTGGACGCGGTCGCGCGGCTCACGGTCAGCACGGCGATGGAGATGAACAGGCTGGAGCCGAAATTGCGCATCAGGGTGAAGACGGCGGAGCCCTCAGTGACCTGCGACGGCGGCAGGGTCGAGAAGGCCATCACCGTCATCGGCGTGAAGGCGATCGACTGGCCGAGGCCGAGCAGGAAGTTGCCCCAGAAGACGTCGGTATCGGTGAGGTTGATGTCGAACTGGGCCATCCAGAATCCGGCCCCCGCCTGGAGCGCCATGCCGCAGACGATGGCGAAGCGCGGGGCGACGCGCGTGAGCTGGGCAATGAACAGGAAAGCCGCCCAGTTGCCCACGCCGCGCGCGGCAATCAGCATGGCGATGGCATTGTCGGGATAACCCCGCAGGTCGTGGAACAGGGTCGGGAACAGCACGATGCTGACGAAGTTCAGCATGCCCATGGTGAAGGCGAGCAGGACGCCGATGGAGAAATTGCGGTCGAGCAGCAGCCGCGGATTGAGGAACGGCTCCGGCACCGTCAGGCAATGCACGACGAAGACCCAGAGCGCCAAGGCGCCCACGAAGGCGAACAGCAGCATCTCGGTGGATTCGAACCAGTCGAGCCGGTGGCCACGGTCGAGGATGAGCTGCGCCGCCGCCATCGCGATGGAAAGCGCGAAGAAGCCGATCCAGTCGAACTTCGCGCGCCCCCACGCCGTGTGGTCGCTGAGCGCGAACCAGATGCAGACCAGCGTGCAGAGGCCGGGCGGGACGATCATGAAGAAGGCGGCGCGCCAGTCGTAGGCCTCCGTCACGATGCTGCCCAGGATGGGCCCGAGCACAGGGCCGAAGACCGCGCCGATGCCCCACATCACCAGCGCCATGGGCTGGAGATGCTTGGGGAAGGTCGCCAGCAGGATGGCCTGGCCGAGCGGCATGATGGGCGCGCCGAACGCGCCCTGCGCCACGCGGGCGAGGATCAGGCTCTCCAGGCTGTTGGCAAGGCCGCACAGCAGCGAGGTGACGGTGAAGCCCAGCACCGTGAAGAACATCAGGTTGCGCCAGCCGAGCCGCCCCGACAGCCAGCCCGTCATCGGCGTGGCGACGGCGGTGGCGACCAGGTTGAGCGTGATGACCCAGGAGATTTCCTCCTGCGTGGCCGACAGGTTGCCGCGCATCTGCGGCAGCACGAGGTTGGCCAGCGTGATGGTCATGCCGAACAGCATGTTGGCGAGCTGGACCATCAGCAGGATGAGCCACTGCCGCCCACTGATCGTGAAGAGGCCGCCTTTCTCAGCGCTGGCGTTCATCCCGGGATGTCATTTTCTTGTTCGTTGTCGACCGCACGCTTAACGTAACGCAGCGGCCCCCGATCATTCGGCAGGACGGCGGCGATTGACAGGGGAATGACGGTCCGTGGCGACGTGCGTGCTGCGCTGCAGAAATTGTCGCCAGAACAATCAGCTTAAAGAAGGCACCCGGAACTTGCGGCGGTAGTCCCCCGGCGTCATGCCGGCGAGCCGCCGGAACAGGCGCCGGAAGGCATAGGGAAGCTGACCGCACCTCGGGCAGTCAACGCTCATGGCGGTTGGCATAAGCCGGCAAGAGTAAGGTTCTGGTTGCGCCGCTGCAGGCGCCCGTTACGGCTGCCGCTCCGCAGAGGCGCTTGTCGATAGTGGCGGCCGGTCGGCATTGCAACGGCGGGCCGTGTGGTGCGTTAATTCTGTCATGCGTCCAGTGCGCGCCGCCTTCAGCCTGTTCCTCGCCGCGCTCCTTCCTGCCTGCACAGGTGGGCTCGTGCCGGTCAACGTTTCCGGGGTGACGCTGGGCGGCGACAACTATGCGCCGCAGTACGATTTCAGCGAATTCTGGGCCGCCACCGACAACAGGCCCTTCCGCGTGGTCTTCGCCGGCAATCCCTTCCCGTCGCTCCCGGTCGAGGAAGTGAAGCAGCGCCTGCTGCCGGTGATGCAGGCCAACAAGCCGCGGCCCAACCTCACCTTCACCTATGCGCAGCCGGCGGTGGAACAGCAGCCCGATTATCGCCTGGTGCTGGTGTTCGACCCGGCCAACGATCTCGGCTCCGGCCCGGTGTGCAACGGCGTCACCCGCTTCAGGCCGGGGACGCCCGGCCGCGTCTATATCTACGGTGTCTATTGCCGCAACGATCTCGCTTTGTCGGAAACCATGGGCTGGACGCAGGCGACCGGCCCGGACGATCCCCGGGTCGGCGCGCTGTTCTCGCAGCTCTTCCTCGTGCTGTTCACCGACCGGCCGATGCGCCGGCGCTTCGTGCCGTTTGGCTTCTGGTAGGCGTCACTTCGGCCGGCCGGCCTTACCGCCGGCCTTACCCTGGGCTTCGGCAGCCTTCAACGCGGCCCCCTCGGGCGAATCGAGCGCACGCTTGGCTTCCTGAGCGGCCTTGTCGACCTTGCCGTCCTTGATGAACTTCGCCGTCTGCTCGTTGTAGGCCTTGGTGCCGCTGTAGCTGCCCTCGCCCTCGATGCCGTTCTTCGCATTCTGCTTGGTCATGAAGTGCTCCTGTGGTTGACGCTGGAGCAACGCGCGACGGGGCGGCGGGTTACCGTCAAAAAACAACGAAATGAGTCAGCGTCCACGATCACCGTCGAGTTCGCGTGGTCGCATGACAAGGAAGGCGCCCAGCGCCAGCGCCATCAGCACCGCCACGACCAGGAAGGCGAGGCCCCAGGCCATCGGCGACATGCCACCGGCGAGATCGAGCGTAAAACCGACGACCAGCGGGCCGACGAAGCCGCCGGCATATCCCAGGGTCGAATGGACGGCGAGCGTGGCGCCGCGACGCGACGGCTCGGCATTGCCAGCGGCGCCCGCCGTCACCGACGAGGAGTCGAGCCACACCACCATGCCGTAGGCGATCAGCAGCACCACGGCGAGCCAGTAGCTGGTCGAACCGAGAAAGCCCACGACCGCGCCGAACAGGATCGACAGGATCATGGCCGTGGCCACGAGCCGGCGGCGGCCGAAGCGGATCGAGGCTTCATTGCCGACGATGCTGGTGAGCGTTCCGAGCAGCGCCAGCACGGTGACGACCAGCGCCGGCGACAGCGTCTCGTCCGAAAAGCCGGTGTAGCCCGCCACGAAGGCGAGGAAGGCCACGCCCCAGCCGCGCAGCGCGCTCATTTCCAGCGTGTGGACGCAATAGACGACCGAATAGGCGAACGCCGAGGTGTTGCGCACGACGGGGCGAAAATCGAACAGGGCGGTCTGCTTCCCCTTCGCGTCGGGCGCACGCGGCGGAAGTGCTGCGCGCCACGGTACGACGAACGCCACCATCAGCCAGGCGATTGCTGCCGTCGCGGCCGAGATCACGAAGGCCGCGCGCCAGCCGAACTGCGCCGCGAGGATGTCGCCCAGCAGGTACGAGACCGCGCCCGAGATGCCGATGCTGGCGGCGTGTCCGGTGACGGCGCGCGACATCATTTTCGCATCGACCTGGTCGGCCAGCAGTTTCAGGCCGGTCATATAAGTGCCGGCCCAACCCATGCCGGCCAGAGCGCGCGTGGCGAAGGCCGACCAGAAGCCGTCGGCGTAGAGGCCGAACAGCAAGTGGCCCGCCACCGTGCAGGCAACGCCGAACAGGTAGACGCGCTTGGCGTCGATGCGGTCGGTGAGCGTGACCAGCACCGGCACCGAGACCATGTAGGCGCCGAAGAAGATGGCGGTGATCCAGCCGGCCTCGCTGTTGGAAAGCTGCCAAAGCTGCATCATCTGCGGCAGCAGCGCCGGCCAGAAACCGGCGCCGATCTGTACGAAGATCTGCGCCGTGCAGACCACGGCGACAAGCTTCGCACCCGAATGCACCCCGCTTGTCCCCGTCACGTCCCTTTAGACTCCAACCGCATGCCGACGAGGCCGAGTGTGGCAGCAACGACGGTGATCCCAAGAAAAATCGAATAGGCCGCCGCGGGAGACCATAGGAATGCGAGCGGTCCCGCCGCCGCGCCGCTGACGCCGATCACGAACATGTTTCCCCGGATGATCCCGAGATGCTTTAGGCCGAAGGACTCCGCGAGCCCAGCCGAATAGACGATCTGCAACGTGCCGATCATGGCACCCAGCGTCATGGCGTAGGCAAAGCCGCCCACGAACGCGGGTTTCATCCAAAGACACGTGACGGAAAAGCCAAGGAAGCAGAGGCCAAGGAGACCGACCGGCCGCGCCCCGAAGCGGTCGATGAGCGCGCCGCTGCCGAGCGTGGCGATCGCCTGGGCCGACGTCATCGCCCCCAGCAGGCCGATGGCGCTGTCGCGCGCCAGGCCGGCCCCTGCCATGGCGCGGACATGATCGAGCATCAGCGCGGTGCCGACGCCATTGGAGAGCACGGTGAGGCCGCTGAAATACCAGAACGCATTGGTGCGTACGCTCTCCGCCAGAGTGAGGCTGATCGCCGGCACGGCCGTGGCACCGATGGACGCGCGACCGAAATCGCGGACGGCACCATGGTCCTCCGGCCGGTTGCGATAGAACGCCAACCCGACCGGCAACATGATCGCGAGCACGCCGACCGCCTGCACAAGGTAAGCGGTTCGCCAACTATCACCCTGGATGATCGGTTCGACCAGCGGCGGAATGACGAGACCGCCCAGGGCCAGGCCCATCATGGCGAGCGCGGTGACGCGGCCGCGAAAGCGGTCGAACCAGAGATTGACCATCTGCATGGTGACGAGGCTCAAGCCGGCGATGGCCGCGGCGCGCAGGAGGAGGAAGCCGAGGCCGAGCGACCAGACATCGTGGGCAAGACTCATGACGCCGCAGGCCAATGCAACTGCCAGGACCGCCGGGACGATCAGGCGTCGCGGCCCGAACCGATCCACGAGCTTGCCGATGAAGGGTGCCGCGAGGATGCCGAGGAACGTGCCCAGGCTGTAGAGAACAAGAACCTGTGCGCGATCAAGACCGAGATCGGCTGCGATCGGATCGATGAAGGCCGATACGCCGACGGTCTGGCCGGGCGTGGTGGCAAACACGCCGATCAGCGCCGCGGCGGCGACAAGACCACCGCTCCTCGCCTGCAGGCGACGTTCCGCGCGGCCGACGCTCATCCGCAGCAGGCACCCGCCTTCTCCGCCGCCACCGGCGCCGGGCAGCAACCGGCGGCTGCCGTCGTGCCGTCAGCCGACACCGACGGCGCGGGACCGTTGCACACGCCGGTCTCGGGCAGCACCAGCTCGACACGGCGTGACGCTTCGTGGTCGCCCGCGAGTTCGGCTGCGATCGACCGGACCTGTTCGTAGCCCGTCATCATCAGGAAGGTGGGCGCACGACCGTAGGACTTCATGCCGGCGATATAGAAGCCCGCCTCGGGATGGGCGAGCTCGCGCGCACCGTGCGGCCGCACCGTGCCGCAGCTGTGCAGGTTGGGATCGATCATCGGGGCCAGCACCGGCGTGCTCTCGACCGCGGGATCGAACGACAGGCGCAGCTCGCGCAGGAAGTCGAGGTCGGGGCGGAAGCCGGCCGCAACGATCAGCTCGTTCACGGTGACATAGCGGCCGCAGCAGGCCGAGCCCGCGCCGATGCGCAGGTGGTCGCCGTCGCTGCTCACGTGACTGACGCCGAAGGTGGTCTCGCTCCGGATCTTGCCACCGGCGACGAGGGCGGCGAAGGCCGAACCTAGCGCCCCACGCGCGGCGAGCTGGTCGGCCGAGCCGCCGCCGAACGACTTCGACGGGTCGTTCCCGCGCAGTAGCCACACGATCTCAGTGGTCGGCGCCTGTTCCTTGAGCTTCGCGAGGTCGATCAGGGTGCCGATGGCCGAATGGCCGCCGCCCAGCACCGCGACGCTGCGGCCCGCATAGCGCGCACGGTCGCGGCCCAGCACGTCGGGCATGCCGTAGGCGATGCGGTCCTGCACCTCGCGCTCACCTACCGCCGGCAAGCCGTTGGCTCCGGCAGGGTTGGGCGAGAACCAGGTGCCGGTGGAGTCGATCACCGCATCGGCGCGCAGCACTTCGGGACCTTTGCCGTTCTGATAGCGGATCTCGAAGGGAGCGGCTTCACGGCCTTTGGTCTTCACCTTGTCGAAGCCGACCTTGCCGACGCTCGTCACCATGCTGTTGGTGCGGATGCGGTCCTTGAGCCGGGTACGCGTCGCGAGAGGCTCCAGATATTGGTCCAGCAGTTCGGCGCCGGTCGGATACAGGTCAGGCTGCGGTTTGTTCCAGCCGGTCTCGGCGAGCAGGCGCGCCGCTGCCTTGTCGATATTGTACTCCCAGGGCGAGAAGACCTGGACGTGACTCCATTGACGCACCGCATGGCCCACGGTCGGCCCGGCTTCGAGCACCACCGGCTCCATGCCGCGTTCGAGCACGTGCGCGGCGGCGGCGAGGCCCACGGGGCCAGCACCCAGGATCGCGACAGTCTTGGCTTTGGTGATCGAGTCGGGCATCGGATTCTCCAGTTCTCCTAGAATCATCGAAATAGTTGGTCAAAAAAACTCAGGCCACCTTGGGCAGCACGACAGGCGCGCAGCTTCCCTCGGCGCAGCATTCCTCGACCATGTAGCCCAGCAGATCGCGCATGACGTCGTAGTTGGCATGGCAGACGAGCGTGGTGCCCTCGCGCGTCTGCGTCACCAGTCCCACGACCACCAGCGCCTTGAGATGATGGGAAAGAGTCGAGGCAGCGGCGTCGAGCTTGCTTTGCAGGCGCCCCACCGGAAGGCCCTCGGCACCAGCACGCACCAGGGTGCGATAGATCTTCAGGCGCGTTGGATTGCCAAGAGCTTCGAGGCGGGCGGCAGCATCGTCGAGTTTCATGGATGGCAATGTAGTGCCGCCAACATGGGAGTCAAACTATATTTCTAGAATTTTAGAAATACGCCCTGGCAACAGAAAGGTGATGATCCAGCAGGCGAGCAGCATTGCCGCCGATCCGCCGAGGCAGGCCGTCATGCCGCCCCACTGATAGAGAAGCCCCGACAGAAGCGTGCCGCCGAGACGGCCGCAGGCGTTTGCGGCGTAGTAGAAGCCGACATCCTCCGCCGCCTTCTCCGAGCCGGCATAGGCCAGAATCAGGTAGGAGTGCAGCGAGGAGTTCACGGCGAACGGCAGGGCAAAGATGGCAAGCCCCGCCGCCACCACGAGATCGAAGCGCAGGTCGAGCTGGGTGTGCATCGCGATCGCGATGGCAAGCGGAACGGCCAGCAGGATACCCGCCCAGACCCTGGCGCCCGGCACTTCGCGGCTGAGGCCGTCGGCACTGCGCGGCACGAGCGCCGGTGCGATGGCCTGGATGCCGCCATAGGCGATCGTCCAGGCCGCCAGGAAGGCGCCGACTTCGACGAACCGCCAGCCCGCGGCATAGAGGAACACGGGCAGGCCCACGACGAACCAGACGTCGCGCGCGCCGAACATGAAGGCCCGCGCTGCCGCGAGCAGGTTGACGCCGGCCGACTTGGCGAACAGCTCGCGCATCGTCTTCGATGGCTTTGCCTTGCCGAGCTGGCGTGGCAGCAAAAGCAGCCCGGCCAGCAGGATGACGCCGAGCAGCGCGGCCATGAGCCAGAGAGCTGCCCTGAAGCCCGCGGCATCGAGCAGGAGCCCGCCCGCAAAGAAGCCGATTCCCTTCATGGCATTTTTTGAGCCGGTGAAGTACGCCACCCACTTGAAGAGACGCCCGGCGCCCTCGCCTGCCGTCGCCTTGATGGCCGACTTCGACGCGGTCTTGGTAAAATCCTTGGCCAGGCCCGCGATGCCCTGCGCCGCCACGACCCAGGCGACTGAGGCAGCAGCCGTCCACGACGGATCGAGGGCCGACAGCATGAGCAGTCCCGCGATCTGCAGCACCTGGCCGGCCATCAGCATGCGCGGGATGCCAAAGCGCACGGCCAGCCAGCCGCCGGCCAGGTTCGCCACGATGCCGGCGAACTCATAGAGCAGGAACAGGAACGCCAGCATGAACGGCGAATAGCCGAGCTTGAAGAAATGCAGCAGGACGAGCATGCGGAGCGCGCCGTCGACCAGGGTGAACCCCCAGTAGGACGCCGTGACGATCAGATAGTCGCGCGTCGACGGGGCCATCATGCCTCCGCTTCGATCACCATGTTGGCGAGATCGACCATTCGGCAGACATAGCCCATCTCGTTGTCGTACCACGCATAGACCTTCAACATCGTGCCGTCCGTCACCATCGTGCTCTGGGCGTCGATGATCGAACTGCGCGTGTCGTTGCAGTAGTCGGCCGACACGAGCGGCCGTGTTTCGTAGCCGAGGATGCCGGCCAACGGCCCTTTCGCCGCGATCTCGAACAGTCCGTTGATCTCGGCTTCCGTCGTGGATCGCTTGAGCTCGAACACGCAGTCGGTGAGGCTGGCATTGAGCACCGGCGCACGCACGGCGTGGCCGTTCAGCTTGCCCTTGAGTTCGGGATAGATGACCGTGATCGCCGTGGCGCTGCCCGTCGTCGTGGGCTGCAGCGACAGCATCGCCGAGCGGGCGCGCCGCAGGTCCTTGTGTGGCGCATCGACGACGACGTTGGTGTTGGTCGGCGCATGGATGGTCGTGATCTGGCCGTGACGGATGCCAATGGACTCGTGGACGACCTTGACGACGGGCGCCAGGCAGTTGGTCGTGCAGGACGCCGCCGTCAGCAGACGATGGCGTGCCGGCTCATAGAGATGCTCGTTGACCCCCATCACGATATTCAACGCCTTGTCGTCTTTCACCGGCGCGGCAACGATCACCTTTTTCACGCCGCGATCGAAATAGGCCTGGAGTTGCTCCGGCTTCAGGAACTTGCCAGTGCATTCGAGGACGATATCGCAGCCCAGCTCACCCCACGCGACTTCGCCGGGCGAGGCCGCCGCGCTGAAGCCGAGATACTTGCCGCCGACCGCAATGCCCCGTTCATCGTCGACTTCGATGGTGGTGTGCCAGCGGCCGTGCGTGCTGTCGAATTCGAGGAGGTGGGCCGTGGCTGCGGCGCCGCCCTTGATTTCGTTCATGTGGACGATGTCGAGACGATTACCGCGCCGCGGATCGTCGCTGGGACGATGCACGCCACCGAACGCCGCCCGAAGCGCCAGCCGCCCCATGCGGCCCATGCCGTTGATCCCGACTTTCATCGCGCGCTCCGTCAGGCCGGTGCCCGGGCCGAGTCGCCGATCTCGTCGAGGCGCTTCTTGAGCGCCATCCGGTCGAGCGACGCATAGGGCAGGTTGACGAAGATCTCGAGACGCCGGCGGATCATGCCGTAGAGTTCGTTGATCATCGTGGCGCGCTCGATCGCCGAGCCGGTGAACTTGGCGGGATCGGGCAGCGGCCAGGCCGCCGTCACCGGCTTCTCGCCGAAATCCGGGCACTCCTGACCCTGCGTGACGTCGCACAGCATGATGACGAAATCCATGCGCGGCGCATCCGGGCCCGTGAACTCGTCCCATGACTTGCAGCGCAGTCGTTCGGTGTCGTGACCGAGGGCGCCCAACTTGGAGAGCACCCCCGGCATCGGCTCGCGTGCCGGCTCGGAGCCCGCCGAGTAGGCATTGAATCTGCCCTTGCCGACTTGGCTGAGGATGGCCTCGGCCATGAGCGAACGGGCGGAATTGTGTGTGCACAGAAACAGGACATTGAAGGCGGGGGTCATATGAACCTCGGGTTGATCCTCGGGGAGGAGTCGCGCTAGGTCGCCGCAGAGGTCGGGTCGTCCGCCGCAACACGTCTCCGTCAGAAAGCTGAAGAGCGCGCGCAGGCCGGCGAAGCGAACCGCATAGATGATGCTTCGGCCCTGCCGGGTGGATTGGACGAGGCCGGATTGTTCGAGGGCGGCCAGATGGAACGACAGCGTCGAGGGCGGTTGCCCAAGGCGGCTGGCGAGTTCACCGGCCGCCATGCCGGAGGCGCCCTTGGTCGCCAGGAGCCGCATCAGGTTGAGGCGGGTTTCCTGGGACAGGGCGCTGAATCCGATGGCCGCGTCCGACGATTCCATAGTTCTCGAATAGTCCAATTATGTGACATAGGTATTACGCAATCGGCGTTTAGTGTCGATAGGCAGGTTGGATCGAGTGGGAGACGGCTGGGATGTCCCTTTTTGAACGCTACCTGACCCTCTGGGTCGCGCTCTGCATCGTCGTCGGCGTCGCGCTGGGAAATTTCTTCCCGGCGGTCTTCCACGCCGTCGGCGCGGCCGAAGTGGCGCATGTGAACCTGCCGGTGGCGGTACTGGTCTGGCTGATGATCATCCCGATGCTGATCAGGGTCGACTTCGGCGCCATCGCCGAGGTCCGCGAACACTGGCGCGGCATCGGCGTGACGCTGTTCATCAACTGGGCGGTGAAGCCTTTCTCGATGGCGGCGCTGGGTTGGTTGTTCATCGGCTACCTCTTCAGGCCCTGGCTGCCGGCCGACCAGATCGACAGCTACATCGCGGGTCTCATCCTGCTCGCCGCCGCGCCGTGCACCGCGATGGTGTTCGTGTGGAGCAACCTGTCGGATGGCGAGCCCGACTTCACGCTGACGCAGGTGGCGCTGAACGACACCATCATGGTCTTCGCCTTCGCGCCGATCGTCGGGCTCCTGCTCGGTCTCTCCGCCATCACCGTGCCATGGCAGACGCTGCTGCTCTCGGTCGGCCTCTACATCGTGGTGCCCGTTGTGCTGGCGCAGATCGTGCGCCGCGCGGCGCTTGCGAGGGGCGGCCAGCCAACACTCGACCGCCTTCTGGCGCGCCTGCAGCCGGCGTCGCTCGTGGCGCTGCTGGCGACACTGGTCCTGCTGTTCGGCTTCCAGGGCGAACAGATCATCGCGCAGCCGATGATCATCGCCTTGCTGGCCGTGCCGATCCTGATCCAGGTCTACTTCAACTCCGGCCTCGCCTATCTCTTGAACCGCGCGACCGGCGAGCAACATTGCGTGGCCGCCCCCTCGGCCCTGATCGGCGCCAGCAACTTCTTCGAGCTCGCGGTCGCGGCGGCCATCAGCATCTTCGGCTTCTCCTCGGGCGCCGCCCTTGCCACCGTGGTCGGCGTTCTGATCGAGGTGCCGGTCATGCTCTCGGTCGTGAAGATCGTGAACGCGAGCAAAGGTTGGTACGAAGCCGGCCCGGCCGTCGCGCGCCGGAAATAGCGGGCGGCTATTTCTGCAGGTAAGGCTCGACCTTGCCCTTGAGCTTGATGGTGAGCGGATTGCCCTTGCGGTCGACGGTCTTGCCGACGGCGAGGCGGACCCAGCCCTCGCTCACGCAATATTCCTCGACGTTTGTCTTCTCCTCGCCGTCGAACTTGATGCCGACGCCGCGCGTCAGCAGCGCCTCGTTGTAGAACGGGCTTTTGGGGTTGGTCGACAGGCGATCCGGCAAGGCCGGAGGAGCGTCGGGAGCGGCAGGCGATGGGGTGTCGGTCATGCCCCTAGCTAGCACGTCAGGCGGACAAGACCAGAGCGTATAAAACGCCCGCCAGCGCACTGGCGAGCAGCACCGGGAGCATGCCGATCTTGAAGCGGAAGATCGCCACGGCCGCGGCGGTCGCGAGAACGAGCGTCGGCACATCGACCGACCTCAGCACCGGCAGGTCGAGGGCGGCCCCCAGCCAGCGCACCGGCACCAGCTCGACGAACAGGACGTGGAGCGCGAACCACACCGCGAGGTTCAGGATAACGCCCACCACCGCCGCCGTGATGGCGCCCAGCGCCGCCCCCAGCGCCTTGTTGGCCCGCAGCGTCTCGACGAACGGCGCGCCGAAGAAGATCCAGAGGAAGCAGGGCACGAAGGTGACCCAGGTGGTGAGCAACCCGCCCAAGGTCGCGGCCAGCAGCGGCGACATCGCGCCCGGTTCGCGCCAGGCGGCCAGGAAGCCCACGAACTGCGTCACCATGATCAACGGTCCCGGCGTGGTCTCGGCCATGCCGAGCCCGTCCAGCATCTCGCCCGCCGTCACCCAGTGATAATTGTCGACCGCCTGTTGCGCCACATAGGCCAGCACCGCGTAGGCGCCGCCGAAGGTGACCACGGCCATCTGGCTGAAGAAGATGGCGATCTTGGTGAAGACATTGTCGCCGCCCAGGCCGACATAGAGCGCCGCGATCGGCACCAGCCACAGCGCCAGGAACACGGCGGTGATGGAGAGCGACCAGCGGACGTTGGGCCTTGCATGCGCCGGCGTCTCTTCGCCCAGAAGCGAATCGGCATCGGCCACTTGGCTGTCGCCGACCTTGCCGTGGCCACCGCCCGCGAGAAACGCGGGCGACCCGGCACGTCCGCCGACGTAGCCGATCAGGCCCGCCACCAGGATGACGATCGGAAACGGCACGTCGTACAGGAACAATGCAATGAACGCCGCCACCGCCAGCCCGCGCATGGTGTTGTTTTTCAGCGCGCGCTTGCCGACCCGCAGCACGGCCTCAACCACGATCACCAGCACGGCCGCCTTCAGCCCGAAGAACAGTCCCTGGACGATCGTGACCTTGCCGAGCAGCACGTAGATCCAGCTGAGCGCCATGATGGCGAGCAGGCCCGGCAGCACGAACAAGGTGCCGGCGAACAGCCCGCCCTTGGTCTTGTGCATCAGCCAGCCGATGTAGATCGCGAGCTGCTGCGCCTCGGGTCCGGGCAGCAGAGTGCAGTAGTTCAGCGCCTGCAGGAACCGCTGCTCGCCGATCCACTTCTTCTCCTCGACGATGATGCGATGCATGACCGCGATCTGACCGGCCGGGCCGCCGAACGAGAGGGCGGCGACGCGGGCCCAGACCTTCATCGCCTCGGAGAAGGGAACGCCGTGATCTTTCATTTCTTGCTGCCTTGCTTGCCGGCGAACGAGCTGTAGAGGTCGTCGAGTAGTACGGCGCCGCGCGCCAGGCGCTGGGTGTCGTCATTGTGCGAAGCGGCAATGCCGGCAATCAGGCTGCGGATGCCCGCGGCCTCCTCGCGCCCATACTTGCCGTCCTTGAGATCGATGTCGTGGATGATCTCGCCGATCGCGGCCAGGGCAGGATCGTCGAGCTTCGCTTCCGCCAGCAGCACCTCGAAGGTGCAGCGGTCGCCGCGGTGGGTGAACTCGCCCTCGAACATGTCGAAGCGCAGCTCGCCCGGCTGGGCGGCATAGCCGGTGCCCGGCACGAACTTGAATCGTGCCGCGTCGTCGATGAAGCGGCGGATCAGCCACGCCGAGGCGATGCGATCGACCTGGACGCCCTGGCGCGTCACCCACGTCCGGCCCTTCAAGGGGTCCGACGCAGCCTTGGTTTCGGTTGCGGTCACGGCGTTGTCCTCCTCATGCAGACCGGCTTCCAGACCGGACACCAGCCCCTCGGCCGGTTCGCGCCCGTCAGCGCCGAAAAAGTCGATGGCGACAATTTCGTCGAGCTGCTTGCGCAGCCGCGCCACCTGAGTCGCGAACTCCGCATCCGTGCCGTCGGAGCGCTTGCCGCCGAGGTCGCGCGCGGCCGCCGCGATCTCGGCGTAGTCCTCGTCGCGCGCGGCATCGAACAGCGCCTGGACCTCGCTATCGCCCAAGCCGTCGACCAATTGGGCTTCACAGACGAAGGCCTCGCCGCCCAGTTCGGAGATTTCCTTGATCAGCCAGGCGAAGTCTTCCTGCGTCTCGGCATTGGCCGGCAGCGCGTAGACGGAGTTCTTCACCGTCACCGCACCCAGCCCTTTTAGCCGCCGCCAGATCTTTACCCGTGCGTAGGCAGGCTTGGCCGGCAGTTGATGGATCAGCAGCAGCCACCGCGCGCCCTCCGAACTTTCACTATTCGTCGACATTGTGCACCTGTATCACACCACACATAGTAAATGCAACACTCGTATCATTTTTCTCTTGAGTTCCCATTGGACAAGCGTATTTTGCCGTTGAAACGAGTGTATCACCGAAGGGAACACACAATGTCTTTCCACACACGGCCGATCTCCTTCAAGCCGACCCGGCTAAAAGCCCTCTCCGCCCGGCTGATCGCCAGCCACTACGAGAACAACTACGGCGGCGCGGTGCGCCGGCTGAACGCGATCCGCGGTGAACTCGGTACCCTCGATCCGGCGACCGCGCCGGGCTTTCGCCTCAACGGGCTGAAACGCGAGGAACTGATCGCCACCAACTCGATGCTGCTGCACGAGGTCTATTTCGAGTGCCTCGGCGAAGGCGGCGGCGGTGAGCCCACAGGCGCATTGGCCGACGCGATCGTGCGTGACTTCGGATCGCTCGCCAAATGGCGTGCCGAGTTCGTCGCCATGGGCAAGGCGCTGGGCGGCGGCTCAGGCTGGGTGCTGCTGACGCGCTCGCCGCGTGACGGGACGCTGAGCAACGTGTGGGCGGCCGACCACACGCATGGTCTCGCCGGCGGCACGCCGCTGCTGGCGCTCGACATGTACGAGCACTCCTACCACCTCGATTTCGGCGCCAACGTCGGCGCCTACGTCGATGCCTTCATGGCCAACATCGCCTGGGCGCGCGTCGCCGCCCGCTTCGAGGGCGTCGCCGCGGAGAAGAAGCCGCACACGGTCACGACACCCGACGCACGGGCGATGCTCGAGGCCGATCCAAACCTCATCGTGATCGACGCCCGCCTGGCCGACGATGCCGCCTCAGTGCCGGTGCGGCTGCGCGGCGCGCGACGGGCGCCGCCCGACAAGGTCGACGAGGTCGCCGCTTCGCTTCCGCCGGGCGCCAAGGCACTGGTCTATTGCGCCTGGGGCTTCGAGATCGGCGGCAACTGCGCCGCCAAGCTGCGCGAGCGCGGCCTCGATGCCGTGGCCGTCGCCGGCGGCATCGGCGCCTGGCGTGCCGACGGCATGCCCACCGAAGCCTTGAAAGAAGGAGAGACGAAATGAAATGGGTGACCCGCGAACGTCCGAAGATCGACCGCATCGCCTGTCCGTGGCTGATCAAGCGCTTCATCGAGAAGGAGCCGGAGTTCCTCTACGTGCCGGCCGACAAGGTGCTGGCCACGGCCAAGGAAACCGGCGCCATCCCCTATGACGTCCCCGGCGTGAAGTTCACGCATGTGGGCGAGAAGTGCAGCTTCGACGCCTTCATTGCCGAGTACAAGCTTTCGGCACCGGGTCTCGACAAGTTGGCAGACATCGTGCGCGGCGCCGACACGTCGAGGCTCGACCTCACGCCGCAGTCGGCCGGGTTGTTCGCGATCTCGCTCGGCCTCAGCCACATGCATCAGGACGACCACGAGATGCTGAAGCATGGCATGGTGATGTACGACGCGCTCTACGCGTGGTGCCGCAGCCTCACGGGCGAGACGCACAATTGGCCGCCGAAGATGTGAGGCGGACATGAGCATCGCCGCAACCCAGGCTCCCTCGCCCGCCGCCGCCCGCACGCGGCTGCTGCTCGAGGGACCGATCGTGCCGACCTTGCTGCGGCTCGCCGCACCGAACCTGGTCGTCAACGTCGTGCTGATCACGATCACCACGAGCGTCGATGCGCACTTCGTCGGCCGCCTCGGTTCGGCCGAGCTGGCGGGCCTCGCTCTCACCTTTCCGCTCCTGATGCTGATGCAGCAGATGGCCAATTTCAGCATGGGCGGCGCGCTCGCCGGCGCTGTGGCCCGGGCGATCGGCGCCGGCCGGCACGAGGACGCGGGCGCGCTCGTCATTCACGGCCTGGTCATCGCCGCCGTCGTGGCCGCGTCCTTTTCTGCGGTGTTCCTGATCGCGGGTCCGGCGCTCTACGCCGCGATGGGCGGCAGCGGGCCCGTGCTGGCGGCGGCAATCGAATACTCGAATGCGATCTTCGCCGGCGCCCTTGCCTACTGGGTGCTGAGCACGCTCACCTCAGTGGTGCGCGGCACCGGCCAGGTGGCCGTGCTCGCCTGGGTCTATGTCGCGGCCGAGGTCCTGCATATCGGCCTGGTGCCGCTGCTGGTGTTCGGCTGGGGCCCCGTGCCTGCGCTTGGCGTCACCGGCGCCGGCGTGGCGACGATCCTCTCCTTCACCGCCTCGTCGGCCTTCCTCACGGCCTGGCTCATCTCGGGACGGACGGCGGTGCGACTATCGCTGCGCGGCGTACGCTTCCAGCGTGAGCTCTTCGCCGACATCCTGCGCACCGGCGCGCCGCTGTCGCTGCAGCCGGTCCTGAACAACGTCTCGCTGGCCCTGCTCACGGTCTATGCCGGCACGCTGGGTGCCGCGACGCTGGCCGGCGTCGGCGCGGCGATGCGGCTCGAATACCTGATGTACCCGCTGGTGTTTGGCCTCGGCGCCGGCGTCGTGGCGATGGTCGGCACCAACGTCGGCGCGGGGCTTCATGCGCGCGCGGCCCGCATCGCCTGGAGCGCGGCCGGCATGGCCGTGGCGGTGACCGGCGCGGTCGGGCTTGTCGCCATCGTCTGGCCGCACCTCTGGATCTCGCTGTTCACCGATGCGGCTGATGTGAGCGCAAGCGGCACCAAATTCCTCACCGTCGCCGCGCTGGGCTACGCCTTCATCGGCATGAACACGCTCACGCAGGCATTCCAGGCCATGGGCCAGACCTTCTGGCCCCTGGTCGCCGTCTTCACCCGTGCCGTTCTGCTCGCGGTCGGCGGATGGATCGCGATCGACTCGCTGGCCAGCGGAGTCACCGGGCTTGCGATCGTGACGGCTCTCGGCCTCGCCCTCGCAGGACTCATCGTCGCCGTGGCCTTCTGGCTGCGTAAACAAGGAGCCGTTCGATGACCAACCCTCTTCGTCTGGCGGGCCATATCGACCTGCCGAAGAACGTGCGCGACGGCGGCTTCGACCATGCCGCCGTCCACGCCGCGAGCGGCCATGTCTATGTGGCTCACACGGCCAACGACGCGGTCGACGTCTTCGACCGGCAGCGGCACCTGTTCTCCATCCCGAACCTCACCGGTGTCGCGGGCGCCCTGGTGAGCGACGAAGCGCAGCTGATCTTCTCGTCCAACCGGGCTGAGAATACAGTCGGCATCTTCGCGCCCGGCCCCGACCCCGAGGTGACCAAGGTCGCCGTCGGCATGCGGCCCAACGGGCTCGCCTACGATCACGGCCGCAAGCTGCTGCTGGCCGCCAATGTCGGCGATCCGGCGATCGCGCACTCCTACACGCTCACCATGGTCGATGTCGGCGCACGCGCCGTCAGGTCCTCGATCGAGGTGCCCGGCCGCACGCGCTGGGCTGTGTTCGATCCCGATGCCGAGGTCTTCTACGTGAACATCTCCGACCCGGCGGTGATCGTGGTCGTCGATGCGAAAAAGCCGACCGGGATCGCACGTACGATCGCCATTCCGGTGGCCGGTCCGCACGGTCTTGATTTCGACCGCGCCACAGGGCGCCTGTTCTGCGCCTGCGATGCCGGCGTGCTTATCACTCTGGATGCTGGGTCGGGCAAGGTTCTGGACGAGAAGCCGCTCGGTGGCGTGCCCGACGTCGTATTCTTCAATCGCCAGCGCCAGCAGCTTTATGTCGCCATCGGCAATCCCGGCATCATCGACGTCTTTTCCACGTCGGAGATGAAGATGGCGGACATGAAGAAGATCGCGACGATCGGGACCGAGCCCGGCGCCCATACCACGGCCCTTAGCCCCACCGGCGACCGGCTTTACGCCTTTCTGCCGCGCACGCACCGCGCCGCGGTCTACGAGACATGAGTGATCTTCTGATCCTGTCGCGCACCGACATCGCCGAGCTGATGGACTACGGCGACTATGTCGATGCCGTCGAAGCGGCATTCCGCGCTGCCGTCGAAGGCCGGGCCGTCGCCCCGCCCGCGTCGGCGCTTCATGTGCCCGCCGGCTCGTTCCACGCCAAGGGCGCCGCGCTGCTCGGCGCCGAGGCCGCCGTCGCGATCAAGGTCAACGGCAACTTCCCCGGCAATCCGGCAGCCAACGGCCTGCCGACGGTGCAGGGCGTGATCTACCTGGCCGATGGCGCCAACGGACGGCCGCTGTCGGTGATGGATTCGATCGAGGTCACCATCAACCGCACGGGAGCGGCTACCACGCTGGCTGCCCGCCATCTCGCGCGCGCCGGGTCATGCGTGGCGACGATCTGCGGCGCGGGCGTCCAGGGCCGCATCCAGCTCAAGGCCATCGCTGCCGCTGCAAAGCTCGAGCGGGTCCATGTCTGGGACGCCGACGCCGCCCGGTCCATTGCCTTCGCGCAGGAGATGTCTGTGGAGCTCGGCCTCGACATCTGCGCGACGGCCGATCTCAGCCCAGTACGCCAGAGCGACATCGTCGTCACCGGCAGCTCGGCCCGCCGCGCTTTCCTCACATCCGACCTCGTGAGGCCTGGCACATTCATCGCAGCCGTCGGCGCCGACAACTCCGACAAGTCGGAGATCGATCCCGGCCTCTATGCAAAAAGTCTCGTCGTCGTCGATTCACTGGAGCAATGCGCCGAGATCGGCGACCTCCATCATGCCCTCGTGGCGGGCGCCGTCACACGCGAGCATGTGCATGCGACGCTGGGCGAAGTCGTCGCCGGCATAAAGCCCGGCCGCACGGACGACGACGCCATCACCCTGTTCGACAGCACAGGCATGGGACTGCAGGACGTCGCGGCGGCCGTTGCCATCTACCAGCGCGCGCTCGCGGCCGGCGCCGGCACGCGCCTTTCCCTCAACTGAAGCAAGACAGACGGGATGACTCCTTTCGATCTCGCCCTGTTCGTTGCCGCCGCCTTCACGGCGGCCTTCGTCGCGGGTCTTGCGGGCTTCGCTTTCGGCCTCGTCGCCATGGCGATCTGGCTGCACCTGCTGACACCGACGCAGACGGCGATATTGATCATGTTCTACGCCCTGATCGTGCAGGGTTACGCCGTATGGAAGCTGCGCCGCGCGCTCAAGCCCCGGCGCCTGCTCCCTTTCGTGATCGGCGGCCTCCTGGGTATTCCGCTCGGCGTCGAGCTGCTGCGGGCAGCGCCGGCGGAGTCGATGCGCGTCGGCATCGGCATCTTCATGGTGGCCTTCAGTCTCTACAATCTCTTCAAGCCCGCGATCGCGCCATTGAAAGGGGAGCGGCCGTTTGCCGACGGCAGCATCGGCGTGCTGAGCGGCATCATCGGCGGGGCAACCGGCCTTGCCACCATCCTGCCGACCATCTGGTCGACCCTGCGCGGCTGGCCGAAGGACGAGCAACGCGCCGTCTTCCAGCCGGTCGGCGTGGCGCTCTTTTTCACCATGGCGGTCTGGCTCGGCGGCACCGGCACGATCGATGGCGCAATGCTTCGCCTTTTTCTGATCGGCCTGCCCGCCGTACTGGTGGGAACCTGGGCCGGCCTGAAACTGTACACCCGGCTCGATGACCAAGGATTTCGCCGCGTCGTGCTGATCCTGTTGCTGGTTGCGGGGTTGGCCCTGATCGCACCGGCAATCCCCCGCTGACCATCATTTTGCATTGCCGCCGCGACAAGTGGACATTAGGTTCTGCGGCGGTTCTGGGGTCAAATGGGGTCACGATGATTTGGGGTCGTCTACTTATCCTGGCAGTTCTGGCCGTGGCCGGCGTGGTGGCCTGCAATTCGGCACCCAAGGTGCCGGTCTCCACGGCTGCCTTGCAGAAGGCCTACTGGGGCGTCCCGGCGTCGGGCGCTTCCGCCGACGTCACCAGCCAGGTCACCTGCCCCAATGGCTACCCCTGCGACGTCTTCGCCAATGCCGCGAACTACGGCCAGTCGAAGCTGAACTACGACAACCGGCTGACGGTCATCTGGACCTGCCAGCCGCAGCGTTTCGTGCTGTCCGAGGTCGTGAACAGCGGCCTCAAGGTCCGCATGGACTGCGTCGGCGGCCCGCCGCTGGTGCCGCGCACGATCAGCATCCTCGATGCCACCTGGGGTTCGCCCAACGGCCAGACGATCGACGTCACCCAGCAGGTGCGCGACATCTGCGGCGAAAGCTCGTGGCGGTGCCAGGTGCCGGCGATGGCCTATATCTTCGGCGTGCCCGACCGCGTGGCCCTCACCAAGACGCTCAGGATCCGCTTCACCTGCAACGGCCAGACGACGCCGGGTCAGCAGGCGACCGAGAACAGCGTCGCCGACCTGCGCTGCGAGCGGGCCAAGGACCTCAACTAATCAGCCGGCGGGCGCGCCCGGCGGCGGTGGGCTGCGCCGGCAGTCGCCTTTCAGCATGCCGCCGTAGGTGCCCTCGGCGGCAATCGCGAGCGCCCCGTCGTTGCGGTTGTAGGTGAGGGCGAATGCCGGGAAGCGCGAGCGGATCGACTGGAAGTTGATGGTCGTGCCGCTGCCTTCGGCCAGCGAGCCGTTATCGAACACCGACGCCGTGCCGCGCAAATCGTCGAACACCATATGGAAGTTGCGCACCACACCGCCCTGATCGGTGAACTTGCAGGCAAGCCAGCGTGGCTCGGCCAAGGCTGGTGATGCAATGGCGGCAAGAGCCGCGCCCACGGCCGCGCCGAGGGTCGCCGTCGTCGCCCGCCTCACTCTCCGTCGCATTCCGCCCTCCTCCTACCGTGGCGCCATGCGGATGGCGCCATCGAGGCGGATGGTCTCGCCATTCAACATGTGGTTCTCGACGATCGACATGGCGAGCTGGGCATATTCCTTGGGATCGCCCAGGCGCGAGGGGAACGGCACCTGCGCGCCCAGGCTCTTCTGCGCCTCGGCCGACAGACCCATCATCATCGGTGTCAGGAACAGGCCGGGCGCGATGGTGCAGACACGGATGCCCATGCTGGAAAGATCGCGTGCGATGGGCAGCGTCATGCCGACCACGCCGCCCTTGGAAGCCGAGTAGGCCGCCTGGCCGATCTGGCCGTCGAACGCTGCCACCGAGGCAGTGTTGATGATGACGCCGCGCTCGCCGTCGTCCATCGGCTCGGCCTGGCTCATGGCGAAGCTGGCGAGGCGGATCACATTGAAAGTGCCGATCAGGTTGACCTGGATCACCTGGGCGAACATGCCGAGATCGTGCGGGCCGTTCTTGGAGATGGTGCGAGCCGCGCGGCCGATGCCGGCGCAGTTCACCGCGACGCGGGGCGCGCCCAGTCTCTCGACCACGGTCTTGACCGAGGCCTCGGTGTTGGCCGCGTCCGAGACGTTGGTCTTCACATAGAGGCCGCCGATTTCCCTGGCCTTCTTTTCGCCGAGCTCATCCTGCAGGTCGAAGATCGCAACCTTGGCGCCCGCCGCCGCCAGCGCCGACGCCGTGGCGCCTCCGAGACCCGATGCGCCGCCCGTGACGATGACAGCCTGACCCTTGACGTTCATTTTTGTCCTCCTTGAACGGGCATTTTTAGCATGCCCCCCAAGGTTTCCAAGACGGCCCTCTTGCCAAGCGGGCCTGCCCTCCCAACCTTTTACGCCATGAGCAATTCCGGTCAGCTCGTCCAGGACGAGACCACGGCGCGCGCCGGCTTCTGGCAGAAGGCCCGCAAGACCCTGGGCCGTGTGCCCTTCACCGAGGACGCCGTGGCGGCATTCTACTGCGCCACCGACAGCGCCACGCCGCTGCCGATCCGCGCCACCCTGTTCGGCGCGCTCGCCTACTTCGTGATGCCGTTCGATATCATCCCGGACATTTTCCTGGGGTTGGGCTTCACCGACGACGCGGCAATCCTGGTCACCGCCTTCACCGCCGCCCGCATGCACATTACCGAGGCGCATCGCGAACAAGCGCGCGCCTGGCTCCTCAAGGAACAGGCGGCTCGCCGGGTTTAGGGGTGGGCTTAGCCGCTTCGGCTCGGCGCCGCTCGCGGGCGAGCTGGTGCTCGCGGTGGGCGATGTAGAGCGCCGAGGCGATGACGATGGCGGCGCCGACATAGGTCCAGACCACCGGCATCTCGCCGAACATCAGCCAGCCCAGGAACACCGCAAACGGCAGACGCAGATACTCGAATGGCGCCACCGCCGACATCTCGCCGGCCTTGAAGGCCTGGACCCAGAAATACTGGCCGACGGTGGCCGTGAGGGCGATGCCGACCGCCAGCACCCAGCCCCAGGCGTCGGGCCAGCGCCACACCCAGAGAGCCGGTGGCAGCAGCAGCATCGTCGAGAAGATCGCGAACTGGGTCAGGATCATCAGCGGCGTCTCGGAGTCCGACAGCCGCTTCACCAGCAGGATCGAAATCGCCACCGTGGCGGCGTTGGCCAGCGCAATCAGCGCGCCCAGCTGAAGGCTGCCCTCGCCCGGCCGCACCATCACCAACACGCCCGCGAAGCCCACGACCGTGGCGGTCCACCGCCGCCAGCGCACCTTCTCCTTGGCGAGCACGACGGCGACCAAGACCGAGAACAGCGGCTGCGAGAAGGCGATCGCGGTGGCGTCGGCCAGCGGCAGCATCGAGACGGCATAGAAGCCCAGCACCATCGAGGCGGTGCCCATGAAGGTGCGCCAGAAATGGCCGGCAAGGCGCTTGGAGTGCCACGGCGTCACGCGGCCGGCGAGGATCATGGGCAGCAGCAGGACCAGGCCGATGACTGCGCGAAAGAAGGCCGTCTGCACGCTGTCGATCTGCTCCGACAGCAGCCGGATCATGACGCCGGTCGAGGTGAAGATGAAACCGCCGCTGACCAGCCACAGCGCGCCCTGCACGTTGGGCGGCAGGTGTCGCCACCAGACCAGCACTAGGCGGGCCACATAGGCACAGCCCTCATGCTGAGGAGGCCGCGTAGCGGCCGTCTCGAAGCATGGCGACAACATTGGTGATCGCCACCCTTCGAGACGCGGTCCGGCGGACCGCTCCTCAGGGTGAGGTGGGCGATCATGCGTTAAATCTTGCGGTCATGGCCGGCCCAGTATGGCGCGCGCAGGTCCTTCTTCAGCACCTTACCGACCGGACTACGGGGCAGCGTGGCGATGAAGTCGACCGACTTGGGCGCCTTCACGCCGCCGAGCTTCTCCTTGGCGAGATGGATCAACTCCTCGGCCGCCACGGTGGCGCCGGGCTTCAGCTCGACCACGGCCTTCACCGCCTCGCCCCATTTCTCGTCGGGCACGCCGATGACGGCGCAGTCCTGTACCGCGGGATGGCTCCACAGCACCTGCTCGACCTCGCTCGGGAAGACGTTGAAGCCGCCGGAGATGATCATGTCCTTCTTGCGATCGACGATGTAGACGAAGCCGTCTTCGTCGATGACGCCGATGTCGCCGGTGTGGTGCCAGCCGAAGGTCGAGGCTTCTTCCGTCGCCTTAGGGTTGTTGTAGTAGCCCGACATGACGAGGCCGCCGCGCACCACGATCTCGCCGCGCTGGCCACGCGGCAGGACCTCGCCCTCCTCGTCCATGACTTCCAGCCGGACCAGCGGCGAGATCTTGCCGCAGCTCGCGAGGCGATGGCGGTTGTTGCCCTTCAGTGCCTCGACGTGATCCTCGGGCGAGAAGAACGTGCAGATCATGCAGGCCTCGGCCTGACCGTAGGTCTGGGTCAGCACCGGGCCGAATACTTCGATTGCCTCGACGAGCTTGTCGACCGACATCGGCGCCGAGGCATAAACGAGGTTCTTCAGCGAGCTGTAGTCGTGTTTGCGCACGTCGGGATGGGCCAGCAGCATGTAGATCAGGGTCGGCGGCATATAGATGTGCGTGACCTTGTGCTTCTCGATCGCGGCCAGGATGCCGCCGGGATCGGCCGTGCCCATGAAGATGTTGGTGCCGCCGAACGGCAGCATGGGAAAAGAGCAGACGCCGGCCGCATGCGTCATCGGTGCCACCATGAGATGAACCGGCGGCGTCTCCAGCGGCATGCAGGCCCAGAAGATCGAGTTCATGGTCTCGATGTTGCGGTTGGTGATCTGCACGCCCTTGGGCCGCCCGGTGGTGCCGCCAGAGCTGGCGAGAAAAGCCACGCCATCGGGATCGTCGGGCAGGTCGGGCGCCTCGGGCTTCTGCGCCGCTAGCCACGCCTCGAACGACGGCAGGTCGAGGCAGACGAAGTCCTTGATCCTAGGACACGCCTCCTTGATGCGCGGCAGCGCGGCCTCGAAGCTCGAGTGATAGAAGAGAAACGCCACATCCGTGTTGTTCAGGATGTAGAGATTCTCCTCGAGTGCATTGCGCGCATTGACCGGCGCCCAGGTGACGCCGGCGCGCACGATGCCCAGCAGGCAGGCGTAGGCCGCGGCATGGTTGGGACTGTAGACGGCGGCCTTCGCGCCGCGCCCAAGACCGGCGGCCAATAGCCCGTTGGCGACGCGATGGGTCTGGCCGCGCACCTCGGCATAGGTCCAGCCCTGCGCGCCGTCATGCAGGCAATGCCGTTCGGGGAAGAGATCGGCGCCGCGGTCGAAATAGTCGATCAGGCGCATCAGCAGCCCCCCTTCCAACTCATCCTGAGGAGCATCGCGCAGCGATGCGTCTCGAAGGATGGGCAACAGACACGGTGCGGGAGGCCACCCTTCAAGACGCGCTCCTGCGGAGCACTCCTCAGGGTGAGGGGGTTTCCTTGGCTCATGACTTGCTCGCCGGCGGCGTCGTGTCGCCGATGCCGAGTGCACGCTGCATCAGCACGCTGTCGAGCCAACGGCCGAACTTGAAGCCGATGCTTTTCAAGGTGCCGGTCATTTCGAAACCGCACGAGACATGGAGACGGATCGACGGCGTCTGGGCCGAATCGCCGATCACCGCCACCATCTGGCGCTTGCCGGCCGCCGTGCACTGGTCGATCAGCACCGGCAGCAGCGCCTTGCCGACGCCCTGGCCCACCGCGTCCTTGTCGATATAGATCGAATCCTCGACCGAGAATTTGTAGGCAGGCCTTGGCCGCCAATTGCCGGCATAGGCATAGCCCATCACCAGCCCATCGCGTTCGGCCACCAGATGCGGCAGGCCGATATCGAGCACTGATGCGCGCCTCTTCTTCATTTCAGCTAGGTCCGGCGGATCGACCTCGAAGGAGGCCGTGCCATGCAGTACATGATGTCGGTAGATTTCGGCGCAACGCGCCACATCGGCCTCGCTCGAGGCCCGCACGATCAATCCGCTCACGTCCTTCGTCCCCCACGCCGATCAATGCGAGGACTATAGCGCGTCGACGTCGGGCGCGCGCGCCCGACGCTAGTTGCCGCCGCGCCGAATCGCGCCGGGGTCGGGGCCGTCGAACTTGAACAGGGCGTCGGCCAACTGCATGCCGGCCTGAACGTCCTGCAGCGACACATTCACGTGGTTGCCGCGGTTGTCGATGATGGTCCAGCCGCGCAGCACCATGGGATTCTCGCCGAGGCGGACGATCACCTTGCCCTCCTGCGGCTTCTTCGCCTGGCTCATGGTGAGGTGCAGCATGCCGTCGCTGCGCTCGGTCTTCTCGACCTGCAGGTCGCCGGTCAGCGACAGAGACTCCTTGACCAGGAACGAGGCCGCGGTCCAGCCGATCGGCCACTGGCCGAAGTCCTTGGTGGCGATGTCCCACATCGTCACCTGATAGCCGTCAGCCACGATCTTGAGCTGGGAGGGCGCATCGTATTCGAAGCGCATGCGGCCCGGACGCCGCACGTAAAGCGTGCCCTGGACGACGGATCCGTTCGGATTGCTCTGGACGAACCGCGCCTTCAGCGTGCGGATCGAATTGATGTATTTCTCGACTTCGGCTGCCCCCTGCTGGCTCGCTGTCTGGCCTTGGGCGCTGGCCGGGCCGGCAACGAGAAGCGTGGCGAAGGACAGGAGAAGGACGGCGAGGAGGTTACGCATGGGTCGCATATGGCGGCCGAATGCGGCGGAATCAAGCAAAGTGCCCCTTCCCAACGAGGTAAACGCCCGTTTACCATGGCCAAGCCCTGCGAGAGGAAGCTCCCCATGCACGTCGGAATGGCTGCGGTCTTTCAGAACACCGGCCGCGCGCTGAGCGACCGCCAAATCTACCTGAACGAACTGGCGCTGGCGGACATGGCCGAGCCGCTGGGTTTCGAATCGATCTGGTCGGTCGAGCACCATTTCACCGACTACACGATGTGTCCCGACGTGGTGCAGTTCCTGTCCTACATGGCCGGCCGCACCAAACATGTTCGCCTGGGCTCGATGGTAGTGGTGCTGCCGTGGCACGATCCGATGCGAGCGGCCGAGCAGATCTCCATGCTCGATCATCTCTCCGGCGGTCGCATGATCCTGGGTCTCGGCCGCGGCGCCGGAAAGGTCGAGTTCGACGGCTTCCGTCTCGACATGGGCGACAGCCGCGAGCTGTTCGTCGAATACGGCGAGGCGCTGCTGAAGGGCCTCGAGACTGGCGTGATGGAATACCAGGGCAAGCACTACAAGCAGCCGCCCGTGGAAATCCGGCCCGCGCCGTTCAAGAGCTTTCGCGGCCGGACCTACGCCGCCGCGGTTTCGCCCGAGAGCGCCCGCATCATGGCCAGGCTCGGCGTCGGCCTCCTCATCATCCCGCAGAAGCCATGGCGCGAGGTCGAGAAGGAACTCGCCGAGTACAACACGCTCTACCGCGAGATCAACGGCACCGACGCGCCGCAGCCGATCTCGGCCGGCTGGACCTTCGTCGACGAAAGCGCCGAGCGGGCGCGCGAGATGGCGATCAAGTACATCGGCGGCTACTACCGCACCGTGCTCGACCACTATCAGTTCGCGGGCGAGCACATGAAGAACCAGCGCGGTTACGAGTATTACGCCAAGATGAACGAGAAGCTCGCCGTCTACGGCGACCAGAAGGCGATCGAGTTCTTCGCCGACCTGCAGGTCTACGGCACGCCCGAGCAGGTCTACGAGAAGATCGTGAAAATCCACCAGCAGACCAACAACTCGGCCTATGTCGGCGTCTTCTCCTATGCCGGCATGCCGCACGAGGAGGCGGCGCGGAATCTCCGCCTGTTCGCGAGCGCGGTGATACCGGAACTGAAGAAGTTCGACGCCGGCGCCGCCATCGACCGCGCCCAACCACTGCCCGACCTGCGCTTCGCCGCAGCCGCCGAGTAGGGCCTCGGAGCGGCGATTTCGCCGCTGCCGTACCGCGGCCGCCGCGCTAAAGTGCCGGCCGATGACAGAGCCCCCGCCCGATGCTGGCTGACCTGAAAGCGGCCTGGCACCTGCGCGGACCGTCGATCGGGCCCCGCCGGCTCGTCTATGTCGCCGCGCTGATCCTCCTGTCGGGCTTGAGCGACGGCATCGGTCTGGTGCTTCTCGTGCCGCTGTTGAATTCGCTCGGCGCCCCGATGTCCGCCCTGACGGGCGCCGCGGGCTGGCTTTTCGCGCTTCTGCCGGCCACGCTCGCGGGATTGCTGCTGCTGTTCCTGGGCGTCGCCGTCGTGCGCGCCATCGTCGCCCGACTGCACGAGAACGCAGTCGCCCGCCTGCGTTTCGACTATGCCGTCGACCTCAAGACCAGAACCTATGCCGCCATCGCCAACGCCTCATGGTCGTACCTGCGGCGCAAACGGACGGCGGATTTCCACGCGCTCTTCGCCGCCGAGATCGACCGTGTCGAGCATGGCGTCCAGTTGCTGCTGGAAGTTCCGGCCCGCCTCGTCATCTTCCTGGCACACATCGCCATCGGCATCGCGATCGCGCCCGCCTTCTCGGCCCTGGCCATCGCCCTCGGCCTCTGCCTGGCGTGGGGTTTACGGCGCCGGCTGGTCGAAAGCCGGCGCCTTGGCGATATCGTCTCCGAGGCCGGCACGCGCGTGAACCGCGAGATCACCGAGTTCCTCCAAGCGCTCA
>CAMARK010000063.1 GCA_945860205.1 Reyranella massiliensis 521 | reverse complement strand
GCCGGCTGGGCGGTGATCCGCGACAAGTCGCTGGCCAAGGAATACGACGCGGCCCACATGCTCTCGCCGATGCCGATCGCCATCTCGCTGGGCGTCGGGTCGAACCCGGTGCCGTGGACGATGCCGGCGATCGAGAACATCAACGGCCAGGCGATCACGCTCGCGAACAAGCACAAGGACAAGCGCAACCCGAAGGACTGGAAGGGCTTCCGGTTCGCCGTCCCGTTCGACTACTCGATGCACAACTATCTGCTGCGCTATTACGTGGCCGAGCACGGGCTCGACCCCGACAAGGACATCTCGATCCGCTCGGTGCCGCCGCCCGAGATGGTGGCAAACCTGCGCGCCGACAACATCGACGGCTATCTCGGCCCCGATCCGTTCAATCAGCGCGCCGTGTTCGACGGCATCGGCTTCATCCACCTGCTGACCAAGGAACTGTGGGACGGCCATCCGTGCTGCGCTTTCACTGTCAGCAAGGAGTTTGCGACCCAGAATCCCAACAGCTACCGGGCGCTCCTGAAGTCGATCATCGAGGCGACGGCCTACGCCCACAAGGCGGAGAACCGCAAGGAGATTGCCAAGGCGATCGCGCCGACCAACTACCTGAACCAGCCCGAGACGGTGCTGGAGCAGATCCTGACCGGCACCTATGCCGACGGGCTGGGCGGCGTGAAGAAAGACCCCAACCGCATCGACTTCGACCCGTTCCCCTGGAACCAGTTCGCCATCTGGATCATGACGCAGATGAAGCGCTGGGGTCAGCTCAAGGCCGATGTCGACTACGCCAAGGTCGCCTCCGACGTCTTCCTCGCCACCGATACCGCGGCGATGATGAAGGAGATGGGCATGACGCCGCCCGATCCGACGAAGAAGACCATCGTTGTGATGGGCAAGCCGTTCGATCCTTCAAAGCCCGCCGAGTACATCGAGAGCTTCGCCATCAAGCGGACGTGACGCTCATGCTGCGGCTTGTTCCGTTTCTCCGTCGTCCTGAGCGGAGCGCAGCGCAGTCGAAGGACCTCTTTTCTGCGATGGACCGCCGCAAAAAGAGGCCCTTCGACTACGCCGCCCTCCGGGCGGCTCCGTTCAGGACGACGGAAGGGGGACCAAGTGCGCTTCCCCGCCCGAGACGGGGGAGGCCATGAAAGCCTCGCTCGGTCTGCGGGCGGGGCTGCTGTCGCTGCTGATCTTCGTGGCCATTGTCGGGATCTGGCAGATCGCCACCCTGCCGACGGCAGCCACTGGCCCGGCGATGGATCCGGAGTATGCCAAGCTGGTGAGGGCCGCGGCCGCCACCGGCACCAAATCGTCGATGCCGACGCCGGCCGACATCGGCGCCACCATCTGGAAGCATCTCGCGGATCCGTTCTACATCCGCGGCAGCAACGACAAGGGCATCGGCATCCAGCTCGCCTATTCGCTGGGCCGCGTGCTGCTGGGCTTTGGCCTGGCCGCGCTCGTCGCGATCCCGCTGGGCTTCCTGATCGGCATGTCGCCGCTGGTCTATCGCGCGCTCGATCCCTTCATCCAGATCCTGAAACCCGTGTCGCCGCTCGCCTGGATGCCGCTGGCGCTCTACACGATCAAGGACAGCGCCATTTCCTCGATCTTCGTGATCTTCATCTGCTCGGTGTGGCCGATGCTGATCAACACCGCCTTCGGCGTGGGAAGCGTGCGCAAGGAATGGCTGAACGTGGCACGCACGCTCGAGGTCGGCCCGTTCCGCACCGCCTTCAAGGTGATCCTGCCGGCGGCGGCACCCACCATCATGACCGGCATGCGCATCTCCGTCGGCATCGCCTGGCTGGTGATCGTGGCGGCCGAGATGCTCGTGGGCGGCACCGGCATCGGCTACTTCGTGTGGAACGAGTGGAACAACCTCTCGATCGCCAACATCGTGACCGCGATCCTGCTGATCGGTCTGGTCGGCCTGCTGCTCGACCAGGGCCTGGCCTATCTCGCCAAGCTCGTCACCTATCCGGAGTAGGGGTCATGGAGCACCGTCCCCTGATCAGCGTAGAAGGTCTGGCGCGCCGGTTCGGCGATGCAAGCCAACCCGCCGTGTTCGAGGACATCTGGTTCGGCGTCGACAAGGGCGAGTTCTGCTGCCTGATCGGCCATTCCGGCTGCGGCAAGACCACGATCCTGAACGTGCTGGCTGGTCTCGACAGTCCGAGCGAGGGCGCCGTCATCGTCGACAACCGCGAGATCGACGGGCCCAGCCTCGATCGCGCCGTGATCTTCCAGGGCCATGCGCTGCTGCCGTGGCTCTCGGTCATGGGCAACATCGCCTTTGCCGTCAGTTCGCGCTGGCCGTCGTGGGATCGCGCCAAGGTGCAGGAACATGTCCGCCGCTTCATCGATCTGGTCGGGCTGAAGGGCGCGGAGAACAAGCGGCCGGCCCAGCTCTCGGGCGGCATGAAACAGAGGGTGGGCATCGCCCGCGCGCTTTCGATCCAGCCCAAGATGCTGCTGATGGACGAGCCGTTCAGCGCTCTCGATGCGCTGACGCGCGGCATGCTGCAGGACGAGGTGCTGCGCATCTGCGCCGACACCAACCAGACCGTGTTCATGATCACCCACGACGTCGACGAGGCGATTTTGCTCGCCGACAAGATCGTGCTGATGACCAACGGGCCGGGAGCGAAAATCGCCGAGATCGTGGTCAACACCATGCCGAGGAACGAGCGGCACCGGAACGACCTGCACAAGCATCCGCAGTATTACGCCATCCGCAATCACCTGGTGGAGTTCCTGGTCAACCGCTCCCGCGCGTTCGACCAGGAGATCGCCGGACAGAACTACGACCCGCGCCGGGTGAAACTGGTGAAGCCGGGATTGGCGGCGGTCAATCCGCCGGCCGAAGTGGTGCCGCTTAGACATTCAAGCTGACAACCGGGAGAAGACAATGAAACGGGCTGAAGTGACCGAGAAGATCCTGACCGCCAAGCGCATGAAGGAACTGAGCTGGGAAGAGATCGCCAAGAAGATCGGCGGCGCCTCGAAGATCATCGTCACCGCGGCCTGCATGGGCCAGATGAAGATGACCAAGGAGCAGGCGACCAAGGCCGGCAAGCTGTTCGGTCTCGGCAAGGAAGAAGTGTTGCTGCTGCAGGAGGTGCCGTACCGCGGTTCGCTGCCGCAGATCCCGCCGACCGATCCGCTGATCTACCGCTTCTACGAACTGGTGCAGGTCTACGGCACCACCTGGAAGGAACTGATCCAGGAGGAGTTCGGCGACGGCATCATGAGCGCCATCGACTTCGACATGACCATGGAGCGCCAGCCCGACCAGAAGGGCGACCGGGTTAAGATCGCTATGTCCGGCAAGTTCCTGGGCTACAAGTCGTACTGAACGACGGCGGTTACGTTCCGATCCCTTCGATTGGCTGATCCCTACAACTGGATATCCTCGAGTTCGGAGATCTCGTAGTAGGCCTCCGGCATGAGGCGGCCGGTCGCTTCCTGAGGTTGCACGCGCCGACGGCGCCGCCCGGCCGTTGCCTGTTCGAGCGGATCGAAATCGCGCAACCTCGCCTTGCCGTTGGCGCCGCAGACGAATGTCAAGCCCGTCAGCCTTTCGATCTCGGCAATCTTCGTCTGGAAGGTCTTGTACGCGCCGAAAGGCACTTCGGTTACTTCGATGCCGAACTGTGCGATGACCTCTTCCTGGCCGGCGACATAGGCCGTCGCAAACAGCTTCTTCTTCGGCGTAACCGCAGCGACGACTTTCCAGAACTGCAGGGGGTATTTGACCTTGCGGTATTCAGGATCCCCGTCATCCAGGATCGGTCCCGTGATGATCTGCGCGTTCACCTCGCCTTCGAGAATCGACTGCTCCAGGACATACCGTTCTATGCCCTGCCAGATTTCCTTGTTCTGATTGAACCGGGAATGCTGCGGGACGCAGTTGGTCCAGTGGCAAGTGTCGGCGGCGGAAGCCAGCGCTGCCTTGGGCGAACTGCCGAATTCCAAGTCCTCGCGCCGGGTCATGTGGCCGCGGTCGAACTGGTTGCTGGCATAGTACCAGTTCTCGAGCTGATATTCGGCGAGGATTCGCGGATCCCGACGCCAGACATCCGTGGGTCGGCTCATGTCGAAGCGGCTGCCGAAGGAGACATTCGCCGCACTGTAGATCGGCAGCCGCCGTACCCTGTGCATCACGACGCTGAAGTTGTGATAGTCCAAGGCGAACTTGTTTCCGTTCCTCGGCTTCAGGAGAGGGGCTGCGACCGCTTCAACCGCGTCCCCCATGACCGGAAGGCCGACCGCAAGTGCGCCGGTGCCGAGGAAATCCGGGTCGAAGCCCTTTCGCTTCGAATAGTCTTCATCGAACGGGGCGTCGAACCTTGCGCCGGGCTTCTTGCTCTTTTCGATGAAGACGACTCCAGTGGCGGCGGTGCTTTCGGTCGCCCCGCCAGCCGTCACAGACACGGGCGCGACGCTTCCGTCGGATCGGACCTGCAACTTGATCTCGAGCGGAACTGACACTGTGCGAATGTCGGACATGCAGACCTCCCTTGGTGGCGTCACGATTGGCGGCGTCACGATCGGCGGTGGTGGGCGCGGCGTCGTGATCCGCGCTGTCGCCGGTGTGACCGCATAGAGCGGCCGCAGCAACGGGTGACTGGGGTGGGCTTCCTTCAGGGTCTGCACGATGCGGCTGACGCGGACACCCTCGTTGCCCACCCACTTCGTGCTGCCGTCGGGATTCTTCTGGATGACGCCGTTCACTTCGTCCGGCACGCCGGCGCGGTGCAGGGCGACGACGAACCAGTCGTTGTTGAAGACGGGAGAACCCGACGACCCCGGCTTGGTGTCCGTCGTGTACCAGATGAAATTCTCGGCGCGCTTGATGAACCTATTCTCGCGAACGCAGATCTGCTTCCGGCCCCCATCGGGGTGCTGGATGACCGTCAGCCATTCACCCTCGGATATCTTCCCGGTCGCCTCGACGAGGGGCAGGCACCCGAAGTCCGACAGCGGCGTGGCGCTTTCCTGCGATACCGCCTCGACCGCCACGACCGTGTAGTCGAGGTCTTGCCGTGTATGGAACAGTTCGTTGGGTAGCAGGCGGTAGTTGATCGGCGGAAGTTCCGTATCGGCCAAGTCGAGTTCGTAGCGGAACTGCGCACGCGCACGCGCAGCTACCGTCGGATCGGGCAGCACGTGGTTGTTGGTGATCAGCACGCGCGGGCTGATCAGGAAGCCCGTTCCGAAGCCTTGCGAGCCGAGATCCATCCGCGCTACCGCGCGTGCCGCGATGACGCCTCTTTCCAGATAGGCGATCGGCTGAAGCTCGTCGCCGCCGATGATGCGCTCGAAGGCAATCCTGGAATCCTGGCCGTCGCCGATACTCTCGCGCAGGAAGTCGAGGCGCGAATTCAGGATGTCCGGGCTGGCGACGACATCGGGAGTCTTCGACCGCGCTGTCAGGGCAAGACGAATCAGCTCGGCGAGGACGGCCGGGTCGACCTGCGCGACGGCAGGTTGCTGTGGTCTGGATGTGCCGATGGTCGCCATTGTTTTACGGCGGACGCCTCCCCCGAAGCAGCCGTTACTGTAACCCAAGGTTGTAAGGACACAAGACGCATGCCTGCATATCTCGCGTATCGGCAAGCCAGGTTGGCGACTGTGGGACGCTTATGTTGCAGAATTATCTCGGGATCCGACGCGCGACTGGAGTCGCGCGCCCCGGCTACTCCGCCGCGAGTTTCCGCACCGACCTCGGATCGCGCGTGAGGATTCCGTCGGCGAGGTCGCGGTCGATCATCGCATCGGGCCGCTCCTCGACACGGCCGAAGCCGGCGCCGCCGCCCACAAACATTTCCACGATGTCGCCCTTGGCGAGGTCGATGGCGGCCTTGCTCTTGAGTTCCTCGACGGTGCCGTCGGCGCGGTGGACGCGGCAGTAGCCGCGCTGGCCGGGCTCGCCGCCTAAAAGTCCTTCGGGGGCAAGGCGGAAGCGGTCGGAGTAGATCGCGAGCTGGACATCGTCGCGCAGGATTTCGCAGCGCCGAGTGAAGCCTGCGCCGCCGCGACGGGCGCCGAGGCCGAAGGAGTCGGGGGCCAGCTCGTAGCCGACGATGCGGAAGAAATCGTAGTCGATGTCGAGCGATTCGACCGGAGCGTTGGAGCAATTGCTGAGGGGAGAATCGACGGCGTCACAGCCGTCGGCGCTCCTTGAGGCACCGTAGCCGCCGCCGAAGATTTCGAGATAGACGCTGTAGCCCTTTTCTCCGAGGTGGCTCAGGCAAAACGCCGTGGTGCAGTCAAAGCCAGTGGCAATGACCTTGTCGGGCAGCGCCTGGGCCATCGCCTTCATCACGGCGTTGAACACGCGGTAGGCCGGGATCATGCGGGCGCGGACCGGCGCCGGCGGGCGCGGATTGAGCAGCGAGCCGTAGGGCACCTTGATCGTGATCGGCCGCGCCATGCCTTCATTGTAGGGAATGTCCGGGCTGGTCAGCACCGACTTCACGCAGCTGAGCGCCGCCGAGAGCGTGCTGGAGTAGGGGCAGTTGAGGTTGCGCTTCACCTGGCCGCAGGTGCCCTCGAAGTCGATTTCGACCGAGTCGTCGGAGATGGTGACCTTGGCCTTCACCACCAACGGCTCGTCGGTGAGGCCGTCGTCGTCGACCGCGTCCTCGCCGTAGAAGGTGCCCTTGGGCGCCTGGGCGATGGCGGCGCGCACGCGGCGCTCGGAATAGTCCTGCATCTCCTGCATCGCCGCTTCGACCTTGTCGGTGCCGTAGCGCTCGCAGAGCTGCTTTACGCGCATCACGCCGATGGCGTTGGCGGCGAACTGCGCATTGAAGTCGCCGATGGTGAGGTCGGGCACGCGCACGTTGGCGGTGACGAGGCGCTCGAAGCTGCCGCCGTTCCAGTCGCGCTGAAAATCGTACTTGCTGGGCGGGAAGCGCAAACCTTCCTGGTAGACGTCGCTCGCGTGGATGTTGAGGCCGGGCGCGCCGCCGCCGAGATCGAGATGGTGCGCCACCGAAGCGCCGAATCCCACGACGCGGCCCGCGACGAAGATCGGTGTGAAGATGAACACGTCGGGAATGTGCTGGCCGCCCTCGAACGGGTCGTGGTTGATCAGGAAGTCGCCTTCCTGAAGCGTCTCGACGGGATGGCGCCTGAGGCAGGCGCGCAGCGTCTCGCCGATGGGCCCCAACTGCATGGGAATGAGTTCGGCCTGGGCCACTGTGTTGCCGAAGCGGTCCATCAGGCCGGCCGAGCCGTCACGGGCCTCGCGCAGGATGGTCGAGTAGGCGGAGCGGATGAGTTTTACGCCCATCTCGCGCGCCGAGGCGATCAGCGCCTGGCTGATGACGGCATAGTCGATGGGGCCCAGTTGAGTCATTGCGATCTCCGCAGGACGAGATTGTCGGCAGGGTCGAGTTCGGCTGTCCAGCCCGGCGGCACCCAGGTGGTGGCCGTATAGCCTTCGACGACGGCGGGACCGACGATCTTCTGGCCGGCCTCCAGCGCCTCGGCGGTGTAGCGGGCGCAGTCGAGCCAGGCCTCGTCGTGGAAAATCTTCGCCTGTTCCGGCGCGCGGGCGGCGAGCTTCTCGCGGTCGAGCTGGGGGATGATGCCGATGGGCAGGGTGGCGCCGACGCGCAGGGTCACGATCTCGACAGCGCGATCGAGCGTGGCACCGTGCATGAAAGTGCGGTGGTGGGCGTCTGCAAACAGCCCGGAGAGATAGGCACCATCGAGCGAGTCCAGGCGGTCGGTGGGAATTTCCACGCCGACCTCGAAGGCCTGGCCGACGAAACGCATTTCCAGCGTGTGGATGTAGTCGAGGCCGCCCGGCAGCTTCATGTCGGTGAATTGGGCGGCGAGCCGGGCTCGCATCTCGGCGAAGGTCTTGCCGGCTTCCGTGGCGGCGGCATCGTCGAGCTTCATCTTGCGCGTGACGGCATCGAACTTGGTGTAGTCGGAGGCGACGAGCCCATAGGCCGAGATCACGCCGGCATTGGGCGGCACGACGATGGTCGAGATGCCGAGTTCCTCGGCGATGCGCGCGGCATGGAGCGGCCCGGCGCCGCCGAACGGCACCAGCGCATAGTCGCGCGGATCGCGACCACGCTCGGTCGAGACGAGCTGGATGGCGCGCACGATGTTGGCGTCGGCCAGTTGCAGCGCTGAGGAGGCGGCCTGCTCGATGCCGAGCCCGAAGCGGGCGGCGATGGGCTCGAAGGCGCGCCGCGCGGCGTCGCCGTCCAAAGTCATGCGGCCGCCCAGGAATGCGCCGGGGCGGATGGTGCCGATCACGATGTGGGCGTCGGTGGTGGCGGGTTCAGTGCCGCCCTTGCCGTAGCAGGCGGGGCCTGGATCGGCGCCGGCGCTTTGCGGGCCGACGCGGAGCATGCCGCCATCGTCGACCCAGGCGATCGAGCCGCCGCCCGCGCCGACCGACACGATGTCGAGGATCGGCGTGCGAATCGGCAGGCCGTCGATCTCGGATTCCGACGCGAGCGAGGGCCGGCCGTCCTGCACCAGGCAGACATCGGTGGAAGTGCCGCCCATGTCGAAGGTGATGAGGTCCTTGTAGCCGGAGCGCGCGGCCTGGCGTGTGGCGCCGACGACGCCGGCCGCCGGGCCGGAGTAAAGCGCGGTGATGGCGCTCTGGCGCATCGCCGAGGCCGGCAGGCGTCCGCCGTTGGATTGCATCACGGTGAAGCGGCCGGTGAAGCCCGCGTCGGCGAGCTTGCCTTCGAAGCGGTGCAGGTAGCCGTCGATGACGGGCTGGACGTAGGCCGAGAGCAATGTCGTCGACGCGCGCTCGAATTCGCGGAACTCGCGGGCCACCTGGTGGCTACAGGTGACGAGCACGCCGGGCAGGGACTCCGCGATCAGTGCCGCCAGCCGCTTTTCATGCACGGGGTTGGCATAGGCGTTGAGGAGACAGATCGCGACAGCGCGATAGCCGCCTGACTTGAGCGCCGGGATGAGTTCGGCACGGACCTTGGCCTCGTCGAGCGGCGTCTCGACCGATCCGTCGGCGCGCAGTCGCTCGGCTGCCTCGAAGCAATCCTTGCGGCGCACCGGCGGCGCCGGCTTGGCGTAGAAGAGATCGTAGATGTTGCGCCGATCGTGGCGCTGCATGAACAGCAGGTCGCGGAAACCAGCGGTGGCGATGAACGCCACTGTCGCGCCCTTGCGCTCAAGTACCGCGTTGGTGGCGACGGTCGAGCCGTGGCCGAGATCTTTTATGCGCGAGAGGTCGATGCCCGAGGCGGTGAGCGCCGCGAAAGCGCCGACATCGGGACTTTTAGGCGTGCTCGGCACCTTGGTGACGACGAGACGGCCGCCTTCGACCGCGACCAGGTCGGTGAAGGTACCTCCGACTTCAACACCGACACGCATCGTCTAGCGTGCGTCCAGCTTCGCCTGCAACGCGGCGATCTGCTTCTTCAGTTCCTCGTTCTCCTCGCGCGCCTTGGCAGCCATGGCCTTCACCGCGTCGAACTCATCGCGGCGCGGAATGTCCATGCCGTCGAGGATCTTGGCGATCTGGTCGCGCACGCGGGCTTCGACCTCGTCCTTCATGCCGGAGAGCGCGCCGACGGCGCCGTTCGCCACCTTGGTGAGATCGTCGATGAAGGGATTGCGGGTTTGCATGATGTGACTCCTGATGCGGGGAGTATGGGCGGCTGGTAGCATCCGGCGCAAGAAGCACCGCAAAGGACGATCGGAGGAACGCCGTGAGTTTGGTCAAGGTCGAGTCGAGCGAAGGCATCACCACCATCACGATGACGCGGGCGGACAAGCGCAACGCCTTGTCGCAAGCCCTGTGCGATGGTCTCTATGACGCCTATCGCGGTTTCGAGGCGGGCTCCGACCAGGTCGCCATCCTGCAGGCCGAGGGGCCGGCCTTCTGCGTCGGCGCCGACCTCAAGGAGCCGCCGTCCGCGATGTGGAAGGCGGTGCCGCACGTCAGCCATGCGCTGACCAAGCCGGTGATCGCCGCCACCCAGGGCTGGGTGATCGGCGGCGCCATCTGCATGGTCATGACCTGCGATCTCATGGTCTCGGCCGACACCACCAAATTCATGTATCCCGAGGCCAAGGTCGGTGTGTTCGGTGGGCTGATGCCGGGCATCGTGTCGCGCATGCCGCACAAGGTTGCGATGGAGTTGCTGCTCCTGGGCGAGGAGATGTCGGTCAAGCGCGCCTACGACGTGGGTTTTGTGAACAAGGTCGTGCCACTGGGCGAGGAGCGCAAGGAAGCGCGGCGCATGGCCAAGATCATCGCCGATTCGGCGCCGCTGGTGATCCGCACCCTGCGCGACTTTGCCAACCAGACGCTGCCGCGCGGCCCGGCCGAAATCTTCGTGCCGGAACGCTACAAGCTGGAGCAGATCGCCAACTCGGAAGATCGCAAGGAAGGCGCTGCCGCCTTCCGCGAGAAGCGGTCGGCCAAATTCAAGGGACGTTAGGAGAAGCGCGGGGGGAATGCATATGGGCAAGTTGCTGCTGGTCGGATGCGGCAAGATGGGCGGCGCCATGCTGGACGGCTGGCTGACGCGCGGGCTCAAGGCGTCCGACGTCGCCGTGGCCGAGCCGGTCGAGGCGATCCGTCCCAAGCAGGCCGGGCTTCGCGTCGTCAGCTCGTCGAGCGAGATCAGCGAGACGCCGGAGATCGTCGTGCTGGCGGTGAAGCCGCAGTCGATGGACGCGACGCTCACCGACCTAAAACGCTTCGCCGAGGCGGGTGCGGTATTCCTGTCGATCGCGGCCGGCAAGACGCTGGGCTATTTCGCGGGCCATCTCGGCGCGGGCGCCAAAGTCGTGCGCTCCATGCCCAACACGCCAGCGGCGGTACGCCAGGGCATCACCGTCGCCACGGCGGCGCCTGAGGTGTCGGCTGCCGAGAAGAAGCGCTGCCACGAGCTGCTCGAAGCCGTGGGCCAGGTGCTGTGGGTCGACGACGAGGCGTTGATGGATCCGGTGACGGCGCTGTCGGGCAGCGGTCCGGCCTATGTCTTCCTGCTGGTCGAGGCGATGGCGGCGGCCGGCGCCAAGCTCGGCCTCACGCCGGAGATGGCGATGCAGCTCGCGCGGGCCACGGTGTCGGGCAGCGGCGAATTGCTGAAACAGTCGAGTGAACCTGCCGCCCAGTTGCGCGTTAATGTGACCAGTCCCGGCGGCACGACCGCCGAAGCCCTGAAGGTCCTGATGGCAGCCGACGGCATCCAACCGGTTTTCGACAAGGCACTGGCGGCGGCATCGCGCCGGTCGAAGGAACTCGCGGGATGACGGCGGCAGGCGGGACGGTGCTCGATGCCTTTCTTGGCATGGTTGCCGAGAAAGGATTCGCCGCCGTTACGCTGCGCGACGTGGCCGGGGCGGCCGGCCTCGGCCTCGCCGATCTCTATCGCCTCTATCCCGACAAGACAGCGCTGGTGGCGGCCTTCGTCGCCCGCGTCGATACCGAGGTGCTGGCCGGCACGCCCAGCCAGGGCGATCCGGAAGAGACGGCGCGCGACCGCCTGTTCGACACCATGATGCGCCGCTACGACAGCCTTCGCCCGCACAAGGCGGCGCTGGGCGCGATCCGGTCGGCGGCCGCCCGCGATCCGTTGCTGATGCTGGCCCTAGGGCCGGCGCTGCGCCGGTCGATGGCGGCGATGCTGGAAGCCGCCGGCGTCCCCAGCGAGGGCCTTTCTGGTGCATTGCGACAGAACGGCCTGCTGGCGATTCACTATGCCGTCTCCCGGGTCTTCGACGGGGACGAGACGGGGGACCTGTCGAAGACCATGGCCGCCTTGGACGGGCGTCTTAAAACCGCCGAAAAATGGTCTCAACTCGTTGATAAATATGTAAAAAGACCAGATCCCAAGGGGCCGGCGCCGGGAGCTGAATCGCCCGCTGCGTGAATATTTTGTGCAGCGCACAAAATCGTCTCTTGACTTGTTGCATCGCATGCATAAATTAGGGCTCGTTGTGCACCGCAGCAAAAGCGGCGCTCCCAGAGTATTCAACGCGTTTTCGCCCTCCCAGGAGAATCCCATGTACGCCACTGGCGCCTTCAAGAATCCATTCGCCGACTTCGACTTCAGCAAGATTGCCGGCGAATTCAAGATGCCGACCATGAACATCGAGTCGATCGTCGAGACCGGCCGCAAGAACTTTGCCGCCATGACCGCCGCCAACACCTCGGCCGTCGAGTCGATGAAGGCGATCGCGCAGCGCCAGGGCGACATGGTCCGCGCCGCGATGGAAGACTTCTCCAAGCACGGCAGCGACGTGATGTCGGCCGCGACCGTCGAGGAGAAGGCCGCCAAGCAGATCGACTTCGTGAAGAAGAGCTACGAGGCCGCCATGGCCAACACCAAGGAACTGGCCGACCTCTACAGCAAGGGCCACACCGAGGCGCTGACCGCGCTCAGCCAGCGCGTCACGGAACTGACCGAAGAGGTCAAGGCCGCGATCGCCAAGAAGGCTTAAGCTTCGATCGGCTGAGGCCGATGGAACGAGAGGGGCCGCTTTTGCGGCCCCTTTTCTTTTGGGCCTCTTCTCATTTGAGCGGGTGCCATTAGGCTCTGCCCATCATGGAACAGATCACCTACGACGACTTCACCCGCGTCGACATCCGCGTCGGCACCATCGTGGAAGCAGCCCCACTCGAGGGCGCGCGCAAGCCGGCGCTGCGGCTGGCGATCGATTTCGGGCCGGAGATCGGCATCCGAAAATCCTCGGCGCAGGTCACGGTGCACTACACGCCGCAGTGCCTGATCGGCCGCCAGGTCGCTGCGGTGGTGAATTTCCCGCCGCGCCAGATCGGCAAGTTCATGTCGCAGGTGCTGACCCTGGGTTTCCCGGCGGAAGACGGCAGCGTGGTGCTGTTCGCGCCGGACCAGGTCGTGCCGAACGGCGGCCGCCTGTTCTAGGCGCTCCTAGAAGACCTTGTGGATCCAGCCGTGAGGATCGGCGGCGGTGCCGCGCTGGATGCCGACCAGGCTCGCCTTCAGCGCCTCGGTGCTGGTGCCCGAGCCGCCATTGCCGATGGTGAACTCGCCATCGGGCGCGCGCACGATGCCGATCGGCGTCACGACGGCGGCGGTGCCGCAGGCGAAGGCTTCGCGCAGGCGGCCGCTGGCGGCATCGGCCTTCCATTGCTGGATGGAATAGCGCTCCTCGCGAACCGCGATGCCCTTGTCCTTGGCCAGCGTCAGCAGCGACGAGCGGGTGATGCCGGGCAGGATCGTGCCGCCGAGCGGCGGCGTCACCATCGAGCCGTCGTCGAAGACGAAGAAGATGTTCATGCCGCCCAGTTCCTCCACCCAGCGCCGCTCGGCGGCGTCGAGGAACACGACCTGGTCGCAGCCATGCTTGGTCGCTTCCGCCTGCGCGATAAGACTGGCGGCATAGTTGCCGCCGCACTTGGCCGCGCCCGTGCCGCCCGGGGCGGCGCGCGTGTAATCCGGCGACACCCAGACGGAAACCGCGGGCGCGCTGGTCTTGAAATAGGCGCCGACCGACGAGGCGATGACGATGAAGAGATAATCCGACGAGGGCTTCACGCCGAGGAAGATCTCGTTGGCGAACATGAAGGGGCGGATGTAGAGGCTACCGTCGCCATCGGGGATCCAGTCGCGGTCGACGCTGACCAGCTGGTCGACGGCCTCGAGGAACACATCTTCCGGCAGGACCGGCATGGCCAGCCGCTCGGCCGAGTCCTGGAAGCGGCGCGCATTCTCCCGTGGACGGAACAGCGTCGCGCCGCCGCCGGCGGTGCGATAGGCCTTCAATCCTTCGAAGATTTCCTGGGCGTAGTGCAGGACGGCGGCGGCCGGATCCAACGGGATCGGCGCGCGCGGCTCGACCCGTGCATCGTGCCAGCCCTCGGACTCGCTGTAGCGAATGGTCACCATGTGGTCGGAGAAGACACGACCGAAGCCCGGGTTCTTCAGGAGTTCGGCGCGCTTGTCGGCGGCGAGCGGGGCGGGATGCGGATGGCGGACGAATTTGAGTGACGGTGTCTTGGACATTTTTCTCTCGGATATTTTCCCGACTGTAGCACAGACCGCCTAGCTGCAAGTCCGCGGTCCGCTGCTCATAGCGGAATTCGCACGACCACGCGCAAACCGCCCAGCGGCGAGGCATCGAGCGCCACGTCGCCGCCGTGGCTGCGCGCCACGTCGCGCGCAATGGTGAGGCCGAGGCCGACGCCGCCGGTGTCGACGTTGCGCGATTCGTCGAGGCGGAAGAACGCCCGGAACACGTCCTCGTACTTGTCGGGCGGGATGCCGGGGCCGTCGTCGTCGATGATGATCTCGACCGAGGTGCGGCCGCGCACCGCCTGGAGCTTGACCCTGCTGCCGTAGCGCAGCGCGTTCGACACCAGGTTGGTCAGGCAGCGCTTGATGGCGAGTGCGCGCAGCTCGACGTTCATGTCGCCCTGCCAGCTCACCTCGACATTGGCATTGTCGCGCCGCGCGCCGGCGGCCACGTCCTCCAGGATCTCGCTCAGATCGACCGGGGCCGGGTCCTCGTCGCCCTCGCCGCGGGCGAAGGCGAGATAGCCCTCGATCATGCGCGCCATGTCGGAGACGTCGTCGGCCAGCTCCTTGGTCTCGGGCGACTCCGGCAGCAGTGCCAGCGACAATTTCATGCGGGTGAGCGGCGTCCGGAGGTCGTGGCTGACGCCGGCCAACATCTCGGTGCGCTGCTGGGTCGAGCGGTGCAGCCGGATGCGCATGGTGTGGAAGGCGGTGGCGGCGTTGCGGACCTCGCGGGTGCCGCCGGAGAAGGCGAAGTCGGGCACGTCGCGGCCCTTGCCCAATGCATCGGCGGCGACGCCGAGATGCTCGATCGGCACGAGTTCGCGGCGCATGAACCAGATGGCGAGGCCGAACAGCACCAGCGCAAGACCGAGCTGGGCCAGCACGTAGGCGAAGCTGGAGCCGAAGGTCAGGCGGACGTGCGGCACCAGCACGTCCATGACGTCGCCGTCGTTGAGCTGGATCTCGATCAGCATCTGGCCGCCGCCGACATCGTTGTCGATGTAGAAGGGCCGCTTGAGGTCGGCCTCGAGCGCGCCCTGGACCTCGCGCGCGACGATGTCGAAATACTCCGGCTGCTTGAACGGCCGCACGATGCCCTTGCGGAAGCTGACGAACAGCAGCAGGTCCTGCGCCGAGCGGTGCAGGATCCAGGCGCGGTGCTCCTCGTCGGGAAAGTCGGAGCGCAGCGCAATCAGCACGCGCAGGTCGCGCACCAGCAGGATGGCGAGGCGGTTGGTGACGTTGTCGCCGCGCTGGCTGTAGAACCACCAGGCCGACAGCGCCTGCAGCAGCAGCATTGGCACGACGATGATGATCAGGGCGCGCGCGAACAGCGTTTGCGGCGAATGCCTGTCGGCCCAGGTGGCGATGCGCTCGAAGACGTCGCGGGCGGCGCCCCACCTCATGCGTCGACCAGCCTATAACCCTGGCCGCGGACGGTGCGCAGGTAGCGCGGAAAGGACGGGTCGGGCTCGATCTTGCGCCTGAGCCGCGTCACCTGCACATCGATGGCGCGTTCATTGACGGCGCTGCCGACCATCTTGCACAGCGTCTCGCGGCTCAGCGGCTCACCCATGCGGCTGGCGAAGGCGCGCAGCAGCGCCACCTCGGCGTCGGTGAGTGCCACGCGCTTGCCTTTCTGCGTGAGCTCGCCCAGTTCGGCGTCGAACTGCATCGGGCCGAACGTCGCGAGGCGCTGCGGTTCGGCCGGCGGCGCGGCGCCCGACCGGCCACGGCGCAGCACGCTCTGGATGCGCAGCAGCAGCTCGCGCGGCTCGAATGGCTTGCCGAGATAGTCGTCGACGCCGGTCTCGAGACCGGCAATGCGGTCCTTGGTGTCGCCCATGGCCGTCAGCATCAGGATCGGGACGTTGTCGGTGCGGCGCAGCTGGGTTGCGAAGGCGAGGCCGGTCTCGCCCGGCATCATGACGTCGAGCACGATCAGGTCGAAGTCGAGCGCGGCCAAGCGCTGCCGCGCCTCGGCGGCGTGGCCCGCGGTGCTGACGCGAAAGCCGTTGCGCGACAGGAACGATTTCAGCAGCTCGCGCAGGCGGGTGTCGTCGTCGACCACCAGGATGTGCGGCTTGTCGGCCGAGGCGTCCATGACGCTCAGCGTCCGCCCCTGACCCGCTTGTCGACCACGGCCCGTTCGGCGGGATCGAGCAGGCCGAGCAGGACCTTGCGGAAGCCCTCGACCGAGTCGGCGCCGGTTTCGCGGTAGGCACGGGCGAAGCGCTGGCTCTGCCGGGTGGTCAGGTCGAGCTCGAGCTTCGCGCCTTTTTCGGTGAGCCACAGCCTTCGCTCGCGCCGGTCGCGCGCGCCGCTCTTCTGCTCGACGTAGCCTTGTTCGAGAAGGTCTTTCAGGACGCGGCTGATCGACTGCTTGGTGACCTTGAGGATCGACAGCAGATGGCCGACGGTCTCGCCGGGGTGGCGGCCGATGAAGTAGAGCGCGCGGTGATGCGCCCGGCCGAGCTGGTAGCGCCTGAGGTGTTGGTCCGATTCGAACGTGAAATCCCGGTAGGCATAGAACATCAGCTCGATGCCTTGACGCAGTTCCTCCTCGCGCAGGAACAAAGGATTGGCGGGGGATCTTGTTTCAGCCATGCCATTAACTGGGCGCGACTATAGAGCGGGTGCGCGGCGTTGACACCCCGGTGAGCCGGCCAGTGAGCCGACGTTGCGGACCCACCGTTTTTCCGACATTTTCTGTCGCATGCTCACCGTTCATCATCTCGGCAAGTCGCAGTCCGAACGCATCGTCTGGCTGTGCGAAGAACTCGGCATTCCCTACGAGCTGAAGGTCTACGACCGTCATCCCGTCACCCGGCTCGCGCAGGCCGACTACAAGGCGCTGCATCCGATCGGCGCCGCGCCGGTGATCACCGACGGCGATCTCGTGCTGGCCGAGTCGGGCGCTATCGTCGAGTACATCACGGCGAAGTATGGCAAGGGACGGCTCACGCTCGGCCCCGATCATCCCGACTTCGCCCAGTTCCTCTACTGGTTCCATTTCGCCAACGGCACGCTGCAGCCGGCCACGGGACGGAACATGATCCTCGGCCGGTTGAACCTGCCGGCGGACAATCCGATGCTGCTCGCCATGAAGGCGCGGCTCGCGCTCGCGCTCGGCCTGGTCGAGACTCGACTGGGCAAGGTCGACTATTTCGCCGGCAAGGAGTTCACGACGGCGGAGATCATGAACGTCTTCACGCTGACGACCATGCGCCTCTTCCTGCCCTTCGATATCTCGCCCTATCCCGCCATCCTGGCCTATCTCCAGCGCATCGGCGGACGCGATGCCTACCAGCGGGCGATGCGGAAGGGCGACCCTGACATGACTCCTCTCCTGACCTGATCGAAACGGCGGAAATGGCCGGGACTCGCAGTCTGTACACCGCTCGGGGTCAGCATTATTGACAATGTCAGTAATACTGACATATATTTTCCGAAGATTGCTATCTGGGCCTTAAAAAAGGTCCATTCGGAATCTTTTGGAAGGAGACATCGCAATGTCCGCAACAATGGATGATCGCGACGGCTTCATCTGGATCGACGGCAAGCTGGCGCCGTGGCGCGACGTCCGGATGCACGTCCTCACCCATGCCCTGCATTACGGCTCGGCGGTGTTCGAGGGTGAGCGCATCTACGACGGCCGCGTCTTCCGGCTCTCGGCCCACAGCGCCCGCCTCATCAATTCCGCCCGCCTGCTCGACTACGACCTGCCGTGGACGCGCGAGCAGATCGACGAGGCGACGCGCGCCGTCGTGAAGGCCAACAATCTGCGCCAGGGCTATGTCCGCCCGATCGCCTGGCGCGGTTCGGAAGTACTGGGCGTGTCGGGCATCGGCACGTCGGTGCATCTCGCCATCGCGCCGTGGGACCAGGAGGGCAAGCTCTCCATCCAGGCGCGCGACAGCGGCATCAACGTCACCATGGCCAAATACCGGCGCCCGTCGCCGGAAACGGCACCGGGCCATGCCAAGGTCGCGGGTCTCTACGTCATCTGCGGCATCGAGAAGGACCGCGCCCTGAAAGCCGGCTTCGACGATGCGCTGATGCTCGACTGGAAGGGCCGCCTGGCCGAGTCGACCGGCGCCAACATCTTCCTCGTCATCGACGGCACCCTGGTGACGCCGACGCCGGAGAACTTCCTGGATGGCATCACGCGGCGCGCCGTCATGGGCATGGCGAAGAAGCGCGGCATGGCCGTGGAGGAGCGCACGGTCATGCCCGAGGAGCTTGCCGGGGCCAGCGAGGTATTCCTGTCCGGCACGGCTGCCGAGATCGTGCCGGTGGGCTCGGTCGACGGGCATCACTACCAGGCCGGGCCGGTGGCACGGACCCTGATGGCCGACTTCCAGAAGCTGGTCCGCGAGCCCGATTCCGAAGGCTATGGCGAGTCGACGCATCTGGCGGCGCCAGCCAAGCCGCTGGCGGCTTGACATAAGGGGTTTCAATCCCCTTTTCTCGATGACGTCCGAGGGGTGTCCGGTTTTCGCAAGGCGACCGGGCTGAGACAGCCGACCGGCTGAACCCTTTGAACCTGATCCGGATCATGCCGGCGAAGGAACGGGAGTTCATCGAGTGGAACGACTTTCTGTCACTGTTATAGGCGCCGGCGTCGCAGGTCTTTGCTGCGCGCTGGAGCTTGCCGACCGCGGCGCCCGGGTCGAGGTGGTCGATCGCGGCCGCGCGCTAGGTGACGGCGCCTGCTCATGGCAGGCCGGCGGCATGCTGGCGCCGTGGTGCGAGCGCGCCACGACGGATGCCGCGGTCGCGGGGAGGGGGGCGCTAGCGCTCGACTGGTGGGCGGGTCATTTCCCCGGCACCGTCCGCAAGGGCACGCTGGTGGTGGCCCAGTCGCGCGATGCGGCCGACCTTACGCGCTTCGCCGGTCGCACCGACCATTTCGACTGGGTCGATGCCGACCGCATCGCCGCCCTCGAACCCGATCTCGCCGGTCGTTTCAGGCGCGGGCTGTTCTTTGCCGGTGAGGGCCATCTCGAACCGCGCCGGGCGCTGGCGGCATTGGTCGAACGTCTCGCCGAGCGCGGCGTCCCGATCCGCTTCGGTGTCGATCTGCTGCCCGAGGCCGCGCCGGGCGACCTCGTCGTCGACTGCCGCGGCCTTGCCGCGCGCGATGCCTTGCCTGACCTGCGCGGCGTGCGCGGCGAGATGGTGGTGGTGCGCTGCCGCGACGTCGCGCTGGCGCGCCCCGTCCGCATGCTGCATCCGCGCATCCCGCTCTATATCGTGCCGCGCGGCGACGGCCTCTTCATGATCGGCGCCACCATGATCGAGAGCGAGCAACGCGGGCCCGTGAGCGTGCGTTCGGCGGTCGAGTTGCTGAACGCGGCCTACGCGCTTCATCCCGCTTTCGGCGAGGCCGAAATCATCGAACTCGGCGCCGATCTGCGCCCGGCCTTTCCCGACAACCTGCCGCAGGTCAGGCGCGAGGGCCGTGTGCTCCACGCCAACGGCCTGTTCCGTCACGGCTTCCTGCTGGCGCCCGATCTGGCGCGGCAGGTTGCCGATACCATTCAGATGGAGACCAACGATGCGGATTTTCCTGAACGACGACGCGCATGACGTCGAGCCGGGGACGCTGGCGGCGGCCCTGGAAGCCTTGGGCTACGGCGGCCGCAAGATCGCGACGGCGGTGAACGGCCGCTTCGTGGCGGCGCCCGCGCGGCCGGTCACGGCCCTCACCGACGGCGACCGTGTCGAGGTGGTGGCGCCGATGCAGGGAGGCTAGGCGATGTCCTTCTACGGCGTCGAACTCAAATCGCGCCTGCTGCTCGGGACGTCACGCTATCCATCGCCCGCGATCCTGGCCGAGGCGATCAAGGCCTCGGCGGCCGAGGTCGTGACGGTGTCGCTGCGGCGCGAGAGCGGCAGCGACCGTGCCGGCCAGAGCTTCTGGTCGCTGGTGCGGTCGCTCGGCGTGCGTGTGCTGCCCAACACGGCGGGCTGCCATTCCGTGAAGGAAGCGGTGACGACCGCCCACATGGCGCGCGAGCTGTTCGACACGACATGGATCAAGCTCGAGGTGATCGGCGACTCCGACACATTGCAGCCCGATGTCTTCGGCCTGGTCGAGGCGGCGCGCATCTTGTCCGAGGACGGTTTCGAGGTGTTTCCCTACACGACCGAGGATCTGGTGGTCGCCGACCGGCTGGTCGAGGCGGGCTGCCGCGTGCTGATGCCGTGGGGCGCGCCGATCGGCTCGGCCCGCGGCCTCAACAATGTCTACGGCCTGAAATCATTGCGGGCGCACTTCCCCGAGATTCCGCTGGTGGTCGATGCCGGCCTCGGCGTGCCCTCGCATGCTGCGTCGGCCATGGAGCTGGGCTACGACGCGGTGCTGCTCAACACGGCGGTCGCCGAAGCAGGCGATCCCGTCGCCATGGCGCGGGCCTTTGCGCTTGCCGTCGAGGCCGGCCGCACCGCCTATCTTGCCCAGCCGCTGGAACCGCGCGACATGGCCGCGCCGTCCACGCCGGTGATCGGCAAAGCAGCGCTTGGAGATTAGGTACATGCTCGATCCGTTCTATCCCGTCGTGCCCGATGCCGGCTGGGTGGCGAAGCTGGTGCCTGTCGGCACGAAGCTGATCCAGCTCCGCATCAAGGAGCAGCCCGACGACGAGGTGCGTCGCCAGGTGCGCGACGCCAAGGCGGTCTGCGCGGCGCATGGCGCGCACCTCATCGTCAACGATTACTGGCAGGTCGCCATCGACGAGGGCTGCGCCTGGGTCCATCTCGGCCAGGAAGATCTCGTCGATGCCGACATCAAGGCGCTGCGGCGCGCCAACATTCGCATCGGCGTCAGCACGCACGATCACGCCGAACTCGACAAGGGCCTGGCGATCGATCCCGACTATGTGGCGCTGGGGCCGATCTACCCGACCAAGCTGAAGCAGATGCCGTGGGCACCGCAAGGCACGAAGAAGCTCCTCGAGTGGAAGAAGCTGATCGGCGACCGGCCGCTGGTTGCCATCGGCGGGCTGACGCTCGAGCGCGCGCTACTGTGCCTGAAGTCCGGCGCGGATATTGCCTCGGTCGTGGGCGACATCGTGAACCACGCGGACCCGATCGGACAGGCGAAGGCGTGGATCGCCGCGACGAGAAAGTCATGACGACGGGCACGAGCCGCTACGCGCGCCAGACGATCCTGGGCGAGGTCGGCCCGGCCGGCCAGGCGAAGCTCGCCGCGGCGTCGGTGCTCGTGGTCGGCGCGGGCGGTCTCGGCTGTCCGGTGCTGCAGTATTTGGTGGGCGCCGGCGTCGGGCGGATCACGGTTGTCGACCACGACACGGTCGAGGTGACCAACCTCCATCGCCAACCGCTCTACCGCATGTCCGACATCGGCCGGCCGAAAGTCGAAGCGGCGCGGGACGCGTTGCAGGGTTTTAATCCTGAGGTCTGCTTCGACACCGTGGCGGAGCGCCTGACGCCGCAGAACGTCGCCCGCCTCGTGGCTGGCGCCGACGTCGTGGTCGATGCCGCCGACAGCTTCGCCGTCACCTATATTCTGAGCGACGCCTGCCAAGCCGTGGCCAAGCCGCTGGTCAGCGCTTCGGTGATCGGCATGACGGGTTATGCCGGCGCCTTCTGCGGTGGCGGCCCCAGCTATCGCGCGGTTTTCCCCGAGGTCTCGGTCGATGGCGGCACCTGCGACACGGTCGGCGTGCTCGGCACGGCGGTGGCGGTGCTGGGCGGGCTGCAAGCCCATCTCGCGCTGCATCTGCTTCTCGGTCTTGAGCCCACGGTGCTGGGACGGGTGGTCACTTTCGACGCGCGCCGGTTGGCGTTCGGCGGCTTCGGCTTCGCCGGCAGTCTCGAGCCCGAGGCCTTCGTGCCCTTCATCGCGCCTGAAGAGGTGAGCGCCGACGATACCGTCGTCGATCTGCGCGGCCTCGACGAGGCGCCGGTCTCACCTTTTGCCGGCGCGGAGCGGCTCACGGTCGACACTATAGAGTTGCTGTCCTCGCGTGGGGGCCGTGTCGTGCTGTGCTGCCGCAGCGGCCAGCGTGCGCTGATGGCGGCGGACCGGCTGCGCGCGCGCGGCTTTTCCGACCTGGCGCTGGTGGCGTTGGGCTGACGTCCGTGGCGCTACTTCTTGGCCCAGCGCGCAGCAGCGGCGTCGTCGCCCTCGTGGGCTTCGACCCATTTCTCGCCGCTCGGCGTCTCTTCGAGTTTCCAGAACGGCGCCTTGGTCTTGAGCCAGTCGACCAGGAATTCGCAGGCCTCGAAGGCCGCGTCGCGGTGCGGCGATCCGACCGCCACCAGGACGATGCGATCGCCAGCTTCCAGGCGGCCGTGGCGATGCACGATCAGCGTCGCCTCGAGCGGCCAGCGCCGCTGCGCTTCGGCCTCGATGTCCTCGAGCGCCTTCTCGGTCATGCCGGGATAGTGCTCCAGGGTCATGGCCTCGATGCGCTCGCGATGCAGGCCGTCGCGCATGTGCATCTCGCGCACCAGGCCCACGAACACCGCCAGCCCGCCGATCTTCCGGTTGCCGCGGGTGAGTCCGTCGAGCTCGGCGCCAACGTCGAAATCGCCCTGCTGGACGCGAACGGTCACGGGGTTAGCCGCCGGTGAAGGGTGGAAAGAACGCGACCTCGCGGGCATCGGCCAGCGGCGCGTCGAACGAGGCCGTGCGCTGGTCGACGGCGGCGCCGAAGGCCGCGCCCGCGGCCAGCGCCTCGGCATGGCCGGCGCTGCGGGCGCGCAGCCAGACCACGAGGTCGCCCACGGTTTTGACTTCGGCCGGCGGCGTGACCTCTTCCTCGGGCAGGCCGACGGTCCGCTTCATCCAGGCGAAGTAGCGCACTTTCATTTCTGGCCGCCCGGCGGGGGCGAATCCTCGGCCATGTGCTTGAGGCCGGTCCGCAGATAGTCGTAGCCGGTGATCAGGGTCAGCGCCGCGGCGACCCAGATCAGCACGATGCCGACCTGCGTGACGTAGGGTGAGGCGGCATCGCCAACCAGCAGCGCGGCGATCGCCACCATTTGCGCGCCGGTCTTCCATTTGGCGAGCTGGCTGACCGGAAGGCCTACTCGCAGCTCGGCCAGGAACTCACGCAGCCCGGAGACCAGGATCTCGCGCGCCAGGATGATCAGCGCCGCGAGCACGTTCAGGCCGCGCAACGTGCCGCTGTCGACCAGCATCACCAAGGCGGCGGCGACCAGCAGCTTGTCGGCGATGGGATCGAGGAACCGGCCGAGGCGGGAAATCTGGTGGTAGCGGCGCGCGAAATAGCCGTCGAACCAGTCGGTCACGGCGGCGATCACGAACAGGATCATCGACAGCCACTGCGCCCAGCCGCGGTCGAGCCAGAAGCACGCGATGACCAGCGGAATGGCGGCGATCCGCGACAGTGTCAGCAGATTGGGGAGGTTGAACAGCATGTCCCTCGACCTTAGCGACCGCCCCTGAAGTGGTCATGGATTTTCTGGGCAATCGCGCCCGAGATGCCCGGCACGGATTTGATGTCCTCGATCGTTGCCACGGCCACGGCACGGGCGCTGCCGAAGTGATTGAGTAGCGCGCGCTTGCGGCCGGCGCCGATCCCCGGCACCTCGTCGAGGGCAGACCGCGTGAAGTCAGCCGCACGGCGCGTGCGGTAAGTGCCGATCGCGAAGCGATGGGCCTCGTCGCGCAGACGCTGGAGGAAATACAGGACGGGGTCGCGCTGCTCGAGCGAGAAGGGCGGACGGCCAGGCATGAAGAAGCGCTCGCGTCCCGCATTGCGGTCCGGGCCCTTGGCGATGCCGACCATGACGATGTCTTCGAGGCCAAGTTCGACCGCCACCTGCCGCGCCGCCTCGAGCTGGCCCTGGCCGCCGTCGATCAGCACCAGGTCGGGCCAGTGCTCCTCGTCGCGCTCGGGATTTTCCTTGAGCGCGCGGCCGAAGCGGCGGCTCATGACCTCGCGCATCATGGCGAAGTCGTCGCCTGCCGCGCCCTCGGTCTTGATATTGAACTTGCGATAGGCGTTCTTCATGAAGCCTTCGGGACCGGCCACGATCATGGCGCCGATCGGCGCAGCGCCCTGGATGTGGCTGTTGTCGTAGACCTCGATGCGCTCGGGCGGCGATTCCAGTCCGAAGACGCGCGCCACGCCTTCCAGCAGCGTGCGCTGCGTGCCGCGCTCGGCCAGCCGCCGCGCCAGCGCCTCGCGGGCGTTCGAAACGGCCTGGTCGAGGGCGTCCTTCTGGTCGCCGCGCTTGGGATGGCGGATCTCGACCTTGTGGCCGGCGCTGATCGCCAGCGCGCTTTCCAGCAACTCGCGCTCGGCGACGTCGTGGCTGGTCAGGATCAGTTTGGGCGCCGGCCGCGATTCGTAGAACTGGCCGATGAAGGCCGACAGCACCGCCTCCTGCTCGAGCTCGCGCGCATGGCTCGGGAAATAGGCACGGTTGCCGAGGTTCTGGCCGGCGCGCAGGAAGAACACTTGTACGCACACTTGGCCGCCATCGGCGTGCGCCGCAAAGATATCGGCTTCCTCGATCGAGGGCAGGCTGATCGATTGATGCGACTGGATCTGGGTCAGCGCGCGGATGCGGTCGCGCAGGACGGCGGCGCCCTCGAACTCGAGATTGGCCGATGCCTGTTCCATGCGTTGCGACAACGCCTGCTGGATCTCGCGGTTGCGCCCGCCCAGGAAGCCGCGCACCTCATCGACGATCGACGCATACTCGGCCTTCTCGATGCGGCCGACGCACGGCGCCGTGCAGCGCTTGATCTGGAACTGCAGGCAGGGTCGGGTGCGCGTGCTGAACACGCCGTCGGAACAGGACCTGAGTGGGAAGGCGCGCTGCAGCGCGTAGAGCGTGCGGTTGACCGCGGTGGCCGAGGCGAAGGGGCCGAAATACTCGTTGCCGGCCTCGCGCACGCCCCGATGCTTGGCGAGCTGCGGCCATTCGGTGTCGCGGCGGATGACGATGTAGGGGAACGACTTGTCGTCACGCAGCAGAACGTTGAAGCGCGGCCGGAAGCGCTTGATCAGGTTGTTCTCGAGCAGCAGCGCCTCGGCTTCGCTGTCGGTGACCGAGAATTCCATGGTCGTGGTTGCCGAGACCATGCGCATCAGCCGGGTCGCCAGCCGGGTCGGCTGGGTGTAGGCGGCGACGCGGCTGCGCAGCGACTTCGCCTTGCCGACATAGAGGACCTCGCCGTCGGCCGCGATCATGCGATAGACCCCGGGCTTGCGCGGCAGGGTGCGCACGAACTCGGCGATGGTCCGCATGCCGTCGGCGAGCGTGCCTTCGCTGGGCTTCTGGTCGGTTTCGGTTTCGATGCTCACGGGGCGTGATCGCTTGGAGGCCGGAGGGTGGGCCGGATGGGCGCGCACAATGGGTCGACGGGTGCCCGCCGACAAGACGGCAAAGGCCATGTGGGGAAGTCTGTGAAGAAACTTGGTGTCCGCCGGACGTTACGCCAACGTCACTGTATTGACTCAATGAGAATGCAGTGGCAGCCGGGCATTATTGGCACTCCAATGCATTGATATACATGATCTATTCAGATTATTTCCATTCCAAATTATCGACTCGCCGCGGCAGACGTTCCCGATTCAGTCCAATCGTCTGCCGCGCTTCAATGTGTGGATAAGTTCGGTCGCTTTAAAGCACCGACAGCATGCGGCCAACCAGGGGGTGGCGGACCACATCCTGATCCGTGAGACGCACCACCGACACGTCGTCCATCCCGTCCAGTTTCTTGCCGATCGACGCCAGGCCCGAGAGTTCCGGCAGCAGATCGGTCTGGTCGGGATCGCCGGTCATGACCATGGTGGAATGCCAGCCGAGGCGTGTCAGCAGCATCTTGAGCTGGCCATAGGTGCAGTTCTGCGCCTCGTCGATCAGGACGAAACTGTTGTTGAGCGTGCGTCCGCGCATGAACGCGACAGGCGCGATTTCGATCGTGCCGTCGTCGAGATGCTGGCGCAGGCGCTTGGCGCCCAGCCGGTCGTTCAGCGCATCCCACAGCGGGCGCAGGTAGGGATCGAGCTTTTCGCGCATGTCGCCCGGCAGGAAGCCGAGGTTTTCGCCGGCCTCGACCGCCGGTCGCGACAGCACGATGCGCGTCACCGAACCGGAATCCAGCGCTTCCACGGCGGCGCAGATCGCCAGATAGGTCTTGCCGGTGCCGGCCGGGCCGAGGGCGACGGTGAGCGGTTTCGCCTCTATGGCCTCCATCAATATGCGTTGGTTGTCGCTGCGCGGCCGGACTTTTCGGAGGTAGCTCTGATCCCTGTCGTTGGCCGGAGACTTGTCGAAGACGAGATTGTGGACACGGGCGCTATCGACGGCATGCAGCTTGGCGCGGCGTGTGGCGCGTTTTGCCATTTGCGTACTCCGGAGGCTGTGACAGAGGAACGGAACCCATCACCGACAATAAAAAACGCCCCCGCAAAGCGGAGGCGTCGACGATGGGCAGTACCGAGGGTGCGGCTGCAAGAGCACTCGGCGGAAGCACCGCCAGTGATCCAAACTCCGTCTGGGCGCAAAGTCCTTGGACGGATAAGCAACCTCCTTCAGCTACCGAGGAAATCGTACTCTGAACAAAACGGGTCGGCCACCATATTTATGGGCCGCAACCCAAATTTCACACAACACCCGGGGTTTTGACGTAGGCCAGCCGGCCGGCGACGTAGGTCGCCTGAACCGCCCGGTCGTCGCCCAGTGTCATCTGGATGAAGAGCTGTTCGGGAAAGTCCCGTGCCCCGCTCATGCGGGCATCGATCAGCGGCGTCGACCGCATGTCGAGCACCACGAGATCGGCTTCCATGCCGGCGGCGAGGCTGCCGATCTTGTCGTCGAGGTACATCGCCCGCGCGGCGCCGCGGGTGGCGAGATAGTAGGCGTGGCCGGCCGACAGCGACTGGCGGTTGAGCTGGCTGGCTTTGTAGGCGGCGTCGAGCGTCGCCATGATCGAGAACGACGTGCCGGCGCCGATGTCGGTGCCCAACCCGACCCGCACCGGCCGCTCCTTTCGGACGGCACGCGCGATGTCGAAGGCGCCGCTGCCGAGGAAGAAATTCGACGTCGGGCAATGGGCGATCGCGGCACCGCTCTCGTGCAGGCGCTGCATCTCGGGTTCGTCCAGCCAGATGCCGTGGCCGAACACCGCGCGTGCCCCGCACAGGCCGTGGTGATCGTAGACGTCGAGATAGTTCCGGCGCTCGGGGAACAGCTCCTTGATCCAGGCGACCTCGTCGCGCGATTCGGCGATGTGGGTCTGCATCAGGCAGTCGCTGTTTTCGCGCCATAGCGCGCCCGCGGCGGCAAGCTGGGCCGGCGTGCTGGTGCCGGCGAAACGCGGCGTGATGGCATAGAGTAGCCGGCCGCGGCCATGCCACTTGGCGATCAGTGCCTGCGATTCATCGTAACCCGACTGCGCGGTATCGAGCAGGCCCTCGGGAGCATTGCGGTCCATCAGCACCTTGCCCGCGGCCAGGCGCAGGCCGAGCGCCTCGGCTTCCTCGAACAGCGCGTCGACCGAGTGCGGATGGACGGTGCAGTAGACGCAGCTCGTGGTGATGCCGTTCCGCAGGTTTTCGCGCAGGAACAGTTTGGCAATATCGCGCGCGTAGCCCTTGTCGGCGAACTTGAGTTCGGTCGGAAAGGTGTACCTGTTCAGCCAGTCGAGGAGCTGGGCGCCGTGGCTCGCGATCATCGGCGTCTGCGGATAGTGGACGTGGGTGTCGATGAAGCCCGCCGAGATCAGCGCGTCGCTTCCATAGTCGCGCACCTCGGTGCCGGCCGGCAGCAGCGGCGCTACTAGGCTCGCCGGCCCGAAATGGCTGATGCGGCCGTCCGTCATGGCAACGATGGCGTCGGACTCGTGGACCATCGTGGCCTCGAGCCCGTCGCGGAACGGATCGCCGGTGAAGCTGAGTGCCGGGCCGCGGATGGCGATCGATCGGGAAGCGGAAGCAGACATTTCGCCTGCATCCTAGCGCGAACAGAGGACCGGCAGCTTCGAGATCAGGTCGATCGAGCAGGTCGCCTCGGGAAACAAGGCCCAGACGGCGCCGAAGACGAACACCGCCAGCAGCACCGGCCGCAGGATTCGCACGACGGCAGGCACCGCCACGCGCAGTGCCCAATAGGCGAAGGCGAGGGCGACCGCGATCGCCAGAACCCGGTACTCCGGTGTCCAGGCCTCCCATGTCGCACTGAGGTTGGCCCGTGCGGCCAGTTCCTTCAGATAGTCCATGCCGTCGCCTTCATGTCGTCGCCTGCCGCAAAATCGCCTACCACAAAAATCGAAGGGCCCAGCCGTTGCCGGCTAGGCCCTTGATTTAGTTGGTGGAGCCAAACGGGATCGAACCGTTGACCTCTACAATGCCAT